>JANOZW010000066.1:0-28095 GCA_031429575.1 Ferruginibacter sp.
GTTGATTAACAAGTCGATTGCATCATTATCTTTGTGGATTGAGTTTAAAAAATCCAAAATGGATATAAACACATAAATAACAATCAAAACTACTAATTTCGTTACATGGCAATTTTAAAATTTAGGGTCTATTTTCAAGAAGATGAAAGCATTTATAGAGATGTGGCAATAAAGCATTCCAATAGTTTTTTGGATTTGCATCATGCTATATTGATAGCATATGAATTTGACAAAATACATGCCGCTACTTTTTACAGAAGCAATGATATTTGGCAAAAGGGCAGAGAGATATCTATTGAAAAATACGATAAGGAATACAGGGCGGAGCCACTCATTATGTCTGAGACCATTATTGCATCAGAAATTAAAGACCCTAATCAAAAGTTTGTGTATGAATATGATTTTGTAAAGCATTGGTTTTTTGCTATAGAACTTATAAATGTAGATAAAGAAGAAAATGCAAAATTATCGTACCCATGTTGTGTACGTACAGAAGGTATTGCACCATCTCAATATGGCACCAAAGGCATAGTGGACAAGCGCCTTGCAGAAATGGAAGAAAAGTATGACCTTAAAGCTACTGCTATGGAAGATGGTTTTGGAGAAGAGGGTGAAGGAGGGGATGTATCAGAGGAAACCGAAGAACAAGATGAAGAATTTAATGAGGAGGAAATATGATAATGTGACAATTTGCAAATGTGTAAATGTGCAAATATGAAAATTAAGAAATAGCAAAGCATAAATTTAATAATGAAGGTTCTTTACAAACCTTATTTATGAAACAAAAAACCTGCATCATAATTTGCGGCCCAACCGCTAGTGGCAAAACCGATATTGCCATTGATATTGCAAAACATTTTGACACACAAATCATTTCTGCTGATAGTCGCCAATGTTTTAAAGAATTGGGTATTGGTGTGGCAAAACCTTCGCTAGAGCATCTTTCAGCCATTCATCATTATTTTATAAATTCACATAGCATTACTGAAAATATTTCTGCAGCAGATTTTGAGCAATATGCATTGGCAGCCATAAGCGAGATATTTAAAACAAATGATGTTGCCGTAATGGTGGGTGGCACAGGATTATATATAAAAGCATTCTGCGAGGGTTTGGATGATATAGCACCGACAGACTCTACAATAAAAAGTGACATTATTGAAAACTACACTGCATATGGCATAACTTGGCTTCAAGAAAAATTACAACAAGAAGATCCTTTGTATTTTGAAAAAGGAGAAATACAAAATCCACAACGTATGATGCGTGCATTGGAAGTAGTACGCAATACTGGAAAATCAATAATTGCTCATCAACAAAAAATAAAAAAAGAAAGAGATTTTAATATTATAAAAATTGGCATTGAAATACCAAGACCCATTTTATACGAGAGAATAAACACTAGGGTAGATAAAATGATGGCTCAAGGTTTGGAAAAAGAGACTCAAGCACTTTTTCCACAAAAAGATTTGAATGCATTGCGAACAGTGGGTTACAGAGAGTTGTTTGATTATTTTGAAAACAACATAACACTAGAAAAAGCTGTTGAATTAATAAAACAAAACACAAGGCATTATGCAAAACGGCAAATGACTTGGTTTAAAAAAGATGAGGATGTAATATGGCTACAACCAAGCACAGTTCTACCTTTTATAATACAAAAGTTCAAATAAAATATATTTTTCAAATTAAACCATCCCGATTTTTTCCTTGCGAAAAAATATAGATTACTATAAAAGCAAACATAAGAAAAAAAGCTGCAAGAATATTCTTTATTACATTCATGTTATTCCATTTTAAACCCACTAGTACATTCCAAACTGATTATAACCCTATTGACTATACAATTATGAAAAAGTTTAAAGATGTTAGGAAGTATTAAATTAGCTTATTTTTGTACTATGACAAATCTCTCTGTAAACATAAATAAAATAGCCACCATACGCAATGCCCGAGGCGGCAACAACCCTGATGTAATAAAGGCTGCACAGGACATTGAGCGTTTTGGTGCATATGGTATAACGGTTCACCCAAGACCCGACGAAAGGCATATTACCTACAAAGATGTGTACGATTTAAAAAAAGTATTAACAACAGAATTTAATATTGAAGGCAACCCTACCGAAGATAGTTTTGTGAAATTGGTATTGGAAAATAAACCTACTCAAGTGACACTTGTTCCCGATGCCATTGGGCAAATAACCAGCAACCATGGTTGGGATACGATTACACATCAGCAATATTTAAAAGACATTATTGCTGTTTTTAAAAAGGAAGGAATACGAGTTTCTATATTTGTAGATGCAGATGTAAAAATGGTTGAAGGTGCAAAAGAAACTGGTACAGATAGGATAGAATTATATACAGAAAGTTACGCAAGGCAGTTCTCAGTGGGCAAAAAGCAGTTGGCAATTGAGCCTTTTGTGGTGGCAGCTTTGAAAGCAAACGAGCTAGGTTTAGGCATTAATGCAGGGCATGATTTAGATTTGCAAAACTTACAATACTTTGCACAACATGTACCTAATTTATTAGAAGTTTCTATTGGGCATGCACTTATTTGCGATGCACTTTATTTAGGTTTAGAAAATGCCGTGCAAATGTATAAGAGACAGTTGAATAATTATTAATTGATAGATAATAATTAATAATTTTATAAGTTCACAATCGTTGTCAACAATTAAACAATTAAATCCGCCAACGCCTTCTTAATTTTTGCAAAACCTTTTTCAATATTAGCGGTACTTATTGCAAAACTCATACGCACACATTTTGGTTGACCAAAAGCTTTACCTGTAACGATAGATACATTCGCATCATTCAACAAATACATGCACAATTCATCCGCATTTTCAATCAGCTTTCCCGCAGGTGTACTCTTTCCAAAGTATGCACTCACATCTGGAAAAACGTAAAATGCACCAGGCGGTTCGTTGTAAATTAAACCTGGTATATCGTTTAGTAATTCCATAACCCTATCTCTTCGTTTTTTAAAGGTAGCTACCATTTCTTGTGTAGGTGTGTGGTCGCCAATGAGCGCTGCTATGGCTGCACGCTGCGTAATAGAGCATGTAGCACTTGTAAATTGCCCTTGCAATTTTTCGCAGGCTTTTACTATATCTGCAGATGCTGCAAGGTAGCCAAGCCTCCAACCTGTCATTGCATAACCTTTGCTTAATCCATTTATTACAATTACACGTTCTTTTAAAAAATCAAACTGAGCCATACTTTCATGCTTGCCAGTATAATTTATAAATTCATAAATTTCATCGCTCAAAATAAAAACATCCGAATACTTTTTAAATACTTCTGACAAGGCCGTTAACTCATCTTTGGTATAAACCGCACCAGTTGGATTACATGGCGATGAAAACATAAACAGCTTTGTTTTTGCTGTTATGGCATTTTCCAATTCAGCAGCTGTAATTTTATAACCGTTCTCTAATGTTGTGTTTACAAATTTCACCACTCCTCCTGCTAGTTTTACAATTTCACTATACGTAACCCAATAAGGTGTTGGTATAATTACTTCATCGCCTATATCAACCAATGCAAGTACCGCATTGGCTATACTTTGCTTTGCGCCTGTGCTTACAATTATTTGTGCAGGTGCATAATCTAAATTGTTATCTCTTTTTAATTTTGTACATACCGCTTCTCTTACATCAATATAACCAACCACAGGTGTGTAATGACTAAAGTTTTCATCGATTGCCTTTTTAGCTGCATCTTTTATATGTGTAGGTGTATCAAAATCGGGCTCCCCCAAACTAAGGTCAGTAATATCAATTCCTTTGGCCCTCAATTCACGACCGAGTTTGGCCATTTTTAATGTTTCGGGTTCATTAAATTTATCTAGTAAAGATGAAAATTGCATATTGCAAAATAGCTGTTGAATTACAAATGTATTGTTATTTATTATCTAGTATAAACTATTTACCATTTATTATTTTAGCATTTATTTTAAACAACAAAATACTAATAAAGTTGGACATGGGTTAAAAAATGTTTTCCTATTTAAAACGGTTTGCCGAATAGATTTGAATGGCAAAGTTTAAGCCTTCAACTTTAAGCTTTCAACTTTTCCCTATCTTAGCAATATGAATACATATGCCGAAGAAAATTATTTAAAAGCGCTCTTTAACCTTAGCAACGATAAGGGAGAAGTTACCGTGCAGGAACTGAGCAAGGAGCTTCAAATAAAAATGCCTTCTGTAAATAGTATGATAAAAAAATTGGCAGAAAAGAAGTTGGTGTATTACGAGAGTTATAAACCCCTTCGATTAACAGAGAATGGCAAAAAAGAAGCTGGTTTAATTATACGTAAGCATCGACTTACCGAAATGTATTTGGTAGAAAAAATGGGATTTGGTTGGGAGCAAGTACACGAAATAGCAGAGCAAGTAGAACATTTACAATCACCTGTTTTTTTTGATAAAATGGATGAACTAATGGGCTTCCCAAATGTGGACCCACATGGCTCGCCAATACCAGACAAAAATGGCAAAATACAATGGCTACAATATAAAAAACTAAGCGACCACAATGCCGGCGATAAGCTAAAACTTGCAGCCGTAACCAACTCATCAGAAGATTTTTTGAAGTTTTTAAACACTCGTGGGCTTTATCTTGGTCTTGTGGTAAAAATTATTTCGGTAGAAGATTTTGATGGGAGTATTATTGTGAATTATGGAAAGAAAACAAATGAAATGTTGAGTAAGATAGTAGCCGATAAATTGCTAACTGAAAAATTGTAAATATGAAATACAGACCTCATTTAATTATTGTACCAACCAAAAGGGACAAGATAATTCAACTTGTATCATACATACTATTAGCTACAACTTATGCTATGGCAATTTGGATATATACAACTTCTCCAGATAAAATTCCATACCATTTCAATACACGTGGATATCCTGATATTATGGAATCAAAAAAATACATTTTCATTTTTCCAATGATAGCAACCACGATTTTTTTGTTGTTAAATTTCCTTTTTAAAAGACCGCATAAGTACAATTATTCCCAAGAGTTAAATGAAGATATTGTAGAAGAAAACTACAGAAGGGGCATACTGCTTTTGCGTGTATTAGATCTTGTTCTTATTATAGTTGCCATAGCTGTTATGTACGAAATATATATTGGTATTCAACATCATTTTTACCCTCAAAAAGAAATTATTCCTACAATAAAAAATTGATGACAATATAAAGAAATATTTACTCCAATGTTTTACAAAAATGTGTATTGGAGTTTTTATTTTAATTAATTAAAATATATTTCCGTAGCCCCATAGCCATACAGTTGGTGATATTGATTTATAAAAGATTTTACTTCTTTTTTCAATTTCAACATATCGTGTATTTCTTCTTTTAATTTTCCTTCGCCTACGCCATGTATGACGGTAAGTGTAGGTTGCTTATGAGCTAAGGCAAGCTCATAATATTTTTCAAAGGCATTAAGTTGTATAGTAAGTATTTCAAAATTGGTAAGGTCTTCCCAATGATTGCTTAGTTTTTCTATGTGCAAATCTACCACGCTGCGTGCCGGTGGTAGGTTTTCTCTAATTTTACCTGCATCATATAATCTAAAGCCTGCACCTCCAAGTCTGCTCAAATCAACTTTATCTTCATCAATTTTATCAGGGTAATGTGCAAACAATTCGTAAGAAAAAGACGGCTCATTTTTTTGTTGTGTTTCTTCTATTTTTTTAAATAATTTTTTTCCGTTGAGCTTAAAAAAAACTTCGTGTGCTGGTGCTTTCTTTTTATCGGGAATGGTAAGTGAAAATTCAAATTCAAATTTTGGTGCTTCGCCCATGTCTTCAAAGCTTACATCGTGTAAATAAAATTCTGAAAGCCCAGCAATATTATTTTTTAGGTTGAAAGAACTTTCGCCATTAAACATTAAATTGTAATTAAAATCATAGCCTTCTTCATTTTGGTTTACTAGAAATATTTTCAGTTTTTCCACCACATCATCATCAAAAATATCTTTATCGTAAATGGGTAAAAAATTCAGAAAAACACCATCCCCTACTTTTTGTTTTTTAGCCGGTTTTTCTCTTTTAATATTGTCAACATAAATGGTTTTCTTTTCTACAACCTTTTTAGGTTTAAAAAACATATTAAAATAAGGAAAGTCTATTTGATCCATATATGCCGGAAAGCGCACGCCACGTACTTCTATCATTACCATTTGCTCGTTCATGAGTTCTATTACCTTGCCCTCTTCGTCTGTTGCTTTTACGATAATTTTATCGCCTACTTCGTATTTCATTTTTGTATTTTTCGCTGCAAAGTTAAATGAGTTTTTGTTGTTTGGGGCTTTTACTTAAAGAATTCATTTTGCTACTTCGCAGACAAAAGGGTTGCCACAAAGGCACGAAGACACAAAGTTTTTTGCTCCTCCTTCGGCGGAAAGATTCGCAAAATATGTTAGCTGAAAAGGCGGAAAGGCGTTTTTGCTACGCAAAAAATTGTTGCCACTAATGACACGAATTTTCACGAATTATTTTTAGGAAGCAAAAATATTCTTTCTAGCTATTTGCTTGCCAACTTACTCTTCTTATACCCATACAAGAAATAAACAACCAAGCCCAAGCCCAACCAACCGATAAACCATATCCAATTGCTCTTGCTCATACCCGTAAGCAAATAAAGGCAAGTGGCTACGCCCATTAATGGTATTAAAGACCATTTTTTTAGGAAAGCAAAAATGGCCATTATAATTAAACTTAACCAAAATATTATTAAAGAAATGTTGGGTAATGCCATGTCCATAAACGTTTTCTTACCTGATGTGTAATCTGCATTAGCACTAAAATCGAAATTAAATAGATTGGTAAAATAAGAGGACGTAAATGCAGACAAAAGCAAAATGGCTGCTACAATAATAACTGGAAATATAAATTGACTGTTTACATAAGGCAAATTAAACTTACCAGGTTCTTTTTGCATACGAGGAATAAGCAATACACCACCACATACTAATACAAATGCAAAGAGTGTAGCAATACTTGTAAAATCAAGCACAAAAGTTTTATCTGTAAAAAAGATTGGAATACCTACTACAAGCCCTGTTATTATTGTAGAAAATGAAGGTGTTTTAAATTTCGGATGTATTTTTTGAAACACATGTGGCAACAATCCATCACGGCTCATGCTCATCCAAATACGAGGTTGCCCCATTTGGAAAACAAGCAACACACTCGTCATAGCTACAACAGCAACAATAGAAACCAAAAACTGCATCCAACCAACATTCAAATTTGAAGCTTCAAAAATGAATGATAAAGGATCACCTACTCCATCAAATTTTTTGTAATGCACAGCACCAGTAAGCACAAGTGTAAGTAAAATATAAATTACGGTGCAAATTACCAACGATAAAATCATACCTCTTGGTAAATCTCTCTGTGGGTTTTTGCTTTCCTCAGCCAACACACTCACTGCATCAAAACCAATATAGGCAAAGAATACACCACTTACCGCCATCATAACCCCTCCAAAACCATTTGGCATAAATGCTTTTACCCCTTCATCATTTGCAGGCATCCAATTAGCCGTAAGCCCATTTGAAAAAATATAATAACCTCCTACTGCAATCACTAAAAAAACAACAATCAATTTTAATACTACCATGAGGTTGCTAAAGTTTCTACTTTCTTTTACACCTCTATACACCAACATTGTAATAAGCACATTAATAATAAAAGCAGGTATGTCTGCAATAATTCTCAATCCTCCTATTATTGGCGCATTATTCCATGCTGCCAATACATCTGCATTGGTAGAGCCACCATTCACAGCATGCTTAGCCTCCATATAACTCGTACTTAAATATTGAGGTATATGCACATTTATTTTGTCTAAAAAAGAAGTAAAATAATCGCTCCAAGAATAGGCTACATAAATATTGCCAATAGAATATTCCATAATGAGCGCCCAGCCAATTATCCATGCAAATAATTCGCCAAAACTTGCGTATGCATATGTGTATGCGCTACCCGCTACAGGTATGCGACTAGCAAACTCACTGTAACAAAATGCAGTAAATGCACAAGCAATAGCCGTAATGATAAATAATATTACTACCCCAGGCCCACCATTAAAAACAGCACCACCCAAACTACTAAAACTACCTGCGCCCAATATAGCTGCTATACCAAAAAAAGTAAGATCTTTTAAATTTAGTACACGCTTTAATCCGCCGCCACCATGGCTATCATCACCACCTTCTGCCAATATGCTTGATATATTTTTTCTTCTGAATAAAGAATTACTCATGTTAGTTGTTTTTGTAGAATGGAAAGTACGGAAATTCTTTGAATAAGCTAATTTGCTGATGTGCTAATTTGCTAATTTTTTCAAATCAAGTTTTCTACTGTTGTTTCAAAAAAATAAAACGCAATCTATTGCACTATAAAAGATGAATAATGGTATGTTGATGAAGTGAGTGACACAACGATGCTGACCATAGCTGAAATTGTTTGGGCAAAAAGCAAAGCTTTTTGTCCAAAATAAAAAAGCCCCACCTATCCTTCCGCCAATCGGCGGAGAGAGAAACTTAATCGAGTAAGTACTAGATTAGGTAATATTAAAACTCTTTACGATTCTGTGTCTAATGTCTCATATCTAAAATCTTGCTCTCTATTTCTCCCTCATCATCAAATCAGCCGCCAGTTGTCTCAGCAAAACTTTTCTATCGCTAAGCACAGCCACTTCATCTAAATGTTGTAGGGCAATGTTGTAGTATTTTTCTTTAAGTTCGGTAGCCCATTGATCGGCTTTGCAATCTCTAAAAATTTGTAAAACTTTTTCTACTTTATCGGCAGGATTATTTTTTATGAGTGCATCCAATTCTGCATTGGCTTCGGGTGTACAATACTCCCGTGCATGTATCATAAGAAAAGTTTTTTTGTTGGCAATGATATCGCCGCCTTGCTGCTTACCAGTTTTTGTGGCATCGCCAAAAGCATCGAGGTAATCATCTTGCACCTGAAAAGCTATGCCGAGGTTTTTGCCAAACTCATACAAATGATCTTGATTGCCCAAACCTGCACCGCCAAGCACAGCACCCATCTGCAAGCTAGAAGCCACGAGTACAGAGGTTTTCAGCGTTATCATATTTAAGTATTCATCAAAACTCACATGATCTTTGGTTTCAAAATCCATATCGAGTTGCTGGCCTTCGCAAACTTCTTTAGCTGTTTTATTAAAAATATCTATGCTGCGGTGCAAGTATAGTGCGCTTATTCTGCCAAGGTTTTCATAAGCAGTTACAAACATTACATCGCCTGCAAGTAAGGCTGTATTCTCTCCATATTTTTGGTGCACGGTTTCCATTCCACGGCGCAATGGTGCTTTATCCATTATATCGTCGTGTATCAAACTAAAATTGTGAAACAGTTCTATAGATGCTGCTGCGTGGTAGGCATCATCGCCAACAGGCGCAAACATTTCATTAGCCAAATACACACAAATAGGGCGAATGCGCTTTCCTTTTATACTCAAAATATATTGTGCAGGGTCGTATAGCGTAGGTGTGTGTATAGGAAAATGACGTACGTTAAATCGTTCTTCAAATTGTTGGGAGAAATGTTGGAATGAATGCATTGAAATGTATAACTATTTTTTTGAACTCACATGTACGGTGTTAAGTAACTGATGGTTTACTAATTTATATTTTTTCAGCTTCGTTGAATTTGTTTGCCACAAAGTCTCTAAGACACTAAGGAAAAAACTTCATTTTTGTTTTGCTTCGCAAAGTTTTTTTTGCCGAGAAGTCGAGAAGACATTTTTCAGGAAATAAGTCGGGGAAGGAAAATGCTTCGCATTTTACATTCTACAAAATCAACTAAAAACTAATCAACCATTCACCAACTTTCAACTTTCAACCTTCAACTTTCAACCTTCAACTTTCTTACTTCTTCTTCGCCGCTTTCTTTTTCACTTCCTCCTTCTTCGCCGCACTCTTCGAACCCTTTACCCCTGCTTGTTTTGCCTTACCTTCCACTTCCGTCACCCATTGGTAATCTAGCTGGCGCTTGTCTAAATTAGCCGCCACTACTTTTATGGTAATATGGTCTCCCATTCTAAACGTTTTGCCTGTGCGCATACCAACGAGAGAATAATTTGCTTCATCTTGTCTAAAATCATCGTAGTCGCTAAGATCTTTTACAGAAACCAACCCTTCGCATTTGTGCTCCACGGTTTCTACCCAAAAACCAAATTGAGATACACCGCTAATAATCCCCTCAAATTCATCGCCCAAAAACTGCTGCATGTATTCTACCTGCTTGTATTTATTACTTGCACGTTCTGCTTCCATAGCACCACGCTCTCTATCGCTGCAATGTTTATTTTTTTCTTCCATGGCTTTATCAATAAGTAAATTCTTATCGATAATGCTTTGCATAACCCTATGCACCATCACATCAGGATACCTACGAATGGGCGAAGTAAAATGGCAATAGTTTTCAAACCCTAAACCATAGTGACCAACATTTTCTGAAGTGTATTTTGCCTTAGCCATGGTGCGAATACCCAACTGCTCTAGCACATGCTGCTCGGGCTTTCCCTTTACATCTGCCAATAATTTATTAAAAGATGTAGCTACGTCATTTGGATTTTTAGCATCAAACGTATAACCACATTTTCTTGCAAAAGCAATAAATGGCGCTAGCTTTTCAGGATCGGGATCATCGTGCGTACGATACGAAAAAGGTATTGGCTCTTTATTCACTTTTATTTTAGAAACATATTCTGCTACCGTACGATTTGCGAGCAACATAAATTCTTCTACCAATTTATTAGCATCCTTACTCTCTTTAATCATGATGCCAATCGGCTTGCCCTTATCATCTAATTTAAAACGTACTTCTTGCGATGAAAAATTGATGGCACCATTATCAAAACGCTCTTTTCTAAATTGCTTGGCTAAATCGTCTAACAATAAAATTGGCTTAAAGTGAAGCCCATCTTTGGTTTCGATGGTTTGTTGTACTTCTTCGTATGTAAATCTGTGGTTGCTGTGAATTACGGTTCTTCCAATCCATTTGTGCTTTACTTCTGCACGGTTGCTTATTTGAAAAATTACCGAGAAACAATATTTATCTTCATTAGGCCTAAGCGAACACAATTCGTTCGATATTTTTTCGGGCAACATGGGATTTACTCTGTCGGGCAAATACACACTCGTTGCTCGCTCGTAAGCACTCTTATCCAATATACTTCCGGGTGTTACAAAATGGCTCACATCTGCAATGTGTACACCAATCTCGTAATTACCATTGTCTAAATTTCTTACCGATATCGCATCATCAAAATCTTTTGCATCTGCAGGGTCTATGGTAAACGTAAGTATATCCCTACAATCTTTTCGCTTTTTCAATTCTTCTCTCGTAATGTTAGGACTCAATGCAGCAGCGGCTTTCATTACATCTGCATCAAACGATAATGGAAAACCTGCATGCACCAATATTTCTTTCATGGCCATATCGGCTTCGTTTTCGGCAGTCATTACCGATACTATTTCGCCTTCGGGTTTTTTATCGCTTTTGTCCCATTGTAAAAATTTTGCAACTACCCTATCGCCATCTTTTGCGCCATTCAATTTTTTAAAATCTATATGAAAATCAGGCATAGGGTTATTGCCGCCAGCTATAAAAAAAGCCATCGTACCTTTTACCTGCACATTGCCAATAAACTCTGTTTGCTTGCGCTCCACCACCGCAGTTATTTTTCCTTCGGTGCGTTTGTTTTTATCGTGCGGGTTCATTACTTGCACCTTCACCATATCTCCATGAAAAGCCTTTCCAAAATCGTTTGGTTTTACGATAATATCCTTCTCACGCCCTTCTACAATTACGAAGCCCATACCACTTCGGCTAATCTCTAACCTGCCTTTTACTACCTCACTCTGTGTAGATTTTTTCTTACCATCCGAGCTATTCTGTTTACTCATAAAACTTTTTCTATTGTATTAATTACATGCAATGTACAAAATAAATTTTTGAGGTGGTTTTTGGGGCTTTGAGCGGCATACAATAATCGGCATTTGCTGCGGCTGTCCGTAGTACTCCTCGTTTCGCTTCGCTCCACTGTGGGGTACTACTTCCCATCCGCCAGCCCTTGGGGGGTGGTACTTTGGTCAGCTTTTATTATGCAACAGGTTGAAACGGAAGTTACGTGGAGATATACACCTAGGCGAGGATTGAAACGGAAGTTGAGTGGTGACATGCACCTAGGCGAGGAGTTTACTTGTTATTGAGGAGTAATTTTATTGGTGGTTTGTTGGGGTAAAATCTCTTATCGATTTAAAATCTGTAAAATTCGAGGGCTTAATTCGGCTTTTATTGAATTATATTCACATTAAAAATATTCCCAAATTTGAAAATAATATTATCAATTGTATTCATCTTCTCCATTTTTATTTCTTGTAAAAAAAGAATTAAGGGTACTATATTTACGTTTGAAAAAACATTGCTTGGAGATACCTCAGTTGGAAAAACTTCGGGTGCTGATGCATTGTATTTCTTAGAAACTGATACTGTATTTAACTTTCAAGGCATACCCTACTACATAAAGATACCTAACGACTTAAAAGCTACAAACTTACTATGGGGTAGTATTTATTATACCGGATTTTCAAAAAACCAGAAGAATTTATTTTTTTTAATTACCGATACAACCAACAATAAATTAAAAATATTAGCCGACAAAAATGGCGATTTAGATTTTACAGATGAAGAAATAGAAACTTTTGAAGGTAAAAATCAATTTAGCATAATACTTAAAAATACAGAAACTAAATTTGAAAAATTTAAAGTATTAGTAAATATTTTTAGCGAAGAAAAATCAAATAAAATAGCTAGAATCAACAATCGAATCGGGTTCACTCAAAAGCACAACAGTAAAATATACCGAATGGTACAAGAAGTAAGATGGAACTATAAAAAGCTAATGCTTCCTGATTCAAATGTAATCGTTGTTCAAGATTATGATTGCAATGGGCATTTCAATAATAAAAAAGATAAAATTTACGCATACAATCCTCTAGTAGAAAAAGAGGTTTCTTTAAAACAAAATAGTTACTTTACCAAAGGATATTTATTACCATTTAAAAGCAAGTCTTATGAACTAATTGATGTAGATAAAGATGGTAGCACTATTGAATTGAAACAAACTTCTACAATTATTGACTTTACAAATCGCTTCGAAAACATAGAGCTAGAAGATTTAGAAAAGAATAAAACAGATTTTAAAGATTTAGCAAAGCCGAATAAAATTACCGTTCTATATTTTTGGGGAACTTGGTGTAGTCCATGCCTACAACAGACAGACTCAATTTCTGCTTTTTATAATTCTAATAAAAATATGATGAATTTTTATTCAATTCATTATGGTGGAAATATTGAGACAATTAAGAAATATAAAGAGTTGAAACTAATACATTTTCCCATTTTTACAATAAATGAGGCAAATCTCAAAATAGGAAGGATTGAAGGTTTTCCAACTTTTATAATAATTGATGAAAAGTGGGTGATTATTGAAACTTATAAGAATTTCTACAAATTTAAGAAATACATAACCACTTTTAAACACAAATAGAAGATTGCATTTCTACCGTTATTAAAGACCAATTTTCTCTTTTATAGAAATGATGCGCAGCTAAATGTGTGTTGTTTTTCTGCCCAACTATTAAAAAAGCAATTCATAAATTTGTAATAAGCAAAATACCTAACGACAAAACCATCTCCCCCGCTTCAGCTATGAGTTTACAAACCTTTGTATCACATTTAATTTATTCATAATATTTATTTATCTTTATAAAGAGTTTATGTTTCAATAGTTGAAATGTAAAACTTTGTCCCCTCCCATTATCCTCGCATTTTTTTTAACTTTAAATACACTAAGATGGAAACAGAAAATCTAGCTGATGTACAAAGTTTGGATAATAAAAATTTACCCAAGGAAGTGCGAAAAAAGAGGATATCCAATTACAATCTTTTGGCCACTGCTGTATCGGGTGCTATTGTAGGTACTGCATTAATTGTAATGGCTTATTTAGTAGGGGAAGATAGATCTATTTATCCCACAACATATAGTATGTGTATTTGTGGCTACATTCTTGGGTGGATAGTTGCCATAATATCTACACCCATGAACAAAACAGATGAAGATAAAATAGGTCGCTTTACAAAAATGACAGGTACATTTTTAACGGGCTATTTGTTAAGTAAATTTGATAAAATATTAGAAAATATTTTAGATCCAGTAAAAGTATTTTCATCTATTGCGGGAGTAAGAATTCTTCTATTTATTTGTTGCTTTGGTCTAACATTTATCATGGTGTATTATTACAGAGAATATAAATGGAGGATAAAGGAATAATATTAATTTTATTATTTGTAATTTTATTATACTTTTATTTACATTGCATGAACATCCTTTAATGTATACATTTAAATTATTCTCTCATGGGTGTATCTATTCATTACAGCGGCAAATTAAAAGACGCTGCACTTTTACCTCTGCTTGTAGAAGAGCTAGAAGATATAGCTAAAATACTCGGTTGGACTTATACCATTTTTTTAAGGGAATATCCCAACAATCAGTTTGAAACTTCAGCAAGTGATAATGATTATGGTATTATGGTTTCACCGCAAGGATGTGAACCTGTTGTTTTTGTATTTGACCATGAAGGGTATATTTATGCACCATGGTTAAAACAATTTTTTACCGAGCCTTTTCCCATTTACAACATTAGCACCAAAACACAATTTGCCGGTGCAGACACACATATAAAAGTGATAGAGTTGATGCGCCATTTTAATAAAAAATATCTTACCCATTTTACCATGATAGACGAAACTGACTATTGGGAAACTGGAGATAAGGCGATGATAGAAGAAAAAATCAGTTTTTTAGGCAGCAAAATAAATGCCCTTGCTAGTGGATTAGAAAATACAAAAATGAAAGATGGAGAAAGTTTGGAAGATTTTATAAAAAGAATAGCGGAAGGCATGTAAATGAAATTTAAGTAATATTCCTCATTCAAAATTTATTTTAATGTGTAAATGGTTTGCAACATTCACAATAAATCACTTAATTTGTAAAAAATATTTATATGGTAAATGTTATTATTCCAATCGACTTTTCTGAAACATCTTTTAATGCGGCACATTATGGTGCAAAAATGTACGCAAATAGAACAGATGTAAACATTATACTGTATAACTTTTACACTTCTGGCGAAGATGTAAATGTATCTAAAACATATTTATCTGGTTTACAAAATGAACTAAAAGATATTGCTATTAATATTGAAACCATTGCAGAATCAGGCAATGGTTTTATTGAATGCCTTACTGCATTTGCGCATGTAAAAGCTGCTTACATGATTGTAATGGGGCTTACAGGAAAATCTGCATTAGCACAACGTTTTTCTGGCTCTAACACACTTAAAATGGCAGAGCAAAATATTTGTCCAGTTTTAATTGTGCCTGCTGACGCTGCTTACGAAGGTATTGAAAATGTATTGATAGCTTCTGAAATGAAATCGGTAGAAGATACCCCAGTATTACTTGCCATAAAGCGAGTATTGGCAGATTTTAAACCAAACGTGCATGTAGTTAATGTAGATGATAGCCATTATATTTCTCTTACAAATGGATTTAAAGCAGAAAGAGATGAAATGGAAAAATTATTAACCGATTTTAACCCCGAGTTTTATTTTATGCGCTTGTACGATTTTCATGAGTCTATAAATTTGTTTGTACAAGATAAAGATATAAACATGATTATTATGGGACCTAAGCACCATAGTTTCTTTGAAAGATTATTTAAAACACAGCACACTAAAAAGATGATTTATCAAAGCAAAGTACCTGTATTAGCTGTACACGAGTAATTAAAAAGCCAAGGGCAAAATATCACTAAAGCATGGTACGAAAATTTGATAATTAGAAACCTTACCTAGTGTTTTATTATCAGCACAAAAAGCAATGCCTGTACCAGCATTTTGTACCATGCAAATATCGTTTTTGCCATTACCCATGGCCATTACATTTTTTATATCAATACCATATTTTTTTATGAGTACTTGTATTGCATTTGATTTACAATAGTCATGGTTGCAAATGCTATTCTTATTTTTTAGAAAAAAGGAAGGAATTTTTACTTCTCCAATAGCAATGCTTTTATTAAACTCTAATTCGTTTGCCAATGAAAAATGCATTCCCAATTTATTGGCTATGTGATTGGCAACAACATCATAACTTTCACTAATTATTCCGCAGATATAACCTTTTTGTTTCAGTTGTGCTATTACATGTTTGGCATCATCTATCAACAACATTTCATCTGCTGTTTTTAAAATATCTTTTATAGATAAGCCTTGTAGTAATTGTGCAATCTGTTTTATACGTATAAATGGCGATGCAGAAAGATGTACAATGTCATCCAACTCTTTTTTAAAATTAAATTTTTGTGCCAATGTATGTATAAAACTTTCTTGCAAAATTGTTTTATCCATATCAAAAATGGCTAGCTTTTTTAATCCCTTTGTTGCATTCTTTACAGCAAAATCCAATTGCTTATTTTCTGTATGAAAATGATAACCAGTAAATAGTTCTACCGTATTTTCAAAAAACTGTCCAGATCTTTTTAAGATAGCATGTGTAACTTCTTTGCTCATCTTCCCCAATTGAAAAACAGAATGCATCCTGTTTTCAATATAACCTAAACTTACTTCTTTTATCCTCGCACCTTTTTCATGCATATCTATGAGTATACCAATATCCACACCATAATCGTCTTCAATATTTATTTTTTGTAGCAATGCTTTTTTACCAGCAATCATACCACTAAGCGGTTGCTTATAATTACTAAGCAATGGAAATAAAAATGACAATAATGGTTTTGCAACCAACTCTGTTACTCTACCCGCTTGTCGTTCAAAATAAGATTTTACAAAATCTGCTTCTTTGTTTATGATAGGTAATGCCAATCTATCAATTACATCTTTGGGATATGTAGTAATGTCTGCATCAATAAATACAACAATATTATTACTAGCAAGCAATATTCCTTCACGCATAGATGAACCTTTGCCTCTAACAGAACTGGTAAAAATATTTACCAGTTCTGTTTTTGCTTCATGCACTGTATTGTCTGTAGATTTATCATCTATAACAATAATCTCGCTTACGCATTGCGATTGTTTTACAATTTGTATTACCTGTTTTATTGTAGCTCCTTCGTTATACGCAGGAATGATTACGGTAACCATAGGCAGGATTTTTAACGATGAAGAAAATGGATTTTCGTAAAAACATTCGCAATCTCCTTGCCAACAAGCACAATTGTGGATTAATAATATTTTTTACACGATAAATAAATAGAATGCGTGTAGTAAAGATGACAAGAAAAAAAGATATATATTGAATGTGTCGTGACTTTAAAGCTATTTAATGAACGTATCTATTTCATTTTTGTAAATGCATTTCCCTACTATTTTTGATAAAAACTTTAACCATTATAACTTTCGTATTATTTTGTACACAATCCGTAAGTTCTGTTTAAAAAAAATTCCATTATATTTAGTATCTATTTGGTTTTTGTTAGTGTAGCCGAAAAGATTATTTTAAGAAACTGCTAAAGAAAAATATATATCATGAAATATCCTGAAATTAAAAATTTTGTTGGTGGAAAATTTGTTGCCAGCAAAACAAATAACACGTTAGATGTGATATCTCCATTAGATGGAAGTTTATTATCAACCGTTCCATTATCTAACAACGAGGATTTGAGTGAAGCCGTTGCGGTAGCGCAAAAAGCATTTGAAACATGGTCAAAAACATCTATAAAAGAACGTGTGCAAATTTTTTATAGATACAGAGCACTGCTAGAAAAAAAAATGCTAGAGCTATCGCAATTGGTGCAAGAAGAAAATGGAAAAACGCTAGATGAAGCAAGAGCAGAAGTAGAAAAAAGTATTGAGCTTACAGAGTTTGCTTGCTCGCTACCACAACTCATAGGTGGCGAAATTTTAGAAGTAAGCAAAGGTGTAGAATGTCGTACAGACTATTGTCCCATTGGTGTTGTAGCGTCTATTGTGCCATTTAATTTTCCGAGTATGGTACCCAATTGGACAATACCAAATGCATTGGCATTGGGGAATACCATGATTTTAAAACCTTCAGAAATTGTACCATTAAGTTCTATAAAAATTGCAGAGCTTTTAAAAGAAGCGGGCTTGCCAGATGGAGTGCTAAATATTGTAAACGGCGATAGAGAAATTGTTGAAGCTATTTGTGATCATCCAGGAATTGAAGCGGTATCTTTTGTAGGTTCTACCAAAGTTGCAAAAATTGTTTATGCACGTGCATCTGCAAGTTTTAAACGAGTACTTACACTTGGTGGTGCAAAAAATCATTTGCTTGTTTTGCCAGATGCGCATCCAACTATGACGGCTACAAACGTTACTGCATCTATGTCTGGCTGCGCAGGGCAGCGTTGTATGGCGGCATCGGCAATGGTTGCAGTGGGTAATGTAGATCCAATTATTGAGCAAATTTGTGTAGAGGCTAGAAAAATAATTCCAGGAGAAAATCTTGGTGCGGTTATTTCTAAAGCTGCAAAAGAACGCATTGAAAAATACATTACCGAAGCAGAAGCACAAGGCGCAAAGATCTTGGTGGATGGAAGAAACGCTATGGTAAAAGGAAAAGAAAATGGTTCGTATGTTGGCCCTACAGTTATTGATTTTGTAACACCAGAAATGAGTGTAGCAAAGGAAGAAATTTTTGGACCAGTAATTTCCATCATGCGTGCAAAAACGGTTGATGAAGCATTGGCAATTGAAAACAGTAATCCATATGGAAATGCCGCCGCCGTTTTTACACAAGATGGTGGCATGGCTCGTTACATCATAGAGCGTGCAAGTGCTGGTATGATTGGCGTAAACATTGGCGTGCCTGTACCGAGAGAACCTTTTTCTTTTGGTGGTTGGAACGATTCTAAATTTGGTGTAGGGGATTTAACGGGAAAAAGTTCGATAGAGTTTTGGACAAAATTGAAAAAGACAACGACGAAGTGGAATGCAGAGGCAAAGACGAACTGGATGAGTTAGGTTTTTATTATTTCTTTAAATTATTAAACAACTTTTAATGCGAACTAGATACCTCATTTTTATATTTTCCTTTATTGTCGTAAAATCTTTTGCACAAGATAATGCATGGAAAAAAGTAACATTGAGTAATCTCCTTTCTGTAAGTGTACCAGCATCCTCAATTAAAATTGATAGTTTTTTAATTAAAAATGGAGTTAAACAAACAATTATTGAATATAGAGCAGAAACACCAAATGGTATTTATGCTGTAATTGAAAATGAAAATCCCGCCTATATCCAAATTACTGATAAGGCAAAGAAGAATGAATTTGTAAATACTTCAAAATTTGGTTTTGAAAAAAGAGCAAACGAAAAAGGGCTTGAGGTAATATTTTTAGATACATCCATTGATGAAATGCTTGGCTTTAAAGCAGAAGTTTACTACCAAAATAAACTACAATATGTAGACTATAATTTTATGGTAGAAAACAAAGATTACTCTTTTATTTTATCTCCAGAAAATAACAATTCTGCTTACAAAGATTTTTCGAAATTACTTGGGTCAATACATTTCAATAAAAATAGAAATAAGTCTGAAACAGATTTAAAAAAAGGGGCATCAAAAATTTTTAATAACCCATATAAATTGGGACAAGCACTTGGCTCTTTACTCTTTTCTTTACTTATTGTTGGTGTTATTGCCGGTGTTATCATGTATTCATCAAAAAAGAAAAAATTAAAACAAAATACTTAATGAGCGCAAAAGCAATTTCGAAATAATAATTGTTCTAACTTTAAAATAAATATTATGTCGGGTACATTTTCCCAATTATATGTTCAATATGTCTTTGCCGTAAAAGGCAGGGAGAATATGATTAAGCCCGTATTTCAAGAAGAATTATATAAATACATTGCAGGAATAGTAGAAGGAAAAGAACAAAAATCGTTAGCTGTAAATGGAATGGAAGATCATATTCATGTACTAGTAGGCTTACGGCCTGCTATGAGGATTTCAGATTTAATACGAGATATTAAAAACAACTCTAGCAATTTTATAAATGACAGAGGGTTTTTAAAACAAAAGTTTTCATGGCAAGAAGGATACGGTGCGTTTTCTTATGCGCAATCTAATTTTGGAAATGTAATTGATTATATAAAAAATCAAAAGAAACATCATGAAACGAAAACATTTAGACAAGAGTATTTAGGATTTTTAAAAAAGTTTAATATCCCATTTGAAGATAAATATTTATTTGAATTTTATGATTGAGTTTGAATTTTTAATTCTTATTTAAATTTTGTAAATGTGGTTAGATTTTATAAATAATTAAAGTTTTCAATTCTAATGTCACCCCTTCGGGGTTGATGTAACAATAGCAAACTGATTTCTATATTAATGGCATCCCTTCGGGATTAGAAGAAAGATACGTGCTTTATAATTTTAAAAGACTAAAATTATAAAGCAAAGCCCGAAGGGCTGATATTAATATAGCGTAATACATTAACAGAGGTCAAAACCCCGAACGGGTGACATTAGAAAAAGGTTTGATATTAATAATAGATTTAATATTAATATCAGAGTGTAGGGATTGTTTTTAGGAAGAAAAAAAATTTAATGCAAAGCTCGAAGGGCTGATATTAATATAGCTTAATACATTAACAGAGGTCAAAACCCAGAAGTGGTGATATTAGAAAAAGGTTTGAAATTAATAAATGATTTATTGTTAATATCAGGTTGTAGGAATTGTTTTTAGGAACAAAAAATTTTTTAATACAAAGCCCGAAGGGCTGATATTAATATAGCTCTTTAAGCCAAATAGAAAGCGAACCCCGAAGGGGTGATATTAGAAGAAATAAAAAATATAAAAACCGAAATAGTAGTACACTGATAAAATGTGTTTCGCTTAATTCGGAACCACAGAAGATAAATAGAATTACAAATGCTGATTAAAAAAATATTATTATGGTAGAAACACAAACAATTTCCGAAACAGAAGAAATCATTCAAAACAATTCAGACTATACTTTATTTAGCTGGAGCAAACAAAAAGGCTTATCGCCTATTGCAGTAAAATATGGCAAGGGCGTGTATTTATACGATTATGATGATAAGCGTTACATAGATTTTTCTAGTGGGTTAATGAATGTAAATATTGGCCATGGTAACCAACGTGTAACGGATGCGGTGGTAAAACAAATGCAAGAAATAAGTTACGTTACACCAAGCTGTGTTACAAAAGTGCGTGGTGAATTGGGGAAAAAATTAGCATCCATTACGCCTGAAGGATTAAACAAAACGTTGTTTACGGTGTGTGGTGCTACAGCCATTGACAATGCCATAAAACTAGCAAGATTGTATACTGGCCGGCATAAAATAATTGCAAAGTACAGGGCTTTTCATGGCGCAAGTTATGGTGGACTTAGTGCTGGTGGCGACCCTCGTAAATTACCAGCCGATAGCCAACAAGCGCCAAACTTCATACATGTAGAAGATCCATTTTGTTATCGTTGTCCATTTGGGCAAACATTTGGCGCATGCCAATACGAGTGTGCAAGCCATGTAGAAAGAGTTATAGAATTTGAAGGCCCAGAAAACGTAGCCGCTATTTTAATGGAAGGTGAAAGTGGAAGTAGTGGTTGCATAAAATATCCACCAGATTATTTTAAAAAATTAAAAGCCATTTGCGATAAGCATGGTATTTTATTAATTGTAGATGAAGTAATGAGTGGTTTTGGAAGAACAGGTAAATGGTTTGGTATAGATAACCATGGCGTGATACCGGATATTATTGCTACCGCAAAAGGATTGACTGCTGGCTATTTACCAATGGGTGCATTAATTGTAAGCGATAAAATAGCCTCACATTATGATGATAAGCCATTGATGCTCGGCCTCACCTACTCTGCTCATGCGGTGGGTTGTGCAGCTGCTTTGGAGGTGTTAAATATTTACGAAGATGAAAATATGGTAGCCAATGCAGCGGCTATGGGAAAATATATTGAAGAAAAAGTAGAATCACTAAAATTAAAACATCCTTCCATTGGTGATTTTAGAAATACTGGTTTGCTCGGTTGTATTGAGTTGGTAAAAAATAGAACGACTAAAGAACCGATGGCACCATTTAATGCCAAGCCGAATGAAATGGAAATAATGAATAAAGTGGCAGCCAAAATTAAAGAACTAGGCATGTACACTTTTGTACGTTGGAATTATATTTTTGTTGCACCACCACTTTGTATTACCAAAGAACAAATTGATGAAGGGTTGGCGATAATTTCGGAGGCAATAGCAATTGCAGATGAATTTGTGAATTAGAAAAACTTGGTAAATTATCCCACAAAGAACACAGAGCCACACAAAGTCCTTTTTGTAACCTTACTGAACTTTGTGGGAAATAAACAATTATTCAATATTTAATAAAGAATATGCCAGACCAAACTAACATAATTTCTAATGCTTCGCTTACCAACGAAGACCTCGCTCCCATCTCTTTAGAAAAAAGAACTTGGGGCACTTGGAATTATGCAGCCTTATGGATAAGCATGAGCTTGTGCATACCTACGTACATGCTTGCCAGCTCGCTCATACAAGGCGGTATGAATTGGTGGCAAGCTATCCTTACAATTTTTATAGGTAATGCGATTGTATTAATTCCAATGATTTTAAATGGACATGCCGGAGCAAAATATGGCATTCCATTTCCTGTATTGGCTAGGGCAAGTTTTGGTACAAAGGGTGCAAACATTCCAGCTATGCTACGTGCCATTGTAGCCTGCGGTTGGTTTGGTATTCAAACATGGATTGGTGGTGCATCGTTGTACAATATTTTGCGTGCATGGAATCCTTCTCTTGAAGAAATAAATCTTGCAACACTATTTCCGCAAGCATTACCATTGGTTTGCTTTTTTATTTTTTGGTTGTTGAATATGTACATCGTTTACTTAGGTGTAGAAAGTATAAAAAAATTATTGCTGTTTAAAGCCATCTTTTTACCAGTAGCTGCATTGGCATTATTATTTTGGGCAATTAGCGCTGCGCATGGGCTCGGACCAATATTAAATCAACCGTCAAAATTTGCAGATACGAATTCATTTCTGCATTTCTTTTTTCCTGCATTAACAGGTATGGTCGGCTTTTGGGCTACACTATCATTAAACATTCCAGACTTTACACGCTATGCAAAAAGCCAAGATGCACAAATAAAAGGGCAAATAATTGGCTTACCTACGAGCATGACATTTTTTGCATTTATTGGTGTAGTAGTTACATCTGCCACAGCAATAATCTATGGTAGTACCGAATGGGATATTGTAAAATTAGCTGGCAAATTTGAAAATAAAATAATGGTAACTATTGCGATGATAGGCATCATCATTTCTACGCTTGCCACAAATATTGCTGCAAATATTGTTAGTCCTGCAAACGATTTTTCAAACCTTGCACCCAATAAAATTAGTTTTAAAACTGGTGGTTACATTACTGGCATTATTGGTATATTAATTTTCCCCTGGAAATTAATTGCCAGCCCTGATGGATATATTTTTACATGGCTCGTAGCTTACTCTAGTTTGCTTGGCCCAGTTGGTGGCATTATGATTGCAGATTATTTTTTTATACGCAAGAAAACTTTAGTAGCAGAAGATTTATACAAACATGGTGGAGAATACAGTTACAGCAATGGTTTCAACAATAAAGCCATCATTGCATTATTATGTGGCATTATCCCAAACATACCAGGGTTTTTGTTGCAAATAAAAGTAATTTCCAGTACAGCATTCCCTATTTGGATTTCAGATTTGTATCATTACGCCTGGTTTGTGGGGCTGTTTGTTAGTGGGATTTTATATTTAATTTTAATGAAGAAAAAATAGAATACATCATGAGTATCTTAATTAGAAACGGAAACATCATCACTGCTACTGACAATTATGTAGCGGATATTTTTATTGAAGGCGAAACCATTTCGGCCATTGGTAAAAACTTACAACTAAAAGCTGATAAAGAAATAGATGCTACAGGCAAACTCGTTTTTCCAGGTGGTATAGACCCCCATGTGCATTTAGATATGCCTTTTATGGGTACATACTCAAGCGATAATTATGAAACAGGAACAAGGGCTGCATTATTTGGTGGTACAACTTCTGTAATAGATTTTATTTTACAAACACAAGGCAAGAGTTTGCAATCTGCATTGCAAGAATGGCAAGGTAGAAGCAACAATAATTGTGTAGGAGATTATAGTTTTCACATGGCGGTTACCGATTTTAATGCGGAAACAAAAAAAGAAATACAACATTTTATTGAAGAAGAAGGTATCACATCTTTTAAAACTTTTATGGCATACAAAGGTGCGTTGATGATAGACGATAGACAAATGATAGGTTTGATGCAAGAAGTAAAAAAACATGGTGGCTTAATAAATGTACATGCCACCAATGGCGATATGATAGATTATTTAATTGCTAAACACAAAGCCGAAGGAAAACTATCGCCACTATATCATTACTTATCACAACCAGAAGTTACCGAAGCCGAAGCTAGTGGCCGCTTTGCAGATATGGCAAACTATACTGGCTGCCCTAGTTATATCGTTCACCTTACATGCGAAGGTGCATTAAACGCAGTGCGCAATGCTACAAAACGAAATCAAAAAGTATTTGTAGAAACCTGTATTCAATATTTAATTATTGATGCATTGTTATATGAAAAAGAAGATGGCGCAAAATGGGTAATGAGCCCGCCATTGAGAGAAAAGAAAGATCAAGCAACTTTGTGGGCGGGCATAAATCAAGGTATCGTAAATGTAGTTGCTACAGACCATTGCCCATTTATGTGGGACCAAAAATTAATGGGTAAAGATGATTTTAGTAAAATCCCCAATGGACATCCTGCCATTGAAAATAGAATGGAATTATTGTTTAGCGAAGGCGTACACACAGGGAAAATAACGTTGAATAAATATGTGGAAGTGGCTTGCACTAATGCTGCGAAAATATTTGGTATGTTTCCTAAAAAGGGTACTATTGCTGTGGGAAGTGATGCGGACATTGTGTTATTTGATGCAAATGAAAAGCATAAACTCTCTGCAAAAACACATCATATGAATGTGGACTATAGTGGATACGAAGGTTGGGAAGTAACAGGTAAAGTAAAAACAGTTTTGCTGCGAGGAGAAATTGCTATTGAAAACAATGAATGTAAAATTGAAAAAGGATTTGGTAAATTTATAAAGAGAAACAAAGTACAAAATAAAATATAATGGAAAAAACAAGATTAGAAATGTTTAGTGATGCTGTTATAGCCATTATTTTAACCATTATGGTTTTAGAAATGAAAGCGCCAGAGGGAACGGGTTGGGCTGATATTAAACCACTAATTCCAAAACTTATTAGCTATGGATTAAGTTTTTTGTTTATTGCCATCTATTGGGTAAATCATCATCATCTTTTACATACTATAAAAAACGTTACCCCTTCTGTGATGTGGTCAAACATGAATTTATTATTTTGGTTATCGCTAATACCCTTTGCTACGGCTTGGATGGGAGAAAATCATTTTGAAAGAATAACGGTAGTTGCATATTCAGTATTGGCCTTGTTGTGTGGAGTAGCGTTTAATGTTTTACAAACAACGATTGTAAGAAGTCATAGAAATGAAAAACAATTAGAAGAAGTTATAAAGCCTAAAGGATGGAAATCTATAGGTTCTGTTTTACTATATTTAATTGCCATACCAGTTGCATTGTTTTTTAATCCTGCTATTGCAGGAGTAATATTTTTTATCGTTTCAATGATGTGGCTGATTCCTGATAAAAAAATTGAAAAAGCTGTGAAGAATGAATCATAAATTTTATATCTTTTACAAAAATTAAAATTACTGTTATGCCAAGAATAATCAAATCAGGACTTATACAAATGAGTCTTCCAAAAACAGAAGGCGAAGGTACCATACAAGAAATATGCGATGCAATGGTACAAAAACATATTCCACTTATTGAAGAAGCGGGACAAAAAGGGGTGCAAATTTTATGTTTGCAAGAAATTTTTAATACCCCCTACTTTTGCCCTGGGCAAGATAAAAAATGGTATGCCTCTGCAGAAACCGTACCTGGTCCTACAACAGACTTAATGGCTACTTATGCAAAAAAGTATAACATGGTTATCATTGTTCCCATTTACGAAAAAGAACAAGCAGGCGTTTTGTACAACACAGCTGCAGTAATAGATGCAGATGGAACGTACTTAGGAAAATATAGAAAAAATCATATTCCACATACATCTGGTTTTTGGGAAAAGTTTTTCTTTAAGCCTGGAAACCTAGGCTACCCTGTGTTTCAAACAAAGTACGCTAAAGTGGGTGTATATATTTGTTATGACAGGCATTTTCCAGATGGTGCAAGATGTTTAGGGTTGAACGGTGCAGAAATCGTTTACAATCCTTCTGCAACCGTAGCTGGCTTATCGCAATATTTATGGAAACTAGAGCAACCAGCACATGCGGCAGCCAATGGATATTTTATGGGATGCATTAATCGTGTGGGTGAAGAAAAACCTTGGAACCTTGGGAAATTTTATGGCAGTTCCTATTTTGTAGATCCTCGTGGGCAAATTTTAGCCACTGCATCGGAAGATAATGATGAACTATTGATTTGCGATTTTGATTTAGATATGATAGAAGAAGTAAGAAACACTTGGCAATTTTTTAGAGATAGAAGACCTGAGACGTATGGTAAATTAACTGAACTGTAAATAAATAAAGGATAGGTAAAAATTGTATCCATCCTTTAGAAAGTACCGTCAATAAAAATCAAAATAATTTTACATGGCTATTTCATCAAATAAATTATTACAACAAGAATACGCAAAAAATTTCAGTGACATTCATCCCCCATTTGAGCATGATGAAGCTGCTGCTATCGAAGCCAACAGATGCCTTAACTGTTATGATGCGCCTTGCACAAAGCTTTGCCCTACTAGCATTGATGTGCCTTTGTTCATTAAACAAATTTCTTCTGGCAATATAAAAGGTTCAGCAAAAACAATTTTATCATCCAATATTATGGGCGCTGGTTGTTCTAAAGTTTGCCCTGTAGAAAAATTGTGTGAGGGTGCGTGCGTATATAATTTTTTGGAAGAAGAACCCATTAACATTGCAAAGCTACAACGCTACTCTACCGAAATAGCCATGGAAAAACAATGGAAATTATTTACTAGAAAAAATTCTAGTGGTAAAAAAGTCGCTATTGTAGGTGCAGGCCCTGCTGGCTTGGCTTGTGCACATGCATTGTCATTGCAAGGTATTGATGTTACCATTTTTGAGAAAGAAGAAAGAGGCGGCGGATTAATGACATACGGTGTGGCTGCATATAAAGCCACGGCTCAATTTTGCAAAGAAGAAGTAGATTACATTCTTTCAGTAGGTGGAATAAAAATGGAATACAATAAAACATTGGGAAAAGATGTTTCACTTGCTGAATTGCAACAAAATTATGATGCGGTTTTTTTAGGAATCGGTGTTGGCGTGGCTCGTGCATTAGAAATACCAGGCGAAGATTTGCAAGGCGTGGAAGATGCCATTTCGTTTATTTATAATATTCGTACAAATGTTTATTCAAAAATAAAAGTTGGTGATAATGTAGTTGTGATTGGTATGGGCATGACAGCTATTGATGCTGCAACACAATCAAAAAGATTGGGTGCAAAAGAAGTAACCATGATTTACCGCAGAACAGAAAATGAAAAACCATGTACAGATGTAGAATTGGATATTGCAAAATTGGATGGTTGTTCTTTTATTTGGCTGGCAAGTCCAAAAGAAATTATTGGTGAAAATGGAATTGTAAAAAAATTGGTTTGCAATAAAATGAAACTTGGTGAGGCAGATTTTTCAGGCAGAAGAGCGCCTGTAGAAACTGGAGAAACATTTTCTTTGGATGTGGACATGGTGATAAAAGCTGCTGGACAAATTCCTTTTGAAGG
>JANOZW010000067.1:0-1703 GCA_031429575.1 Ferruginibacter sp.
TTAGAAGGGTTTAAAAACTCTGCTGATTTTCCTGCCATTTACCAGCAAGCAGTGGCTATGATTTACCCATCTACGTTTGAAGGTTTTGGCATTCCCGTATTGGAAGCTTTGTGCAGTAAGCTTCCTGTTATAACATCCAATATATCTTGCTTACCAGAAGCAGGTGGCGATGCGGCTTTGTTAATAGACCCATTTTCTGTAAATGAAATGGCAGAGGCTATGAAAAAAGTTTTTAATGACCTTAACTTTGCAACAGAAATGAAAGCCAAAGGATTGGTGCATGCTGAAAAGTTTTCGCAAGAAAAAACAGCCACAGCCGTAATGAATGTATATAAAAATTTATGAGCGATTATACAAACGATATAGAAAAATGTTTGGCTGCGCTTAAAAGTGGCGGAACAATTTTATACCCAACAGATACGATATGGGGAATAGGTTGCGATGCAACTAATGCAGCAGCTGTAGCAAAAATTTATGCTATAAAAAAAAGAGACGAAAAAAAGAGCATGATTATTTTATTGAAGCATGAAGATGATATAAAAGATTATGCAAAGGAGCCCGATGAAAAAATAAAAGCATTAATGGCAAATACTGAAAGACCATTAACCATTATCTACCCTGCTGCAAAAAACCTTGCCAGCAATTTGATAAATGAAGATGGTACCATTGCCATTCGAATTGTAAAAGATGCTTTTTGTGAATATCTAATCAAAGCTTTTGGCAATCCTATTGTTTCTACATCTGCAAATATATCTGGCGAAGAAACAGCAAAACATTTTGGCGAAATATCTACAGAAATAAAAAATGCTGTTGATTATATTGTAGAGCAAAGAAGAAAAGAAAAAGGCAATGCAGCGGCAAGTAAAATTGTGAAATGGAATGGAGATGAAATTGTAGTAATTAGAGAATAATAATAAATTTCGCTAAGCTAAGAGTTGTCTGGGTGAGCTTGTCGAACCCATTTATTTCTATAAAACCCGCCTCGGCAAGCTCAGGCTGACACCGTTTAAATTTGAAAGTATATGTTTTCAAATACTTTTAATTACCATAGAATAAACAAATTGAAATTAGTATTTTAATTTAATAACCGTAGAATAAAACAAAATGAAAATAGCAGTCCTAGGTGCAGGTATGGTTGGTAGAACAATTGCCGCAGATTTATCCAACAATTTTGAAGTGACGAGTTTTGATATTAGTGAAAACAATTTAGCAATATTAAAAAAGAATACAAAAGTAAATGTTGAAATTGCTAACCTAACTGCTTACGAAAATTATGCAAGCATGTTACAACCTTTTGATATGGTAGTATGTGCAGTACCTGGTTTTATGGGTTACAAAACATTGGAGGCAATTATTAATGCTGGGAAAAATGTTGCTGATATTTCTTTCTTTCCCGAAGATGGCTTGCAATTGGATGCACTTGCAAAAGAAAAAAATGTAACTGCCATTATAGATTGTGGTGTAGCACCAGGCATGAGTAATTTAATTTTGGGTTACCACAATGCACAAATGAAAATAGATAGTTTTGAATGCATGGTAGGCGGGCTTCCTAAAAAAAGAGTAAAACCTTTTGAGTACAAAGCACCTTTTTCGCCAATAGATGTAATAGAAGAATACACACGCCCTGCAAGGTATGTAGAGAATGGACATGTGGTTATAAAGCCTGCGCTAAGCGATGCAGAACTAATAAATTTTGAATATGC
>JANOZW010000068.1:0-2740 GCA_031429575.1 Ferruginibacter sp.
TTCTTTTTTTCCCTTCTTTCTTCCTTGCTACTTTTGGTTTTTTGTTGCGCAAAAGATCCAAGAGAAAGAGATACTACAACCAGCGAAAAAATTATTTTCTTCATATAAACTTTTTATCTAGGTAAATTTATGCAAAAATAACGGCTCAACGTTTAGATACAAGTAATTAAATTGCCAAACAATCAAAAAATTATCTTAAAATGACAAGTTCCATCATTTATAAAGGCCAACTGCGCTGCGAAGCGACTCATTTACAAAGTGGCAGCATAATAGAAACCGATGCGCCCACCGACAACAGAGGTAAGGGCGAACGCTTTAGCCCCACTGATTTATTGTGCGTTTCGCTTGCTACTTGCATTGTTACCACCATTGGTTTAAAAGCAGCAAATATGCAAATAGATTTATCCGACACCAAAATGGAAGTAACCAAACACATGCTCTCCGACCCAAGACGTGTAGGCAAAGTAGAAATAATCATAAAATTTCCCAGCACATTACAATTACAAGAAAAAGAAAGAATCATTTTTCAACGAGTAGGCGATAATTGCCCTGTTAAAAAAAGTTTGCATCCAGATGTGGAGGTGGTTGTGGAATATATCTGGTAATTTTTTGGGGCTGTGGGCAGAAGAACTTTATTGGACTTTTATTGAATATTAGAGACAGCTTGAAAAAAAATGGTTGGTGAGGACACCAACCATTAAGTAATATTTTTTCACCCACCCTTCAATATCTTATTCCCCACAGCACATTCCAAGCACCTTTTCAGATTACAATATTTATTTTTTAATTGTATCAATGCTTGTGAGTCGTAGGCAGATTTGTTGGCAATACCAAGCGCTTCAAAACCTTTGGTAATATTATTTTTTTCAGGCAGTAATTGCTCTGCCCATTTTAATGCGTTGGCTTTGTATAGTTCATTATTATTGTACCAACCATAAGCGTACAATACAGGCAGCACGGTATTTACAATAATATTTTGTGTCATTTGTTTGCCCAGGTTTTTCTCTTTGTAGGTAGTTTCTTCATCGAACGAATAATGATAATGCCAATAATCGTTTGCTGTTACATTAAACATTTTTTCTACTTCCTTTACATCTTCAGCATCTTTTATTTTGCTAAACAAATGGTTGCTTTCAAATACCAATGCAGCCAACTGTGCCAAACGTATGGTTGGAAAATTTGCAGGTCGCATTCTTAAAAAATGTACCTGAATATGATTTTGTGCTAATGAATATTTTTGTTTTAAAAAACGATATTCTTTTTGCAACATAATGGCATAATCATCGGTAAAATTATTTTCCAATAAACCACACTGCCCCATGAGCAATGCTTCTAGCTGGTGCAATTGGTTTTTGTGTTTTGCTAAAATATTAATAGAAACTGTATTTGCCATTGCTTCAAATGCATCGCTGTTTATTTTTATTCCAAAGTTTTTTGCAAGCGTTTGCCAAAAAATGGCTTCCCAGTGTTTGTTATTTTTTTGGAGCAGTATATTTACATACGCAGCTTTTTCTTGCAATCGCTCTACCAACAATCTTTCTTTCCAAGCTACTAATGTTATCTCACTTACGTATTGTATTTGCTCTTGGCAGGGTATAAAAGTTTGCGCATTCATAAGGGCTTCATACTTTTCCAACAAAATATTACTTACTCTATTTTTTAACTCTATCGTTGGAAAGTTTAAGGCTAAATCTTTATCGTTTTCCCAAACCACATGTAAGATTACATTGTTGTAATTTTTATCGTTGCTATGTTTATGATTTTTCCATTCGCTAGCATTAATATGTATCTCAATGCTACCAGCAAGCATGGTTTCGCCTACTTTTATTTTACCGTTTAAAAAGTCAGGGCCTTGGTTTGTATTGTGTAAGCCAGCATGTATAATCTGCAACTCCTCTCCTGCACTCGTTTGTAAGCTACTCTTATTGTAATATTGAAACTGCCAAATAAATTGAAGAAGTTGTTCGGTCATAATCAAAAAGTTATAACACAATGTAAGGAAAAGCTGTTAAAATTTCAATAGTTCATTTAATATATACTGGATGTAGTAATATTATCAAGGTAAAAATATTTTCACAAAGAAGTTTAAAAGATTAGAGGTACTAGATTCAAAGATTTTTAAAAATCTTCTAAAAGTTACTGGGTTCAAAGTCCCCCTTGGGGGATTAAGGGGGCAAGAGTGGCCACCACCCTACTAATCGGCAACCCCATCACATTATAAAAATCACCTTCTACTTTTTTTATGCCTACTGCTCCAATCCACTCCTGTATAGCATAAGCACCAGCTTTATCATAGGGTTTGTACTTGTCCACGTAAAAAATGATTTGCTCCTGTGTAAGTGCATGAAACGAAACCGTTGTACTATCAGCAAATAATGTTTCTTCATTATTTTTCAATATACACACACCCGTTATTACATCATGCACATTACCAGAAAGCTCCGTGAGTGTTGCAATGGCATCTTCTCTGTTAATTGGTTTCCCAATTATTTTATTGTTGCAAACTACAATTGTATCTGCCGCAAGTATTGTTCTACCCACATTGTTTTCAGCAACTACCAGCGCTTTGTTTTTGGCAATATACATGGCAGTTTCTTCAAACGATAAACCAGCAGGATAACTTTCATTAGTATCGGCTACAATAACATCAAAATCTATTTCTGCTAAGTATAGCAATTCTTTTCGCCTTGGAGATTGTGATGCAAGTATTATTTTTTCCATAAAAATTAAGATGCAAATT
>JANOZW010000069.1:0-3020 GCA_031429575.1 Ferruginibacter sp.
GCCATGGCTGTTGTGCAGGCAAGTAAAAATAGTAGTGGTAATAATTTATTCATAAAAAGTAATTTGTGTTTTTAAAGTAAACTGATTTCTTTCTGCATATTCAATTTTGCTTGTATTTCAAATTTCTCATAAAAGTAATTGCTTTTATAAATTCTATCCATACCCAAAAAATGATGCAATACCTTTTTCCTACCAGGATTATAAATTAAATTAGGGTAAATAGAATATTCTTTTCTTACATCATTTAAATATTTAAAATAAGTTTCCCAGTTAGCTCCCAAAATAGACAAGTCTGCATCCGTAAAGTAATTTGTATCGCTATTCGCATTTTGCAAATGCTGTTTGGTAGCAATTATTTGATTCTTACATTTCTCAACATTGGTAGAAGTTACACCAAGTTGTATCATACGCCTTTCTGCAAGCAATGCGCTTTGCTCTTCATTGTCTTTTTTAAGTGCGCTATAAATTATATCATGATAAAACATGGTAAACAAAATCGTATCCCAATCTTCCAAATTACTTTTTATATTTTCCAATTGTGCATATACATTTTCTAAATGCACAAGTGTATGATAATGCCTTTTCTTTTTGCAATAATTGGTTTCTATCTCTATCCAGGATACCTGTATAACTGCAGCATCACGACAATATTTATTAGCCAATTCTATAAAAATATCTTTCAGCATAAATTTTTTATAACTTAATGTAGGAAAAGCTAATTGGCATTTTCAGAGACTAAAAGTCCCCCTGCGGGGGATTTAGGGGGCGTTTCTGCCCCTCAAACCTCGCCTTCCTCGCCGCCTTTGCTTCTAGCCTTTTCTCAAATTTTGGCACATCCCATTTTTCCATTAAACCATTTACTACATCAGCATCCAATTGCATTTTATCATACTGCCCTGCGGCATTTTTTTGCCTAAAAGCTTCATACACACTCACTGCACAGGCTACAGAAATATTTAAAGATTTTATCATTCCCACCTGTGGTATAATAAAATTACCATCTGCTAGCGCAATAATTTCTTCGCTGCAACCATCATGCTCATTCCCAAAAACAAGGGCTACATTTTCTAAAAAATTAAGTTCGTATAAACCAACTGCATCTGTGCTTAAATGAGTAGTATAAATTTTATCAAATTTTTTTCGCAAGGCAGCAAAACATTCTATAGTATTTGTAAACTGATGAATCGTGAGCCAGTTCATAGCACTACTACTCGCCTTTGCACTCCACACTTCGTGTGCGCCAATTTTAGTATTCAAAATATAAATATCTTGAATGCCCACTGCATCGCAAGTGCGCATTACAGCAGAAATATTATGGGGGTCGTTCACATTTTCCAACAGCACTGTAAGCCCAGGTTGGCGTTTGGAAAGCATGGTATGAATTCGTTCCGTTCTTTCAGGGGTCATGGTCTAAATTATTATTTTCATATTGGATGTATAATAAAAGGAAATATTATTAAACATTTCTCAAAAATTCATAAACAGCTTTCCAACTTGTACTAGCCAATGCCATCCAATTTGTCTGCAATTCTTCAAGAGAATCAGTCAAGTCAACAAGGCCACGTTGGTTTTCAGGATGTAACAAAATACCTTTACAACCTAAGTTTTTAGCAAATTGTATATCAGTATATCTATCGCCAATTACGAAGGAGTTTTTCATATCTACATCAGCATTGTTAATGTATGCATGCATACGCCCTATGCGTGGCTTACGTAAGGGAGAGTTTTCTTCTGTATGCGAATCATCAATGATAATCTCTGAAAATATAATTCCTTCACCCTTTAAAATATTCAACATGAAATTTTGTGCGGGCAAAAACATTTCTTCAGGATATTCTTTTGTACCCAATCCATTTTGATTGGTTACCATTACCAATTTAAAAGATAATTCTGTAGCTATTTTACCCAACCAAGTAATTACATAAGGATAAAAACGAAGTTTATCAATACTGTCTATTTGCTCTGGCGATGGTGGACTTTCTATTATGGTTCCATCTCTATCTATAAATAAATATTTCTGCATGTGCTATTTTAAAAACTAATATTTATTGGTGTAATTATTCTCTTTTCGTTTTAAACAAAGTAAAAAACTCGTTTATTAAAAGGGCAGATAATGCACCCATTGCAAATATGGATAAGAATTGTACAGTTCTTATATTTTCACTACCAGATAATCTGCTATAATTTCCAATAGCAATCATAAGCAATATTGCTAAAATAACTTTTTTCTTTTTTTCCATAATAAAATCTTTAATGGTTTAGTTTATGTTTTTCGATACCTTTCCTACCACTTCTAAATGCCATAAAAAATTGAAAACAGGCTAATAATAGGTAAGTTGTTGGCAATGCTTTTTTTCCAACATGAAAAAATTCATATGCCACTATTAGTGATAAAATGGCTTCAATAATAAAGAAGACAGCATCTATCCAAGGAAATTTTAGCGATAGTTGATGATGAAAAAATGCAATCAGTAAGAAAGCTACACCAAAGATGCCAAAAAACCAACATGAACCATGCCCACTTTCATATTTTTCGTAAGCGTGTATTAGAATTACAAAACCTGCTGAAATATGAGCAACCCTTTTGGCTTTTTCTTTATTCTTTATTAAACGATTTAAAATCATTTTTTAATTTACTTGCTTTGTTTGTTATAAATATTAAAAGTAAACAAATTAATGTAACGTTATCATGAAGGCATTTATAATTATGACAAGAGGTGACACCTCTCATTATAGGCTTTTAAATTAGAAATTACTTCTGCTGTATTATTGTTACGAGAAGCTGCTACTGCTTTTAAATAAGAAGCAACTGCCATATCTTTTTCTGTACTATTATCTAATGTTGATTTAACTGCACCAGCGTTACCGTTTAATAATTCAGCTAATGCTTTGTTAAATCCTTTGTTATCACCAAAGTTAGAAACTGCATCTGCATATTTACCATCACGAACATTCATGATACCTTTGTTGTAGTTTACTTCAGAACCAGCACCGTTTGCTTTGTCATAATATTCCATTGC
>JANOZW010000070.1:0-8029 GCA_031429575.1 Ferruginibacter sp.
GGAAATGTTTAAAAAATTGCTTGACGAAGGTGAAGCTGGAGATAACGCAGGTCTTTTATTACGTGGTATTGAGAAAACTCAAATCCGTCGTGGTATGGTTCTTTGTAAGCCAGGTTCTATTACACCACATACTGAATTTAAAGGTGAAGTTTATGTTCTTTCTAAAGAAGAAGGTGGACGTCATACGCCTTTCTTTAACAAATACCGTCCTCAGTTTTACTTCCGTACTACGGATGTAACTGGAGAAGTTACTTTGAACGAAGGAACTGAAATGATTATGCCTGGTGATAACACAAACTTTACCGTAAAACTTATTCAACCTATCGCTATGGAGAAAGGTCTTAAGTTTGCGATACGTGAAGGTGGTCGTACAGTAGGTGCTGGTCAGGTTACTGATATCATTAAATAAGAAAAGTCCTAATTTCTCCGCTTAGGTGGGGACTTTGTGGAAGTTTTTACATATCTTTACAAAGTACTTAGGCGAAAAGCTTAGGTACTTTGTTTTTTAAAAGAGATTTTATTTCTTTTAAAAAAGATAAAATTTAAAAATAGTTCTTTAAAATATTGAAGCCTTTAAAGTCCCTCCTTCGGAGGGATTTAGGGAGGCTTTTTTTGCGGGCATGGTGCAACGGCTAGCATACGGGTCTCCAACACCCTTGATCTGGGTTCGAATCCTAGTGCCCGTGCAAAAACAATGAGACAATGGGAAAATATGCAAATTTGCAAATGTACCTTATTGGCTAGTTCTTTTTTATCTGCACATTTGCATAATTGCAAATTTGCACATTCTTTATCTGCATATCTGCATATTTGCATATTTGCACATTTTTTTTATTATGAACAAGTTTACCGTTTTTTTAAAAGAGTCTTACATAGAATTAACAGAAAAAGTTAGTTGGCCTAAATGGGAGCAACTTACTCAATCTACTATGATTGTGCTAGGCGCTACAATATTCATAACTGGTTTGGTATGGATAATGGATACTGTATGTAGTATTTCAATGAAATTTATTTACTCTCTATTTAATTAATCATGGAAGAAATAATAACAGCTGCTGTAGCTACAGAAAAACCTGCCAAAGAAAATAAATGGTATGTGCTTCGTGTAGTAAGTGGTAAGGAGCGTAAAATAAAAGAATATTTAGATAAAGATATTATTCGCAATGGGTGGGATAAAATTATTATTCAAATATTTTTGCCAGTAGAAAAAGTATATAAAGTTGCTAATGGTAAAAAGGTAATGAGAGAGCGTAACTTCTATCCTGGTTATATAATGATGGAAGTGGCTGATGGTAAATTAACGGATGATATTATTCAACACGTAAGTGGTATTAGTAACGTAATGCATTTCTTAACTGATGGCAAGGGTTCTAAAGGAAATATTATCTCTCTTAGAAAAGCTGAGGTAAATAAAATGCTTGGTAGGGTAGATGAGATGACGGATGCAGGCGGTGTAACCATGAACGAGCCATTTATTATTGGTGAGACGATTAAGATTATAGACGGGCCTTTCAACGACTTTAATGGTGTAATAGAAGAAGTAAATGATGAGAAGAAGAAATTGAAAGTTCAAGTAAAAATATTTGGACGTGCTACGCCCGTGGAGTTGAGTTATATGCAGGTGGAGAAATTAGCATAAGAATAATTACTAAAAATATTAAAGCCGCATTTATTGCGGCTTTAATATTTTTAGTAATTTTATTTTTTCTTAAAAACAGATTTTAATTCGTTAAACAATCTATCGCTCAATTGTAAATCTACAGTTATTATTTCTGCTTGTGCAGATAAGCCTTCGGTGTAATGCAATCGCTTTTTATAGTTTGTAACAAGCCCATTCGGTAAAACCACTTTGGCTATAAAGCCACTGTCTGTAGGTATTTCAGAAACAAAATCTAGTTTTGCTTTTATAATACCAAACTCTCTATATGGATACGCATTTAATTTCAACAATACTTCTTTTCCTATTTTTATTTTTCCAAAGTTAGTTTGTGGTATAAAAACTCGTGCATAATACTGAGTATTTTCAGGGTTTACAAAGCATACAGTTTGTCCTATTTTTACTTGGCTATTTTCTTGTAAAAATGATGAAAAGGAAACTTTGCCAGCTACTGGTGCAACCAATATAAATTTACTTTTCCAATCGTCTAGTTGTGCTTTGAGTGTATTTAAAGCTTGTACAAATATATTTTTTTGCTGGGCTATATCATTTTCTAATTGGGCTATTTCTTTTTCTTTTTCGTGTTTGCTATTTTCATTATTTATAAGTGATGAGTTTATTTGAGGTATGCTCATGGCTTTGGAAATGTATTTGCTTCTTTCATTTCTAAATTCTATATCTGCAATAACTTTTTCATCACTCAATTTTTTATTTGCATCAAAATTTTTGGATGCTAACCCTACATCTTCTTGCTGCATTTTCTTCTGTTCTTCTAAATTGTTATGCAAGCGTTGTAAAAAACTATAATCTTGCTGTAGCATATTTTTCTTACGGCTATAAAACCCACTAGATAAATATTGCTTGTAAGTGCTAAAAGCCTGCATAAAAATTTGGTAGGGCTGTTGCACTTCTCCTAAATTTTTATACGAAGTATATAGCCCGCCTATTTCATTTGCATCTATATTCTTTTGTGCATTATCTATAATCTGTGAGAGTGCTATTACTTCATTGTGCGCTGCCCTACTTTCTAAAAAGCCAATAATATCATTTTTATTTACCAATGTAGCTTCTGCGGCAGAAAGCTTTACTAGCTTGCCTTCCGATCTTGCTTTTACTTCTTTCGGGGCATTAAGAGAAGTAAATGTAGCATTGGTATTTACCACATCGGGATAGCTTATAAAAAAAGTGGTAGCAAGCATGGCAGCTATAATGCCAAGAAAAAGTACAATGCCATTTCTCACTATCCAACTTGGCTTTTGAGAAATAATTTCCTGTACTTCTGTGGAAAGTAATTTTGTGTTACTTCCGTTTGCTGTGGGTAGATTTGGAGTTGTAATTATTTCAGGCATAAAGTTTAATTAATATTTTATAATAAATAATTTAATCTAGCTATAGTTTTATATTTTTCACTTTCATTGCCACGTGCTTTAGCACGTGGGCAAAAAGCATAAACAAAAGTGGCTTTAGCCACAATCTAATTGCATTGTGGCTAAAGCCACTTTAATAAAATCATTATACCGCCGACCTAAAGGTCGGTGCAATTAACAACAGCATTAGCTCAATGCTACCAACTCCACATGTTTGCTTGCGTCTGTAATTGTTTCTTTATTTTGCTTGTGGTTTTCACTCATGACAACTCATGAGAAAATTCACTTGATTTTATTACTATATAGGTTACTCCCCCAATTCCAACTGGTTTTTAACCAGCGTAAAATACTCCCCCTTCAACTGTATCAACTCAGCATGTGTACCAGCTTCTGTAATCGTTCCTTTATTTAATACTACTATTTGGTCCGCATTTTTTACTGTGCTGAGCCTATGCGCTACTACTATTACAGTTCTATTATGAAAAAACTCCGCAAGGTTTTTCATAATTACCGTTTCATTATTAGCATCCAAACTATTGGTAGCTTCATCAAAGAAAATATAATCAGGATTTTTATATACTGCTCGTGCTATAAGTATTCGTTGTTTTTGCCCGGCACTTAGACCCACACCCTCTGCACCTATTTTAGTATTAAAGCCAAGCGGCAGGCTCTCTATAAATTCTAAAATATTGGCAGTAATGGCAGCTTGCTTTAACCTATTGGTATCAATACTTTCGCCATCTACAGTAATATTTGCAGCTATACTATCATTAAAAATAAAACTCTCTTGCATTACTACGCCTATGGCTTTGCGCCAAGTGCGATGGCTGAAATTTTCCATATCGTTTCCGCCTACTTTTATATTTCCTTTTTGCGGCGTATAAAATTTCAATAATAATTTTAATAGTGTTGTTTTGCCACTGCCACTTGTGCCAACAATGGCGGTTGTTTTGCCATTGGGTATGATTAGTTTTATATTTTTTAACACGGCTTCATTACCTGCACCGGGGTATGTAAAAGAAGCATTAGAAAGTTCAATCGTTTTATCTGTAGGGAGAGTGGTGCTTAATAATTTATCTGATGGTTCTTCATCTGTTAGCCCATGTATTTCATTCAATCTATCTAAACTTATTTTTGCCAATTGCCAGCTTTGCACAAAGCTTATCATTTGTTCTATCGGTCCATTTAACTGACCAATGATGTATTGTATGGCTAGCATACCACCGAGTGTCATTCCACCTTCGTGATTAATAACTGCTTTAGCTGCCAAAAAAGTAATAAAAATATTTTTGCCTTCGTTTATAAAAAATGCACCTGTTTGTTGCCATTGGTTTAGCGCAAGCCCTTTCATACCTAACCTAAACGTGCGTGCCTGCAAGCGTTCCCACTGCCAGCGTTTTGGTTTTTCGCAGCCGTGCAATTTTATTTCTTGCATGCCTTGTACTATCTCCATGGTTTTACTTTGCTCTGCGGCGGCTATATCAAATTGTTTATAGTCTAAGATTTTTCTTTTTTTAAGAAAAATAAATATCCATAAAATGTATAAAACAGATGCGCCTGCAAACACCGCAAATATGCCCGTATTATACATGGCAAGCACTACAGAAAATATAACCAAATTAAACAAAGAAAAAAGCGTGGATAGGGATGTACCTGTAAGAAAATTTTGTATGCGACTATGGTCATTCATACGCTGCATAATATCGCCCGTTTTTTTACTATCAAAATAGCTTACGGGTAGCTTCATCAGCTTTATTAAAAAATCGGTAAGAATACTTATGTTTATGCGACTACTAATGTGATACAAAATCCAACTTCTAATAAAGTCAACACCTAGCCTGCCTGCAAAGAGTGCTAGCTGCGCAAAAAGCACTACATACACAAAAGGGAGATTGCCAGTGTTTACTCCAGTATCTATTACACTCTGCGTAAGAAAAGGAAGAATGAGTTGCAACAAACTGCCCAGTAATAAACCAAGCATGAGTTGTACAATTAATTTTTTATATGGAAACAAATAAGAAACGATGCTACCAAATCCTTTGTTTTTTTGCTCTGCATAATCGTCGTTGTATTGGTTGTTGTAAAAAAGTGGGGTGGGTTCTAGAGAAAGTGCAATGCCCACCCCACCTATCCTCCCCGAAGGGGAGGAAAATGCATGAGATGAGCTACTAGATTGGCTAGAGTAAAGTAAATCATTTTGTAGGTCTTCATTTAGGTCTTCGTTTCGATCTCTTAGTAGCCCCTCTCCCTCGGAGTGGAGTTGGGGTGAGGTTTCCTCACTTTGTAACGCACTAACCCATCCTCGCACAAACTCCTCCTCTGTATATTTTAATAAACTCTTACCAGGGTCAGCGACATAAAACGCATTCTGTTTTATTTTATACAAAACCACAAAATGATTTTGGCTCCAATGTAAAATACAAGGCAGTTTTATTTTTGTTTTTAAATCGGCTAAAGATAATTGTACAGCTTGTGTACGAAGCCCAATTTTTTCTGCGGCATCGCTTATGCCTAAAATGTTTACACCTTCTTTGCCTATTTCTGTAAGCTCTCTTAATTTTTCTATACTAAAGCTGCGTCTATAATGTTTGCTTATCATGTACAGACATGAAGGCCCACAGTCCATTTGGTTGCGCTGGAGAAAGTGTGGGAAGTTAGACATTAATATTTTTTAGTTATGGTATTAAAGTTTGATGAAGAATAATTGGACACTCCAAATTGTCCTCTTGACTCTTGTAAGCATTTGCATAGTCTTTGACCAGCAAAGCCTATTTGTATTTTTTTTCGTTTTTATAGCATCTTATACTTTGTCGGCTGGTTGAGATCATGCCTCGGCGAATGCGAGATAGGCCGCTACCAACGAGGGCGAAGAAGGCAAAGCTGTATATCTGCGCCAGTATGAGAGTAAAAAATAAATTAAGGAACTTTTGAAATCTCTTTTGAAAGTGCTGATTTAATATCCTCGTAGGTATTTACTCTTTTTACAATCATTCCATTTTTATCCACTAAGAGATGAGTTGGAAAACTAAAAATTTGTAAACTATCCTTTATGAAATTTCCTTGATTAGAAATTATGTCATATTTCAGAGGTTTTGCTATCAGAAATTTTTCTAAATCCTTCTCATTATCTATAGCAAGACTTAAAAATATAATATCTTTTCTTCCTTTATAACTTTCTACTAGATTATTTAAATCAGGAAATTCCTCAACGCATTTTACACAATGAATAAACCAACACTTAATTACAATAGTTTTTCCTTTTGTATTTACATTATTAAAAACATTGCCTTTTAAATCAGTGAAATTAAATTCAGGAATTTTTTTACCTTCTTGAATAAAATCTTTGTAGTCATAATCTGCCATTTGGCTTATTATTTTACTGATTTCTTGGTTTGTAGTGTCAGGAATTTTATATAACTGGTAATATTGAAATTTATCATTAGAGTAAAGTCGAAGGGGTAGAAACCTTTGTTTAATAAGTTTTTCGAAGAATTCTTCTTTTGTTATTTGTTTGCTTGAATCATTTAAAGCAATAAAGTCTTCATGAAGTTTTACATACTTATTATAATATGCCCAATAGGTGCTAAAATTCTTCAATATATCTTTCCCACTTAGTATGGGTTCTATGGGTTCAACAGGACTTGAAACTTGGTTACAAGCCGTTGATAAGATTAACAGCGAAAATATATATAATATTATTCTACTCATAATTGTAACTTAAAAAGCTTAAAATAGTTGTCGAATTTATGTAAAATTAATAAATTCGACAACTATAGTTATTGTTTAGCAACCCCCACAAGTACTTAGAGATGCTCCTGTTACACATGATGCTCCTGAATAAGAGAATGAGCATGCACTACAACTGGTTGTCCCTGACCAACAGCACATATAACATCCTGTACCATCACCTCCTGGAGCAACTTTATTACCCAATGCATTCGGTGAAGGGGGCGCTTGGCGACCACCACCACCGTTTAAACTTTTCATTTGTTCTCTTGATAATTTTTTCATTTTTTTTAAATTAAATTTTTAATATTTATAATAGCTTTTTTGCAGGTACTATTAATGATTATCACCTGATTTTTTGGCCAAAAAATATTTTGTTTTAGCGCATAAATGTTTCATCAAATTGCGGTATTAATTTTTCAATTTCTCTTAACCCATATCTACTAGGTAATCCTTTCCCATTTATAAAAAGAGTTGGAGTATGAGCAATACCTGTAACTTTTGCCCAGTCATTGTGAGTTTCTAAAGTTTTTGTTACATCTATAATTTCATTATTTACTTTCCATTTCCTACTCCACTTTTCATAATCCATCCAATGAAACCAATCGTTAAGTACGTTTTGTAATTCAGTATTATTTTTTAAAATTTGTACTTGTTGCAATATTGCTTTTACTGCAATCGTACTCTTGTCTCGTGCATTTGTAGGATTACATAAGAGTCTTACTTGTACACTCACTTTATTAGGGTATTTCTCCACTAATTTATCTAACTCCACATGCGTCCTCGCACACGGCCCACAATACGGGTTACATGCCACCGTTATACGTATAGGTGCATTCGCATTGCCTATTAGCAAATCATTTTCCCATATTGTATTATCGCATGTAGTTTCTTTTTCCCATTGTGCCATAAATAATGAGGCATCTGTTTTCCATTTTTTAAAAGAGGCTAGTTCTTGTTTGTTTTTGCCATTTAGCTTTATCAATTGCTTAATTGGTAGGTAAATTATTGTAAGTACTAGTGTTGTAAGAGCGAAAGCTATAAAAGGAATTGGGAGTTGGGAATTGGACGTTATATTGGAAAGTCCATTATTAAATTGAAAGTAAGAGGCAATAACTATTTGCCCAAGCAAAACTGCCACAATACAAAGGCACAGCGCACACCACTCTTTTAATTTTACGGCTTGTGTATATATACTCCATGCAGCTACGGCTATGCCTGCAAAGGCTATCGTTATTATACCACTTAGTATGGGTGTATAAAAACAACCTATTAAATA
>JANOZW010000071.1:0-5120 GCA_031429575.1 Ferruginibacter sp.
TGAACTACCTGCTGGCTTTTCACTACTTACCACTGACGGTGTATATCCATCAATATCTTTTTTTATAATTCTTACTCCATCACCAGTACCAGCCACTTTACTAATATCTAGACCTTTATCTGCTGCTATTTTTTTGGCAAGTGGAGAGGCTTTGATTCTACCGGCATTCTCAGTTGCGGGTTGATGAGTTTCGGGTTGCGGGTTATGTGCAGCGGCTTCAACTGTTGTCTGTAGTCCGTTGTCTGTTGCCAATTGCACACTGCTATTTGCCAACTGATTTTCAGCGGCTACATATGCACTCACATCAGTACCTGGCTTACCAACAATAGCTATTATTTGATTAATTTTTGCAGCACTACCAGCTTCCACACCAATGTATAAAAGTGTGCCTTCTTCATACCCTACCACTTCCATGGTAGCTTTATCTGTCTCCACATCTGCTAGTACATCATCAGCTTTTACCACATCGCCTACTTTTTTATTCCAAGCTACTATTTTACCTTCTGTCATGGTATCGCTCAAAAGCGGCATGCGTATTTCTTTTGCACCGGCAGGGAGACTTATGGTTACGGGTTGCGGGTTAGGAGTTACGGGTTTACTTTCTGCCAACTGCTCCTTGCCTACTTCTACTTGCTCCTTGCCAACTGCTAAATGCTCTTTGCCAACTGCTATTTGCTCTTTGCCAACTGACCCTTCTCCATCTAACAAATGCTTATAATCCTCCCCTGCCTTACCTACTATGGCAATAATTTGGTTAATTTTTGCCGCTTCGCCCGCAGGCACGCCTATGTAAAGCAATGTGCCATCTACATATCCATTCACTTCCATAGTGGCTTTGTCCGTCTCCACATCTGCCAATACATCATCGGCTTTTACTTTATCGCCCACTTGTTTATTCCATGCTACTATCTTTCCCTCAGTCATTGTATCGCTCAGTAGCGGCATTCTTATTACTTCAGCCATAATTGTCTATTTGTAAAATTTGTAGCGAAATTAATGCAAAAAAGGGGAAATTCCTTTTGCATTGAAAAGCAATTGTTTTTTAATAATCTAACTCCAACCTTAACCTATCTTTTAATTCTTTTACCAATGGATACTTTTCTATTAATAATTGGTACTGTTGTTTGCTTGTTAGTGTTTTGGTTTGGTCAGTTTCGCCTGTTTCTTGCTCCACTATTTCCATACTATATTTTAATAATTTGTTACTAAAATATTTTTGTACAAATGTTATTAAACCAGAGCGTTCGTTTTCAATAAATTTTTGTTGCACTTTTCCTTCGGTAATGATGGTGAAATTATTATCATCATCTATTCTTAATTCGGCAACTTTAAATTGTGTAACGGTTGGGTGCTTTTTTTCTGCTTCTATCTTTTCAGTATATTTTACCCAAGCTAATTTTAAATTTTCTAGCGTAAGTGGTAAAGCGTTTATTTCCTTTTTATTTTCTTCAATAATTTTCGCCTTCATTTTACTCAACATACCAAAACCCACTTGCTTTGTTTCAGGCAATGTTTGCGTAGGAGTATTTTTTAAAGCTGCTTTTTCTTTTTCAATAACAAGCGTTGCAGGTTGTTCAATTTCTTTTTTTGCAGAAACAACTATTGCTTTTTCTTCTTTTATTTTGATAAAAGAAAGCCCTTTAAATGAAACAGCCTTAGCTGTATCAACTATTTTTTTTTTTACAATACCATCTGCATTACCATTGGCAATTTCTACCGCTTGGTTTAAATAGCATAATTTAATAAGCGCCATTTCTACACACAATCTTTTATTGCGAGCTTGCTTGTAATCCATGCTAGCATTGTGTATGGTATTGAGTGATGCTATTATCCAACCTGCAGATAATTCATTAGCAGCTTGCAAATACTTATCTCTAAAATCTTCTGCTACTTCTAGCAAAATAGCTGCACGGGCATCTTTGCTTACCAATAAATTTCTTAAAAATTCTGTAAGTCCTTCAAGTAATGTATCTCCTTCAAAACCTTTTTGGTTTATATCATCAAACAACAATAATGCATCGCTCAGTTTTTGTTCGGTAGCAAATTGTAATAGTTTGAAAAAATAATCTTCATCCAAAATATTAAGATGCTCTAATGTATTTGAGTAAGTAAGATTGCCTCCTGTAAAGCTTACAATTTTATCTAAAATACTTAACGAATCTCTCATGCAACCCTCGCTCTTTTGGGCTATTACATGCAAGGCTGCATTTTCTGCAATTATATGTTCTTTATCACAAATTTCTTTGAGATGTGTTACCGTATCATTGGTGGTTATTCTTTTAAAATCAAAAATTTGACAACGACTAAGTATTGTTGGTAATATTTTATGTTTTTCGGTAGTGGCTAAAATAAAAATAGCATAAGGCGGTGGCTCTTCCAGCGTTTTTAAAAATGCATTAAAGGCCGATGCGCTTAGCATATGAACCTCATCTACAATATACACTTTGTAATCTCCCGCTTGCGGGGCAAAGCGCACTTGCTCTACGAGTGAGCGAATATCATCCACAGAGTTGTTGCTTGCTGCATCTAACTCATGAATGTTCATAGACGAGCCATTGTCGAACGATACACAACTATTACAAGTATTACAGGCTTCCCCATCTGCCGTTTTTGTTTCGCAATTGATGGTTTTGGCTAAAATTCTTGCACAAGTTGTTTTGCCCACACCACGTGGTCCACAAAATAAAAAAGCATGTGCCAATTGGTTATTGCTAATGGCATTTTTTAATGTAGTGGTAATATGGGACTGCCCCACAACCGTACTAAAATTCTGTGGTCTGTATTTTCTTGCGGAAACAATAAATTTTTCTCCTTTTTCCATAATATGTTTTCTCCCTTTTCTTGCGGATGAAATTACTAATTCTATTTAAACAAATCTAAATATTGTAAGTGGTATTGGCAAATGTAGGTATTCGCCTGCGGCGAATACTTTTAGAATTCGCCATAGGCAAATACCTACAACCCCGAAGGGGTTTCCCTTTAGTTACCATGGGTGAAACCCATGGCCGCAGAACTCGCCGCAGGCGAGTTCCTACAAACAGGCGAGTTCCTACAGAATTGGATGCCTTACAAATTCTTTATTCCTATCAAATAAATACCTGTAAGTACACAAATTTCTACTTCTTTTCACATCTCCAAGGCTACTGGCTACATTTAGCATTTTGGGGTTAAAATCTCCAATCCACTGCATTTCATAATCTTCGTATGCGCAGGCCGAAGATTGTATATATTTAGCAGATTCTCCAATAATGTATCCATCTACGCCCTTGCCCTGCCACTCAGGCACTACTCCAAATACCAAGCCTGTAAATTTTTTATTTTTTGTGAATTGCTTTATCCAAAGAAATTTTAATTTTTGAAGTAATCCAAATTTGCCATGCAAATGTTTAAACCACTGATTTAAATCTGGCAAATTTATAAAAATGGCTACTGGTTCGTTTTCATAATAAGCATACCAAAGAATTTTTTCATCCATTATGGGCTTCATTTTTTTAAACATGATTTGCACTTGTGCTTCGGTTAATTGCTTTAAGCCACCATGTCCCGCCCATGCTTTGTTGTAAACCGTTGCAAAATCTTTTGCATATTTTTCTAAATTGTTTTTATATGCATGCGATGAAGAAAATTTTGGATCTGAGGCAACGGCATCATGTCTTTCCCAAATTTTTTTATCTAATGGTTCTTTGCTTTTCATACTAAAACAAACTTGCTCAAAAAATATTTTAAAACCATAATCTTCTAACAACGAAACATAATAAGGTGGATTATAATTCATGCCGTACAAAGGCTCCATAAATCCTTTTGTAACAAGTCCCCAAAACTTATCTCTTTCACCAAAATTTACAGGGCCATCCATTGCTTGCATACCTTCTTGCTGCAACCATTCTTTTGCAATATCCAATAATAATGTTGCAGCTTGTTTATCGTTTATACACTCAAAAAAGCCCATGCAACCTACTGGTATATCATCGCCCTTGTTTTTATATTTTGTACTGGTAAATGCGGCTATGCGACCTATGCATTTCCCCGAATCATCTTTTAAAATCCATCGTTGTATTTTACCATGCCTAAATGATTTGTTCTTTTTCTCATCAAAAACATCTTGTACATCTTTATCGAGTGGTTGTATCCAATTGGGATCGTTTTTATAAATGCTTGTTGGAAGTTTAAAAAAATCATCAATGTCGGTAGATGTATGTACAAGTAAAATTTGCATGCGATAAAATTAATTGAAAATAAGCTAGGTAAAAAATATTATGATGTGGTGGGTGGGACACCCACCACTAAGCCAAAATATTGGAAAGCCCCCTCTATCTCTCCGCAAATCGGCGGAAAGAAACGCACTAGATTAGGTAAAAGATTTACTAATAGATTCATTTTCATTGTAAAAATTATTCCACAATCTATTTTTCAATCTATTGCATAATAAAAGATGAATAAAGATATACTGTTGAATGGAGCGTCGCCAATGAAGTTCAACATAGCTGCTTCTTTGTTCATCAAAAAAGCCATCATATTTTTTGAAAAAAAATTTGATGGCTGTTAAAAATAATAAACTATAGAGTATCCTAGACTAAAGTCCCTCCTGTGGAGGGATTTAGGGGGCTACATATTTTCAATAATGCCCGCAATGCCCTGTCCGCCACCCACACAAGCCGTTACAATACCATATTTTTTATTCAATCGCTTCATATCATTTACCAATTGTATCGTTAATTTACAACCAGTGCACCCAAGCGGATGACCGAGTGCAATGGCACCACCATTTACGTTTACAATTTCAGGGTTTAAACCAAGCTCACGAACTACCGCCAAAGCTTGTGATGCAAATGCCTCGTTTAATTCAAACAAATCAATATCATTTAATGTCATGCCTGCTTGCTTCAACACCTTTGGCACAGCCTCTACAGGGCCAATACCCATTATGCGTGGATGCACACCAGCACTTGCACAATTTACCAAACGAGCAATGGGTTTTAAACCCAATTCGTTTACCATTCGCTCACTCATTACAAGCACGAAAGCCGCACCATCACTCGTTTGTGAGCTATTGCCTGCGGTAACAACACCACCAGCAGCAAAGGCTGGTTTTAGTTTTGCCAATCCTTCTATACTTGTGT
>JANOZW010000072.1:0-1531 GCA_031429575.1 Ferruginibacter sp.
AAAAACAATATCAAAAAAGGAAATATAGAGTTCTTAAAAAAAGATGCTGCACTTTTTCTTGAAAGCAATGGATATAGAGTAGATTACACAGAAATTGCAGACGCAGAAACATTGCAATTGCAACATGAATGGGATGGCGAAAAAAAGTTAGTAGCATTGGTAGCTGCTTATTTAAATGAAGTAAGATTAATAGACAATATAGTTTTGTAATAATTAACGATTAAGCATTATGAGAAAGAAAATTCTTTCTTCTTTACAATATATTATTTTTCTTGGTGGTGGTCTATTGCTTGTATGGTGGCAACTACATGGCATGACAGTGCTTGAAAGAATTGATTTTAAACATGCCATTTCCAATGCAAATTACATATTGGTATTACCGGTTATTTTAATGAATTTATCAAGCCATTTAGTAAGATCTATGCGGTGGAAATTATTAATGGAACCGCTGGGATTTAACCCAACATTGAAAAATGTATTTGGGGTAACAATGGTTGGTTATTTAGCCAACTCCGCAGTGCCACGCCTTGGCGAAGTATTAAAATGTACCATGCTTGCAAAATATGAAAAATTAAAGGTTGATAAACTTATCGGCACTATTATTATAGAAAGAACCTTTGATTTAGTTTGCTATTTTATTTTAATAGTAATTACAGTTTTCATTCAAATAGATGTAATTGGAGGTTATGTAAAAGAAAAGTTAACCAAATATGCAGCATCAACAGCCATACCCATTTGGGCTGAACTAATTATTTTATTGGTTGCTATTTTTTTAATCGTTTTTATTTTTAGAAAAATATTTTCTTTATATCCTAATAATAGGGTGCTCATAAAAATTAAAGACTTTGTAGCAGGCATTGGCAAAGGAATTGCAACGGTAAGAATTTTAAAACAAAGACGATTGTTTATTATCTACACTTTGTTTATTTGGGCAATGTATTTATTACAAATCTATATCGGTTTTAAAGCAATGGAAAGCACCGCTGGTTTAAGTATTAAAGCAGCGTGCGCTGTATTATCTTTATCTACATTGGCTATGATTGTTACTCCCGGAGGAATAGGCTCGTTTCCAATTTTTGTAATGCAAACATTAAGTATATATGGTGTAGCTTCATCTCAAGGAAAAGCATTTGGCTGGCTTATTTGGGGCATTAGCACAGGGTTAATAATTATAGCAGGCTTGGTTTCCTTGATTTTGTTGCCATATATAAATAAGAAAAAAAATGAAATCGACACAGCAAATACAGCTTAAAATACACACAGTAGAAAGTTTATTAAAACAAGTAAATGCTTGGCGTGTACTCAACAAGAAAATTGTTTTCATGAGCGGAGTTTTCGATGATTTGAGTACGAAGGATATTTTATTTTTTAACGAAGCTGCATCGTATGGAGATATGCTCGTAGTTGGCGTAAATACAAATACATCTGCAAACAATACAAAACCCCTTGATACATTGGTAAACCATTTAAATACGAGCGGCATGGTATTGGCTAGTCTTTTACAAACAGATGCTGTTGTAATTTTTGAAGA
>JANOZW010000073.1:0-2648 GCA_031429575.1 Ferruginibacter sp.
CAACTTTTTAAAAGTTGGCATCCGTTTAATTCAAAGTTTTCTTCTTTGTTTCCTTTGTGATTAAACAAAAAAATGGCAAGAATACTATCAATAGATTACGGAAAAAAACGCACGGGCATTGCCGTTACAGATCCTCTGCAAATTATTGCCACAGGTTTAACCACTATAGATTCACACGAACTAATTCCTTTTCTTAAAAAATATGTTGAAACAGAAACTGTAGAACTCATCATTATTGGCTTACCAAAAAATTTGGATGACACCGAAACACACGGCACCGAACCAGCAAAAAAAGCAATAGAGAGAATACAAAAAGCTTTTCCGCAATTGCCCATAAAAGAAGTGGATGAGCGCTACACCTCTAAAATGGCTAAATCTGCCATGATAGAAATGGGCATGAAGAAAAAAGACAGACAAGTAAAGGGAAATGTAGATGTGATAGCGGCTACGATAATGTTGCAGGAGTTTATGGGAGTAAATGGTTAGATTGTTTTTATCTACATTATAAGTTTCTAAACCTTAGTAGTAACTCGCTACTATTAAAATCAACATTATTACCTTATTTTAATTAAAATCAATTAGTTAGCAAATATTTTAATCATAATTTCATTTAAATGATTGATAAAAATAATTTTATAGCTCATAAAATAACTATATTTGAGCTATAAAATTAAACTATATAGCTCATGGCTTGGGTATGGGAACATAAAAATTGGCCAAATTTTGAATATAATGCAGATGCATTGTTGGATTATGAAAAAGTATTCTACACAAATACTGGTATTATTTTAGGTGTATTTAGTCACCTAGAATCAAATAATTTAGAGCATTTAAAAATTGATATTCTCACGCAAGAAGCAGTTTCTACATCAAGTATAGAGGGAGAAATTTTACAAAGAGCCTCTGTACAAAGTTCTATAAGAAAACATTTAGGGCTTAAAACGGCGAGCATAAAAATACCTGCAAATGCTGCAGGCATAGCAGAAATGATGACAGATATTTACCTGTATTTTGATAAACCATTGACTAATGAAACTTTCTTCACTTGGCATAGTATGCTCATGAATGGGCGAAGGGATGTAGAAACAATTGGAGATTATCGAACACATGAAGATGCAATGCAAATCGTTTCGGGAAATCTTTCTTTGCCAAGGATTTTTTATGAAGCACCTCCATCTAAGCAAGTGCAAGCAGAAATGCAGAAATTAATAGAATGGTGTAACAAAAATTTTAATGAAATATCGATAATTGCCCTTGCAGGTATTGCACATTTATATTTTGAAATAATACATCCTTTTGAAGATGGAAACGGTAGACTTGGTAGGGCTTTGATAGAGAAATTGCTTTCTCAAAAAATGAAAACCCCCGTACTCAATTCTTTTGCTAAAGTTATAGAGCAAAATAAAAGAGCATATTACCATGCATTACAATCTTGTAATCATAGTTTGGATATAAATGAATGGTTACAATTTTTTTCAAAGACGTTGCTCGAATCTCAGCAATACACGATAAAAATGGTAAATTTTATCGTAGCTAAAACTAAGTTTTTTGCAAAGTATAAAATGGCACTTAATGCAAGACAAGAAAAAGTATTGCTTCGTGTTTTTGAAGAAGGTTTGGAGGGTTTTAAAGGTGGATTAAGTGCTGCTAATTATAAAACCATTTCAACTGCATCGCCTGCAACTGCCACAAGAGATTTGCAAGAATTATTAAACTTAGAAGCGATAACAAAAACGGGTGAATTAAAACATACAAGATATTTTTTAAATTTAGATGGGTTATAGAATTGTGATTTATGCCATTTTTTGTTTGTAGCTTATATTACTTTCAAGTAATTTTGCAGAAATAGTACCAAAATAATTAAATATTACAATAATTAAACAATGATCCTACCTATAGTAGCTTACGGCTCACCAATTTTAAGAAAAATTGCAGAAGATATTACTGCAGATTATGAAGGGCTAGAGAAATTGTTGGCTGACATGTGGGAAACCATGTACAATAGCAATGGTGTAGGTTTAGCTGCTCCACAAATAAATAAAGCGCTCCGCATTTTTACGATGGATAGCATTCAAATTTTTGAAAACGACGAAGATGGCGATACAGTTGGTTATACGGATGCCCCTGGTTTTAAAGGTACTTTTATTAACCCAAGTATAACTTCTTTAGATGGTGAACTATGGCCCTATAATGAAGGTTGCCTTAGCATACCTAAAATAAGGGAGGATATTATGCGCAACGAATCAGTAACGTTAACCTATTTAGATGAAAATTTTTTACCACACACAAAAACCTTTACAGGCATTACCGCAAGGGTAATATTACATGAGTACGACCACTTAGAAGGCAAACTTTTTATAGATTATTTAAAACCATTGAAGCGTACATTACTTAAACGCAAATTGGATGACATTACCAAAGGGAAAATTAAGGTAGATTATCGAATGGTTTTTCCTAAATAATTTTTTTTAAAATACGCCAACCATTTCTGAGTTGGCTTTTTTATTACTATTTCTTTAAACATATTTTCCAAAATTCATTTCTTTAAATTTTTTATAAAATTTATTGCTTGCTATTTTAAATCATTTTCAAATACAATTTATTTTGTCAAGAAATCAATCTACTTCTATATTTTACCTTTTACATAC
>JANOZW010000074.1:0-6170 GCA_031429575.1 Ferruginibacter sp.
GCCTGCGCCTGCGCCATTGCTTTGTACAAATACCGCTTCGCCACTTTCTATATAATTGCGGATAAGTCCATCTCCTACTCTTTTATAATTTGTACCATCAGATACATATGTTTCATAACCGCCTACATTGAATAAACCTGGTATGCTCGGATTCCAAACGATAAATGAATTTGTTATATTATTCTTGCTTACCATTCTAAAATCTATTCTTGATGGATATGGATTGCCAAACATTTCAAACTTGCCTGATGGCACATTAAATACTTGGTCGCCTGTACGTATCTCTCCTTTTATACGAAGGTTGGTAGCACCTGCTGTAGCTCCTACGGCCTTACCTCTATCGCCTATAACAAATACGGCTATACCTTTTGTACTGGCAAGTGGCGTATTGGTATTGGTTACTACATCCCATGCATTGGTAGCAGAATTATAGCCTTTTAATGACCAGCGTTGTGTGTATGCATCCACATTGGTTGCGGCTCCAAAAGGACCTGTAGGGCCAGTTATCATGGTGCCATAGCCGTTAGATGTTAATGCAGAATTACCTTCTCTCCATGCTTGTGCTACGGTGGGTGAACCTGTTATTACAATAGGAGTAGCTAATAAACGCCAGGCTAGTTTTGCATATAAATAACGCTCTATATTTACCTTGCCGGTAATGCTATTACTTGTCACATTTCCAAAATTAGCGGTACCAGAAGCCCTAGATAAAAGGGTTAGATTATCATTGGTGGTAATGGTAGAACCTGTTGTTCCTACACCATAATCTAAGGTTTTAGATATAAGCATGGTATCAGAAACGGTTGGTGGAGCAATCGTTAACCCAGTGGTATTACTATTGGTTAATGTTTCAATCTCTGTTTTTACAAACCACCTTGGAGATAATGACTGCACTCCTGATGAACCTTTCATATCTATAGTTCCCAAGGTTGCATCTATTGCGCCGCTGTAAACAGCATTCTTTCTGAATTTTACTGCCCCGTAAATCTGTAATGTTCCTGTATTTACGGTAATAAGTGATGAGTTTGTTGTAGCTCTTGAGGTTGTTCTTAAATACAAGTCTCTTACCGTGCCTATACCAGCACTGCTTATCATGATTGGTTGTGTTAAATCAGGATCTACATTTGGAAATATTTTTACGTCCCAAGTACTTGGAGGTATAACGCCATCGTCCCAGTTGCCTGAAATGGCAGTATTATTCCATGCGCTAGAAACTTGCCCTATCCAACACCCTGTACCTTTAAATTCAAAACAACCCATATCTGGAAAATAACCATTACGAGTATTACCATCTATATCAGTTGTAAAACCAACTATAGGTAAAGCTTCGTTTGCTATAAAAAAGTTAGTTACATCAGGAGAAGGGACAGGCCTTAAATCTGTTGCATTGTTTTCAAATTTTACTGGTGCAGAGAATGAATTTCCATCAATGGCTCTTGCAGCAAATAATGCATCGGTTGTTGTATAATTAAAAGCAGTTATGATATCAGGATCAGTAAAAGGGAATGTTACATCTCTTATAATATCTGTATAGTTCGCTACTATACCGCCTGCTCCAACTGCAGATAAAACATTATAATCTGAAGTAGTTGTTCCCGCTGTACCATTTACATTTACACGATAAAAACTGTAATGATTGGTTGTGCTGCCTAATGCATTTGATCTAGAATTGTAGAAAATATTATTTCTTAAAGTGGTTGAACCAGTATTAGCTCCATAATAACACTTTGAGTCTTCACTGCCAGCTAACGCACCTGAACCTCCAATATGAACTGTATTATAATAAAAATTAAAGTAAGATGGTTTAGCTATACCTACACCATTATTGGCGATACCAACTATTTCATAAGGATTAGTTATATCTGTATTACCAATACCATAACCCATGGAGATCATATTATTGGACACATTAAACCTTCCATTATAAGTAGATAAACCCCAACTTACAGAAGATGCATCAGGAGTAGCAGCAGTTAATACTATATTTGTAATAATGTTTTTACTACATTCCGAAACTGCTGCTGAGGGAGCAACCGGACTAGTAACGAAATCGTACCCTAGCTCAATACCTACAGCATTTGCACCGCTTAATCCACTAGTATTTTTAATGTTAGAAATTTTGTTTTTAGAGATTAGCTGTTGAGTAATAGTAGCCGACGCTTTAAAACCAATTACATTGTACGCATTGTTTGTTGATAAATCCCTAATAATGTTACTTTCAACATTATAGGCTGCATTTGCATTTTCTATTCCTTGACTTGTAATTCCTTCTAAACTTCCAAGTGCTGGACTGCTAGTATTGAAACTACTTATATTTTGAACGATATTATTTTTTGCAGTATGTGCTCCACCGAGAAGATAACCACAATCCATAATTATACCAGCTGTTGCGCCATTACCACTATTGTATATACTGTTTGCAACTGTACCGCCAATAGTGTTTCCCGAAACATCCACCAAAGACCGCCTACCCTTAAAAAATATTACTTTTAGTTCATTTGAACCTGCACTACCTACTCCAGTAGCATTAGAGTTAATGGAACCAATATTATTGTTTTGAATATTTACATTACCGCCAACTGTGCCTGCGGCTGAACCACCACCACCACAAATGCCAATAAAAGTTGGGGAAGTAAAAGATGCTACAACAGCACTTGAATTAAATACAATGCTTCCAGTTGTTGTTAAATCGCCAATTGTATTATTAATAATATTTGCAGTACCATCAGAGTGGTAAATACAGTAATTAGAAACTAATTGATTACAAGTGATAGAAAGATTTTTGATTGTATTACCACTTACAACATTTGCTACTCCTGAAAAGCCATAAATATTTATGCCAGAAAAATAGCCCGAACCTGTATGAGTGAAAGTCATTGTACCACTTGCGGCCAAAGGAACTATTCCACCAATAAAATTACCAGAAATTGTAAATCCATTTCCTCCTGACGCTTTGTTGTTTAGTTCAATGGCAGACCAAACATTTGATGTAGATCTACTCGTTGTTTGGTAAAAACTGTTTCCACTAATTGTCCAACCAATAGTATTTGCAGCCATTAGTATTCCAACACTCTTTGTGGTTGCGTTAAAAATATCGTAGATATTACAATTAGAAATACTGTTTAAATCATTTTCTTTTCCTGCAGTTCCTGAAGAATAAATTCCATTGGTTGCCAATGCCCCAACACCCACACTTGTAATATCGCAATTTGAGATGGCATTATTATCGTTACCAGCACCGCCAGCAGCAGCACCAAAAAAAACAATGCCATTAGCAGCGGAAGTAGCTTGCCCTTTTAAAATACAATATTTTATAATATTATTGTTTGCATCATCTTTTAATCTTATAGCTGCACCACCGGCACTTGTGTTTTGAATAGTCAAATTCTTTAACCCGCCTACTCCTCCAGATTGTCCATCTATAATAAAATATTTACCGCCATTTATTTGAAAAGTTGGGGTGCTGCTTGATGTAGAAATTAATTTTGTAACGCTTGCTGCAGGCCTTATCGTTATGGTGTTAATAATACTTGCACCTGTAATTGTTGTAAGTATCTCAGAGCTGGCATTGTACGATAAATTTAATTCCAACACAATTGGACCACTTATACCTCCTCCCGTGTTAATAGCAGTTATTGCAGCAGTTATCGTTGAATATGTGCCACCTGTAGGTCCTATATTAACAATTGTACCGCCTACTAATGGTGGCAACTTAGAAGGTTCATTTGCCAATACGCTCATATTTGTGAAGATTACAAGCTGTACAAGTAAAGAAATTTTTAACAATCTTAGGGGTAAACACTTTTTCATATTGATATTGATTTCGGATTAGTTGCTATGGAGACCCAATATTTATTTGGTTGGTTTTCACATTAAAAAGGCCAATTCACACAGCAATTATTTTTGATAACGAGAAGCATTTCAATTTATTGTGTAATTGGAAGTAAAATTTCCAGTCAAACGTTTGCGTAACTATAAGGGATAAATAATCTCTATCACTAATTTTTAAGATTATCATTTTATATAGCATCAAAATCACAATATTTACGTGAAAGGAAATTAGATTAAAGGATATACTTTATGAAGGAATAAAAATCCGCACAAGAGAAAAATAAACGAATTTCAAAAGCATAATTCTTTTTAAATTATAGCAATATTATTTTCTTTGTTTCTGCCACTTTGTGATTTTCACTAAGCAAAAAATAAGTACCTCTAGCCCAATTGTAACAATTTATAATTATTGTTTGATTTTTTATGTTGCCTTTATATACTAATTTCCCTTCTAGGTTATAAATAGAAATGTTACCGATATTATTATAATGACTTGACACTTCAATATCACTTGTGCAAAGGTTTGTCTTTAATAAAATCCTATCATCTTTACTACCATTTAATCTTATAATAGTTGAATAAAGAATGCTGCCATCTGTATGCAATACTTTGAGTCGATAAAATAATACATCTTGAAAAACGGTGGAATGATAGGATGTATATTCTGTTTTACTTACAATAAAATTTTGTTTGTCAATTTTTGTAAAGTTTATACCATCGGTTGAATATTCTGTTTCAAATTCTTTAACTGTTACATCATTGTTTACAGTCCAATCAATTTTAGCATTTCCATTAATCATTTGCCCAGAAAAAGAAATTATCTTTACCGGTAATAAACCATTTCCACTTTTCAAATTTACTGTATGGTTTAATTTATTTAATCCAGTAGCAGATTCCCAAAGTGCACCCCCATTTGCAACTTGAATGTTGTACTTAATATTGGCAGCAAGAGTAGGCTCAGGGTCTGATAGTTTAAATAACATAGCATAATTGCCTGCTGTAAGTACAACAGGGGTATTAATTGTTCCTGCTAGGGTTATTGTACTACCACCAAACCATAAGCGAGGGTCTACATTTATTGTTCTACTAAAATTTTCAGATGTTGTTGTATTTCTAAAAACCAGCTCAACCTTTCGTGGATTTACAGGTGCAGCGTATCCTTCATTTTTAAATGTAATAGAATAATTTACCACATTTATTGCAGCACCATTAGAAAAAGTAGCACTCTGTAATACTAGTCTGTAACCAAGATTATTACTAATAGAAGTAAAACATTCAGGACCTGGTGTTGTAGATTTCCATCTTGTAAGCACTGCTGCATTATACAAATCATTACAAAACGTCCAATTAAAACGCCTCAATTCTTTTTGTGCATTGGTACAGTTAGTATAAAGAGCATCATCGAAACAAGTTTCACCACCCATGATTATATATTTACTTTCTGCTGCCCAAAAGGGTTTCTCTATAGTACTATCGGTGTAAGACCATTCATCTTTTAAAAAACAATCATTAAAACCACCAACTCTACTTTTGTCGCTTCCGTTGTAAGCTTGAGAAGCAGTGAGTGTATCACTTGGTAAAGTTAGATTATAGTACGCAGCTTTTATCTTAGGAGTACGCACAGCCAGTTGTCTGTTAGGTCCCACGCAAGTAAACATTGCATTTAGTATTTCTTTTCTGTCCGCAATATGGGTTGGTGTAATGGTTTGCGTAGAAATATTTCCATAAAAATCTGTATAATAATTTTCGCCATATGTACCCCAAAATCCACTTTGGAATGTGAGAATAACATCTGAGTTTGCCAATATGGTTGTCTTTAGCTGATTAATATGAGAAAGTAACAATGCTTTTGCAGGCGCATCATTGTATGATCCAGTAGCAGGTGTTACATCATTATAAGCAAATCTTAAAATTACTTTAAACCCCGCTGCCCTTATTGCATTAAAATCGCTTTGCAAATTTGTAAGAAAAGCGGCAGGAATGGTGGATAATGCTAAATAGGGTTTTAAATAGTATAATCGAAATATAATCGTTTGATTTTTTGCAACCAACGGCGTAAAAGTAGAAGCCGTTAGCTTTGTAAAACTACCATTAGCAGCTGCTGTAACAATACTATATTCACAAAACCCTCTTTCGGGGTTTGATATAATTGCAGATGATGCAGTATAATTTATATTCGTAGTTTGTGCAAAAACAAAATAGTTTATACAAATTAAGAAAACCAATAATAAGCGTTTTTTCATGTCTGTTTTTTATAATTCTAATCGTAAAACGTTATTTGGACATTACTTATTGCAGACCTAATAAAAATTACGCAAACGCTTGTTTAAAATATCATT
>JANOZW010000075.1:0-6704 GCA_031429575.1 Ferruginibacter sp.
TACTTCACCTATTTTGTGGTTTACACCGGTGTAGTAAAGGATACGCTCTGTAGTAGTGGTTTTACCCGCATCAATGTGCGCAGCAATACCAAAGTTTCGTTGATAACGTAAGTCTCCCATTTTGTTTTTTGTTTAATTGTATTTAAAGAAATTGTGTATTTATTTTTTTGTCCAAACTAAGAAACAGCTATGGTGATCATCGTTGTGTCACTCACTTCAACCTGTATATCTTTATTCGGCTTTTATCTGCAGTATTTCATCTGCATAGTTTTACCCGTAGCTATCACAACAAATGTGACTTGGGTTTGTATATTTTTTACGCTCTCATATAATGCTAAATCATTCAACCTCCATCCACAATGATATTTGTTGATGCTTTTAGCGGCGCAAAGGTAAGGGAAATGAGGGAATAAACAAGGGTTGGACTGATGTTGTTGAAAAATAGCCTTTTTTACACTAAATTTGCCCTAGCAATACTTAACAATATATTGCTAACTACAAAAATGAAAATATTATTAGATATACCTGATAATAAAGCCACCTCTTTTATGAATGTTATTAAAAGCATTCCTTATGTGAAGGCAAAACCTTTAACAGATTCAAAGGCAAAATTGATGAGTGAGATAAAGGAAGCTGTTGAAGAAATGAAATTGATTAGAGCCGGAAAAAAGAAAGCCCGTAACGCAGAAGATTTTTTAAATGATTGCAAATTTTAGAAATTATTCTTTTAAGTTTTTATTTAATTCTTCCACCAAAAGATAAATAGTTGTACAAGGACAATGATTGGCAAAATCTTCTCTTCCAATATGTTTTTTATGTAATTCCCTTGCTCTAGCAATTGCAAGTTTTTGCAATTTCCCTTCATTAATTTGATGCCTCTCATAATGTCCTTCGCAAAAATTTAGAGTCTTTGCTGTTTTACTAAAGCTTTTTAATTTCCATGCTTTTTTTAATATAGGAAACAACTCTTTTCTTGTATGGCGAACATCTAATTTTTGATAATGAAGTACAAACCATAATTCAAAAGCATCATTCGACCGTGCTACTTTCATTCCATTACTTTCAGCTTTAGTTATTGCATTATTAAAATCTTGGGGCTGTGTAGCAGCTTCATCAGGTTTTATATCATAATCAAACACACACCAAACTTCCTTACCAACATACTTTTCCTTTTTACTAATTTCTAGAGCATAATCAACCAATTTAGTTTTTGTATTGCAACCTCTTTCAATCATTACTGTATTTGTAGGAACAGGAAAATTTTTGAAATATAACGGTTCTGTATTTTCTCCTTCACATATTATTAAAAATGATTTCTTCTTCTCAAGCTTTTCTTCTTCGTACGGACTTGTTTCTTTTTCGAATCCGATTAAACGCAAGTAATCTTCATTTGCTTTAGTTTTACTCGGCTTCTTATAATCTATCATCTTCTAGATTTTGCGTTACAACACTATCCATTTTACCAAGAAAAGGAACAGCTTCATAATTGCCATTAAGATACTCTTTTTCGTATGAAGCATCCTTTCTTACGCCTTTAAATTCAACCAAAGTGCTTAACGTACTCATTCCATATTTATCTTTATTGACTAAGCAAATTTGATCTCTCCTCAATTCAGCCCTTCTCAAAAGACCCGTATCATGCGTTACAAAAATTATTTGAGCATTATGTGGGTTTGTTTTAGGAGAATTATATAACTCCACTATTTTTAAAGTTAAATTAGGATGAAATCGAGCGTCAAATTCATCAATAATTAAAGTCCTATTGTTCTTTAAAGATTCTAATACTAAAGCACCAACACTAAATAATTTACTAGTACCTTCCGATTCCCATTTTCCAAAAGGAACAGATATCCTATCTTTCATCTGCCCATTATCATCGTATCTTATATGAGATGAAAATAAACTTGATGCTTTTTTAATCCAAACTTTATCAGTAGGTGGTTCAGCAACTTGCAGGGGATGGTTTTTGAAATCGTAGTCAATTTCATCTATCAATTCTAAATCTTCGATTCCTGTATCAGCAGCATTTAGTAAACTTTTGATTGCTTTTTTTTCTTCTTCTGTTCCCGCCAATAATTTATGCATTCCAAATTGTATTGCTGCTGTATCTTTAATTCCATCTATAATAATTAATGATTTTATTTCATTTCGAATATTAGCTGCAATATGATTTCCACTTAAAGCCGCCCCTGTCAAAAAGAGAGAATCATCTCTAAACAATTCATTATCGGTTCTACTTGCTTGACTTTTAAAATCTTTTGCTCCACTAAAATTCTCTTCATTAATGTCAAAATCATGAGGAGTTCTCATGAAAAATTCTTTTTCATTTTCTTTCTCACCTTCAAAAAGCCATTCGTAAGTAATTTTCTCACCCAAAATTTGAAATCCATATCTATATGTGAATCCTTCTCTCAAAAAAATATATTGAAAAAAAACAGGCTCGCTATCCCAATCAGTTATTAATTTAAAAGAATCATCCCAAATATTCTTTGGTAACCCTTCCTCACTTACCGATTTAACTACCATATGACAAAAAGCACTTAGCGCATTTATTAAGTTACTTTTTCCACTAGCATTACTTCCATAAATAGCCTTTGACTTCAGCAACCTGAAGTCAGATGAAATAAAAACATTACTCTCCTCATCACCACTATCATTAGTGCGTAAAGGTGCTGCTTGCATCGTAAACTTTTGAATATCACGAAATGAGCGAAAATTGCCTACTTGAAATTCTATAAACATGAAGTAAAGCTAAATATTATTTGTGAAAAAATCACAAATCAGTAAAAAATTAACATTAAAAGAAAATTATAGTAATGAAAGATTTGAGTTTTTGAGAAACTTTAAAATTTCTTTTGGGTAGTGTCTTGAAATACAATTTTAGCTTTTCATTCTTTATGCACACCAAATATTATAGATAATCGGCATAGCTACTCTCCCCAAAGGCCATTTAAACCAGATAACCCTACAAGTAAAATTACTACCTCATATACCTCCTACTACAAACTTTTGTAGCAAAACTTCTACAAAAATGATATTATTTTCATTTTATCTGTAATGCAAAATCTACCCATTGCTTCTACATAAATCATGTTTTTGGGGCTTTTAAATGTTAAAGTTTTTAACATTTAATACCTACTTTACGTATAAAACACAAAAAAATAGTAAAATTACTACAAATAAATTTTGCTGTATGAAAAATAGTTTTATCTTTACACCCTGTAGTAATTATTCTACTTCATTTAGAAGAAATCTACAGATAAGTTTTTTTATTACCGACGCCAAGTTTACAATTTTATAAACCGTGTCTTTTTAAAGAAAAATAAAATCAAAATGAAACCAACATTAACTTCAAAGAGTATAATCTCTTTCTTCCTTTTGCTTATTATTACTAATACAGCAATTTCTCAAACAAGTAGCAACAACAACGGTATGTCATTTATGTCAACTCCAACTTTAATGAGTGGAACGGCATTGTCTGTTGGTGCAAAGTACAAGTTTACTGATGTGTACCCAGGTACTAGTGCTGTGGTTACAATTGTAAGCTCAACTGGTGGTGCAAGTGTAGTAATGCTTGATGATAATAATTTAACTAAACCCGAAGCTTTTTCTCCAAGAATAAATGTACCAGGAAACAGTAATGGTTTGGTAGAATTTAAAATTGAATTCTTTCAAGGTAATGGAGTGATGACCTACCCAAGAACTATAGATACTGTAAGAGTAACTGCAATGGATATTGATGGCAATGCACAATTACACGAAGTAGATGCACTTAATATGGGACCTGGTAGTGTTGTATCTTACTTTATGAACACCTTAGAAATAGAAGTGGTACAAACTGGCAACGAATTTAAAGCAACCAACATTGGTGGTAATGAATATGATGCAGTAGATACTTCTGCTAAGCAAGTAATGTTTACTTTAATGAACACCAACATTAATCAGTTTACTTACAAAGTTGGTGCAAACAACTTAGCAGTTGATGCAGTAGCAAGACAAAAAGGAAATTATTTTAAAGGGTTTAACTATGTATCTGTTTTACCTGTGAAATATTATTCATTCACTGCTACATCTAACGATCAATCTGTTTTATTAAATTGGATAACTGAGTCTGAAATAAACAATAGCCATTACGAAGTAGAGCGTTCATTTGATGGTAACAAATTTTCTATTGTTGGAACAGCAGCTGCTAACAGCAAAAAAGAATATGATTTTACAGATGCATCTAATTCTTTAAAAGAAAATACAATGGCATATTATCGCTTAAAGCAAGTGGATGTGGATGGTAAATTTACTTATAGTAATATTTTAAGCCTACGTTTAAAAATAAATGCAGATGTAAAAATGCAAGTTTCGCCTAACCCATTTGTAGAAGCAATAACAACTCGTTTTATGGCAACTGAAAAAGGCAAAGCAGAAATACGCATTATGAATGTAAAAGGGCAACTTGTTTCAAACAAAGTAATAAACATTATCAAAGGATACAACAACATACAAATAGACGGTTTGTCTTCTTTACCTAGCGGTATTTTTATTGCTAACCTAATTGTAAATGGTACATCAATAGCTAGTCAGCAAATAATAAAATAATAATTGAATCTACATTTATATAAAGCGGCATTTTCGAATGGCCGCTTTTTTAATGCCTGCAATTATTTTATAAACCCCTTAACAGCAGTTCCCAACAAATTGAGTTTATTTTAACCAACCAAAACTCAAACCATGCAACTAACTACGTTTCTTACAAACGACAGAATTGCTTTTTCAAAAAATAATTTATTCAAACTTATTGCTGCACTATTTGTTATTATTTGGATTGCTTTTTATGCGACAGCATTAGACAAAACAGATTGGTGGATAGAAAACATACTGGTATTTATTTTTATCATTACACTTGCAGCTACTCACAAAAAATTTTTATTTTCAGATATAAGCTTGGTATGTCTTTTTCTTTTTTTGTTCGTACACATATATGGTGCGCAAGCTGCATACACACATAATGCACTAGGAGAATTTTTTAGAGATACATGGCAGCTAAAAAGAAATCCGTATGATAGGATTGTGCATTTTAGTTTTGGCTTTTTAATAGCCTACCCTGCCATAGATTTATTGTACAATAAATTTGCTGTGCCGCAAAAATGGGTTGGCACCATAACCAACATGGGCATACTTTGCTTGGCAAGTATTGTTGAATTGATAAAATGGGGGGTAGCTGAATTTACCACCAAAGAAACAGGTGAAACGTATGTGGCTACACAAGGCGACGTATGGGATGCGCAAAAAGATATTATACTTGCATTAATTGGCTCAATGATAGTAACGAATACAATAAAGTATTTCAGAAGAAATTCAATGATGAATAAAACTAGCTAACAAATAAAATAGTAGATATACAAAAATAAGGTCAACTTTATATTTCAAAGTAAACACTTCATTTTGTCTTTAAACATTCTACTTACAGGCGCTAATGGCTACATAGGCCAACGACTCATTCCTGTTTTATTGGAAGCAGGTCATACGCTGTTTTGTTGTGTAAGAGATAAAGAGCGTTTTGAAGATGAACATCAGCATGCCAATTTACAAACAATAGAAATAGATTTTTTAGCAGAAAATAATACGAGCGTTTTTCCTAAAGAAATAGATGCAGCATATTTTTTAATACACTCTATGAGCAGCAGTGGCGATTTTGAAGCAAAAGAATTGGCTACTGCAAAAAACTTTTTACAACAAATAGAACAAACCAATTGTAAGCAAATAATTTACTTGAGTGGCATCGTAAATGAAGCACATTTATCAAAACATTTACACTCTCGCTTGGCTGTAGAAAAAACTTTGAATGAAAGCAGCATTCCATTAACAGTCTTACGAGCAGGTATTATTGTAGGCAGTGGTAGTGCATCTTTTGAAATAATAAGAGACTTGGTAGAAAAACTACCGATAATGATTACGCCAAAATGGTTGAACACAAAGTGCCAACCCATTGCAGTAAGAAATGTAATACAATTTTTAAGTGGCGTATTGCTCAAAGAAAATACGTACAAAAAACATTTTGATATTAGTAGCAACGAAACATTGAGTTATAAAGAAATGTTATTGCAATTTGCTTTTGTACGAAAATTAAAACGTTTAATAATCACCATACCTGTAATGACCCCAAGGGTTTCATCGTATTGGTTATACTTCGTAACATCTACATCCTATCCATTGGCTGTAAACTTGGTAAATAGTATGAAGGTAAATGTAATAGCAGAACCCAATACACTTGCAGAAGAATTGGGTATAGAATTGCTTGGCTATAAATCTGCCGTACAATTGGCTTTTGAAAAAATTGAACAAAATCTTGTGCTCAGTAGTTGGAAAGATTCTTTTAGTTCATCTAATGCAAACCAACAATGGATGGAGAATGTAGAGATACCTCAATATGGCTGTTTTAAAGATTTAAAATGGAAAGAAATAAAAAATAATAGTAGTGAAAAAGTATTAGAAAATATTTGGAGTATTGGTGGTGAAAAAGGTTGGTACTATGCAAATTTTTTATGGAGGATAAGAGGCTTTATAGATAAGATGGTTGGAGGAGTAGGCTTGCGCAGAGGGCGCACCAATGCAAAAGAAATATTTAGAGGTGATGCATTGGATTTTTGGCGTGTACTTATTGCTGATAAAAAAAACAAACGGCTTTTACTATACGCAGAAATGAAAATACC
>JANOZW010000076.1:0-16737 GCA_031429575.1 Ferruginibacter sp.
AATCTCCTTGTTTTACTTTAAATAAATTGGCTGGAACATCTAGGAATACACGCCATTGTTGCAAAAAATATTGTTGGTCTGTAATGTATTTTTCTAATGCTGGTTCAAATGCATTTAAATGTGCATATACCGTTGTTAAACCATTTGGATGATTAATATAAATACAGCGCCCAAAACCATACGGCTCTATTTTTATTTTAGCTATGTATCCATCTGCTGCTGCATATATTGGGGCGTTTTCTTTGTGGTCGGTTCTACAGTCTAGCCCCATGTGGTAATGGTTAGGGCGCAATTCCCCAAAGTTTGCCACAATACCAATCTCTGCACCCACAGGCCATGCAAAATAATCTTTGGGATAATTTTTAGGAGTAAAAGTTTGCGCTTTAGAAATAGACGAAGCAGTACAAAAAATTATTATGAAAACAAATTTAAAAAAACGCATATCTTTAGTTAAGCAACAAAAATAATTTATTAAATCTTTAAAAAAACAAAAATGAGTGTTAATTCAAAACATATCGCCACTTTTTTATTAGGAGCCGCAGCTGCGCTTGCTGCTAACAAATACATGAACATGTCTGCAGAAGAAAAAGAAAAATTAGCTGGCGATTTAAAAAGCAAAGCAAATCAATTGAAAGACGAAGCAGAAAACTTTGCCGACAAAGCAAAAGATTACTTTGAAGAATTGAAAACAAAAGGGACTGCTGCACTAAAAGAACATATGGCTGATGCGGAGAAAATGATGAGTGAGTTGTTTGAGAAGAAGGGGGATGTGACTACGCCTCCAACGGCTTAATATTTTGAATGAATAATTCTATCTTTTTATAACCGTTAACGGGGGTGTGGAAGTTTTAGAATATCTGAAGCGTTGCTTTATAAAATAATCTCCGAAGTACTGTTGAGAAAAGATGTGCAGACGAATGGCTGCGCTGCTTAGACGGAAATCCTTTTTGTGTAGCTTTAGCGAAACAAAAAGATTGGGAGGCGGGCAGCGGACAAAAGCTGAGCATTGATATTTGCATACAGCCCCAAAGCAGTTAAGTTTTAGGGATGCCAACTTTTAAAAAGTTAGCATCCCTAAAATTAACCCAAATTTCCATTTGCTTTTTTCTTCATTTCCCGTTACTTTTGCACGCCACATAAAAGACAATTTTCTACATGCCAAAAAACGAAAAAATACAATCAGTTTTAATTATTGGAAGCGGCCCCATTGTAATTGGGCAAGCCTGCGAATTTGATTATAGCGGCACACAAGCCGCACGTAGCCTACGTGAAGAAGGCGTAAAGGTTATTTTAATTAATAGTAACCCCGCTACAATAATGACCGACCCTATGATGGCGGATAGGGTTTACCTACTACCACTTACGGTAGAAAGTATTGAACAAATTTTAGAAGAAAACCAAATAGATGCTGTATTACCAACCATGGGTGGACAAACAGCATTAAATTTATGTAAAGAAGCAGATGAGTTGGGTGTTTGGGAAAAGCATAATGTAACATTAATTGGGGTTGATATAAAGGCCATAGACAAAGCAGAAGATAGAGAAAAATTTAGGTTGTGGATGATTGAAATGGGCATACCTGTTTGCGAAGCACATATTGCCAATTCATTTTTAGAAGGAAAAGAATTTGCGCAAGAAATTGGGTATCCGTTGGTACTTCGCCCATCGTTTACACTTGGTGGAAGTGGTGGGAGTATCGTATTTAAAAAAGAAGATTTAGACGAAGCATTGAACAATGCACTTACTGCAAGCCCGATACATGAAGTGTTGGTAGAAAAAGCAATTGTTGGTTGGAAAGAATTTGAGTTGGAATTGTTGAGGGATAATGCTGACAATGTTGCCATCATTTGTACCGTAGAAAATTTTGACCCGATGGGCGTACACACAGGCGATAGCATAACCGTTGCACCAGCGATGACACTTAGTGATACGGCCTATCAACTAATGCGCAACACTGCTATTTCTATGATGCGTAATCTTGGGAATTTTGCAGGTGGTTGTAATGTACAGTTTGCATTGAACCCTCATACCGAAGAAATAATAGTGGTAGAAATAAACCCTCGTGTAAGCCGTAGCTCAGCGTTAGCAAGCAAAGCAACGGGTTATCCTATTGCAAAAATAGCTGCCAAGCTAGCCATAGGTTATAATTTAGATGAATTAAAAAATCAAATCACACAATCTACATCAGCCTATTTTGAACCTGCATTGGATTATGTAATTGTAAAAATACCTCGTTGGAATTTTGATAAATTTAAAGGTGCAAATGATACGCTTGGTTTTCAAATGAAAAGCGTTGGCGAAGTAATGGCCATTGGCAGAAGCTTTGCTGAAGCCATACAAAAAGCATGTGTGAGTTTGGAAAACGAAGCCGTTGGTTTGGGCTACTATGGTAAAAGTTTAATGAAAGCCGATGAATTGATTGAGTATATAAAAATACCCAAGTGGGATAGGGTGTTTCGCATAAAAGATGCTCTGATGGCAGGTGTGAGTGTAAAGCGCATTTGCGAAAGCACGAAAATAGACCGTTGGTTTATTTACCAAATTCAAAAAATTGCAGATTGCGAAAAAGAGATAGCGAAATATAATTTTGCATCATTGCCCGAAGCATTATTGAGAGAAGCAAAAATGATCGGTTTCTCTGATGAGCAAATGGTGCGCATAATGCAAGATGGTGATGCAGATGCAATGTATGAGCGTAGAAAAGCATTAGGTATAACAAGGGTATTTAAAATGGTAGATACTTGTAGTGCGGAGTTTGAGGCGAAGACGCCGTATTTTTATAGTACGTTTGAGAATAGTTCTTCGTAAATTTGAATTATTAAAAAATTAGGTTATGCAAACATTTATTTTAGAATCAGACAACAAGGCAGCAATGAAAGTGATAAAAGCGGCTGCTAAAGAAATGAAAATTACTTTAACAGAAAAAACAGAAGAGGAAACAAGTGAATACTATTATATAAACGGTGTAAGAGTTAGGAGAGGAAAAGGGAAACTTGATGTTGAAAAAAATGCAGGTTCGCTAAGTCATATAAATTTTGAAGACCCTAAAATTATAAGAGAAAAGGCATGGAGAAGAAAGAAAGCCGAATTCTAATTGATACAGATGTACTTATCAATTATTTTGATGACAATAAAAAATTTTACCTAAGGGTAAAAGAAACTTTCAATTCATTTGAAATAGAAAACACTATTACTTATGTTTCATTAGTATCTGTAATTGAAATAATTCAAGGTAATAAATCTAACATTGAAAAAAATAAAATTTTAAAAAAATTAATACCATTTTCCGAAATAGATATTACAATTAGTATTGGAAATATTGCAAAAGATTTGATTCTTAAATACTCATCCACCCATGGTTTACAACTTGCTGATTCATTAATAGCAGCGACAGCAATTCAACTTGAAATACCATTGTTTAGTTTGAATACTAAAGATTATAAATTTATTGATACCCTAAAATTATACGAACCAAAATAATGACACACAACGAATCAATAGTTTCTGATAAGAAAAAAATAATTGTACTTGGTAGTGGCCCAAACCGCATTGGGCAAGGTATAGAATTTGATTACTGTTGTGTGCATGGTTTGCTGGCAATAAAAGAAGCAGGCATGGAAGCGATAATGGTAAATTGTAATCCTGAAACGGTTAGTACGGATTTTGACATGGCGGATAAATTGTATTTTGAACCGGTGTATTGGGAACATATTTGGGAAATAATAGAACACGAAAAACCCGAAGGTGTAATTGTACAATTGGGTGGACAAACAGCATTAAAACTTGCAAAAAAATTAACGGAGAAAGGCGTAAAAATTATTGGCACTTCTTTCGATAGTATGGATATAGCCGAAGACCGTGGCCGCTTTAGCGATATTTTAAAAGAGTTGGGAATTCCTTATCCAAATTATGGAACGGCCTATGATACAGACCAAGCCATTGAAGTAGCAAAAGAAGTTGGTTACCCTGTCTTGCTTCGCCCAAGCTATGTGCTAGGCGGGCAGCGTATGAGAATTGTGTTGAACGATGATGAATTAGAAAGTGGTATATTGAGTTTATTAAAACATTTGCCTGGTAATAAAATTTTGATTGATCATTTTCTAGATCGCTGCCAAGAAGCAGAAATAGACGCCATTTTCGATGGAGAAGATTTTCATGTAATGGGATTGATGGAGCATATAGAGCCTGCTGGCATACATAGCGGTGATAGCAATGCCGTATTACCACAATTTAATCTCACGCCACTAGTTGTTCATGCCATGGAAGAGTATGCAGAAAAAATTGCACGTACGTTAAATATAAAAGGGCTTATCAATATTCAATTTGCTATAAAAGATGGTAAGGTTTATGTGATAGAAGCCAACCCAAGAGCTAGTCGTACCACACCTTTTATTGCTAAAGCGTATGGTATTCCTTATTTAAATATTGCTACAAAAGTAATGCTTGGTGTAGCCAAACTAAAAGATTATACTTTTACAAAAAACCTAAAAGGATTTGCTATAAAAGAACCTGTATTCTCTTTCAATAAATTTCCTGGAGTAAATAAAGAGCTTGGCCCCGAAATGAAAAGCACAGGAGAAGCTATTCGTTTTATAAAAGATTTGCGTGACCCTTATTTTAGACAATTGTATAAAGAGAGAAGTATGCATTTGAGTAAGTAAATTACACATCTGTAATTACATCAAATCCTTTAAAGCTGCCAACAACTGCTATACCTGTAACTTTCTTAGCTACTTGTTTATTTTTAATTTTTCCAGCTATTTGATTTAGTGTAGAGCCCGAGCCTACTGCATCATCAATAAGCAACACATGTTTAAATTGCCTACTATCCACCACGGCAAAAGTATTTTCTGCATTTCTTATACGCTCATTCATTTTTGATAATGACTTTTGTGGTATGGGTATAATGCCACTTATTTTTTTAATCTCAATATGAGGTAAATTTAAGTTTAATTTCTGCTGCATAAATTTCATAATCTGCACTTCTCTTCTTATTGTTGGCGGAACAAACGCTATTGCATCAATATTATTTTCCTCAATAAACGATTTTAATTTTGTATCTATTTCTTGCATCATTATGTTCATCAAAAATTTATTTTGCCCTTGCTTTGCATAATGCAGTAAAGTACCAAGTCTTGTCTTTCCAAATCTTTCAATGGCATAAAAATCTAAGTAGTACAATTTATCCAACCAAATCGTTTCGTATTCTTTTGTGTTTTTAAGTTTTTCTATCCCGTCAATAATTTGTGCTTTGTTATAATATGTTTCGTATTTCTTTTTGGTAATGATAAATTCTTTAATTGTTTTTTCAAGTGGCAGGTTTCTTTGTTTGCACCAATAGGTAAATGCATCCATACCTTCTACCAAATTGCCAATATCTGTAACAATTAGAAAATTGTCTTGCAGGAAAGTGAGTTCTGCTTCTGAAATATTATTTGTTCTTTCTCGTTCATTTATATTCGATTTTTCAACCTCTTTTTTTCTATAAATCGTTTTAGGAACTGACCCAAGTTTTACTAAAATACCTTCATCAACAAGTTGTTTTACAGCAATATGTACCATTTGTTTAGATGCTCCTATTTTATTAACGAGTTCATTTACAGACAATTCAGCATATGTATCAAACAGGTTTAGTATCTTTTCTTTTACAGTCATTTTATATTTTACTATTTACTATCAATAGACAAATATAAATAATTATTTTAATTACTTTATAATTTTTAAAATTGTTTAGGTTTGCAGCAATGCAAACGCAAAATATAAATAAATCTTCTAATCGCTACTTCCTCCTAAACAAACCATACAATATGGTTTCACAATTTATAAGTAGCCACAAAGTATCATTGCTTGGGGAAATAGATTTTGATTTTCCTGAGGGCACACACGCCATAGGCAGGCTTGATAGTACATCGGAAGGTTTGCTCATTCTTACCACAGACAAAACCGTTACACGAAAATTATTTTTAGCAAAAGAAGCTCATACTCGTTCATATTTAGTAATGGTGCAACATAAAATGACCGAAGAAAGTTTTTTAAAATTGCAAGCAGGTATTAATATTCCAATAAACGACACGGAATTTTATTTGGCAAAACCATACGCAGTAAAAATAATTACTGACCCAACTGCACTTTACAAATACGCCACTGACCCAAGAGAAATTTACCCACACACATGGCTGCTCATAACCCTCACCGAAGGTAAGTTTAGACAAGTTCGTAAAATGGTAATCGCAGTAAAACACCGTTGTTTAAGGCTTATACGGCTGAACATTAGTAATATTTTATTGGGAGACATTGATCCGGGTAAAATAAAAGAATTGGAAGAGAAAACTTTTTATGCATTAATGGCACAAAGCGAAAAAATACCTTTCAATTAATTGCCGTATATAAAATTGTGTTTGTACATTCAATTACCAAAACGAAAAAATGGCAAAATCGTACAACATACCTTTGTGGAAATCATCTCCCTTTGTACGATTGATATTACCCTTAGTATTGGGAATTATTTTTCAATGGTACATTAAAATTCCACTTGTAATAAATGCGATTTGTGTTGCATCATTAATTATTCTGCTAATACTTTTTAATCTTTTATCTATTGAAAAACGCTACAAGTTTCAATGGCTACAAGGGTTATCGATAAATGGAGTAATATTTTGTATTGCTATTTTTCTTTGTTGGCAAAAAGATATTAGAAATAATAATTGGTTTGGGAAATATTACAATGATAGTTGTGTATTAATTGTAAAAATAAATGAGCCTCCTATTTCAAAAGAAAAATCTATAAAAGCAGATGCTGTTGTAGAAGCAATTATAGACCATGGCAGAACACAAAAAGTAGAAGGAAAACTACTTATCTATTTTTCAAAAGAAGATAGCATTGTGCTACCAAAGTATGGCGATAAAATTTTAATACAAGGTGGGTTACAACTAATAAAAAATGCGGGCAATCCTGGTGGTTTTAATTATAGCCGTTACATGATTTTTCAACAAACACTTCATCAGGTTTATTTAAAGAAAGATAAATTTATTTCGCTAAATGAGCACAGCCAAAACAAATTATACTCCTTCATATTTTGGGCAAGAAGCGCAGTGATAAATACATTGCAAAAATATATTGTAGGCAATAAAAAGGTAAGTGGCATTGCAGAGGCATTACTCATAGGTTATAAAGAAGATTTAGATAAAGATGTAGTGCAGGCATACAGCAACACAGGCGTAGTGCACATCATAGCTATATCGGGTATGCATCTAGGGTTGATATATATAGGGTTGGTATGGTTGTTTTCTAGGCTGCCATTTGTAAAACACTCGGCAATAACAAGGGTGATTTTAATACTTTGTTGCTTGTGGTTATTTAGTTTAATTACTGGAGCATCGGCATCTGTACTGCGAAGTGCAGTAATGTTTACTTGTATAATTATTGGAAAAGAATTTTTTAAACAAGCAAGTATTTACAATTCATTGGCATCATCTGCATTTTTATTATTGTGTTACAATCCTTTTCTATTGTGGGATGTGGGTTTTCAATTAAGTTATTTTGCAGTCGTTGGTATTGTATGGTTGCAAAAGCCGATTCAAGATTTATTTTATTCTAAAAATAAAGCGGTACAGTATTTATGGGAAATGTGCTCCATAACTATAGCAGCGCAAATACTCACGTTACCTATTTGTATTTATTACTTTCACCAAATACCTACCACATTTTTATTTACTAATTTAATTTGCGTTCCGCTATCTACACTTATTTTATTTGCAGAAATTGCGTTGGTTATTTGTGCTTCGTTTTCACCACTAGCCATGCTTATAGGCAAATTTATTTATGTACTCACGTGGTGCATGAATGCAATGATAGATTTTTTCAACAAACTACCGCTTTCATTGATTGATAAAATTTATGCTACAGCAATAACCACTTGGGCTTTGTATGGTTTTGTATTTTTAATAACTGCTGCTTTGCTCAGAAGAAACAAAACACTTATGAAAATATCATTTGGCTTTTTGTTTGTATTTGTAGGAATATGGGCTTATGGAAAAATTAACCTTACCCAACAGAAAAAAATTATTATTTATAATGTAAGCAGACATTCAGCTATTGATTTTGTTAGCAATAACAAGTATTGGTTTTATGGAGATGATGAATTTAGGCAAGAAGCTGCATTGCAAAATTTTAATTTAAAACCTGCACGAGTTTCTATGCAAGTAGAACAAAGTAGGGATACATTAAAAGCACTTACAAACTCTGGAAGATTGTGGCAGTTTTACAACAAAAAAATAATGGTTATTGATAGCTCTGTACAATTTGAACCCGTTATTACCAAGTTAGAAATAAATGCATTACTTATTTGTAAAAACCCAAAAGTAAACATATCCGACATTGTATCCGCTGTAAGCCCCGCAGTTATTGTGTTTGACGCTTCTAACAGTCTGTGGAAAATTGCTCAATGGAAAAAAGAATGCGAAGAACTACATTTGCAATACTTTATTACAGGAGAACAAGGTGCTTTTGTATTAGACGCAAAATAAATTTCCCACAAAGAACACTAAGGTCACCAAGAATAGATTTTTTGTTTCTTTGTGTACTTTGTGGGATTCATTTTCATATATTTCTATTCCTAAAACATGCAAAAAAAAATACAATCAGCACTAATATCTGTTTTTTATAAAGATGGCTTAGAGGCTATCATTCATCACCTAAATAAACTTGGTATTACCATTTATAGTACTGGAGGCACACAAGAATTTATAGAAAAGTTAGGTGTTGCTTGTGTGCCAGTAGAGTCGCTTACATCTTATCCATCAATATTAGGGGGCAGGGTAAAAACCTTGCATCCAAAAGTATTTGGTGGCATTTTAGGCAAACGAAATGATGAAGTACATGTGAGTGAAATGAAAGAACATAACATTCCTGAAATTGATTTAGTGATTGTTGATTTATATCCTTTTGAAGAAACCGTGGCAACGGTGAATAGCTCCGTCCTTCAGGGCGGAGACGGAGAAAAATTGATAATTGAAAAAATAGATATTGGTGGCCCAAGTATGATACGAGCTGCCGCAAAAAACCATGCTGATGTAGTAGTAATAGCGGCAAAGAAGGATTATGCTTTACTAGAAAATTTATTAAAGGAACAAAACGGGGAAACAACATTAGAACAACGCAGAACTTTTGCCATTAAAGCGTTTGATGTATGTACACATTACGACAATGCTATTTCATCTTATTTTAATTCACTAGAAATAACTACTCCTTTCAACAAAGAAAAAAGTATTTTACGGTATGGCGAAAACCCGCACCAAGCCGCTAGTTTTCATGGTGATTTAAAAGAAATATTTACACAGTTACATGGCAAAGAATTATCGTATAATAATTTAGTAGATGTAGATGCGGCTTTGCAACTGATTAAAGAATTCGATTTTTCAGAGAGTTCACAAGTCCCCTCCCTCGGAGGGGATTTAGGAGAGGCTGTTTTTGCTATTATAAAACATACCAATGTTTGTGGAGCAGCCATAAAAGAAAATGTATCAAGCGCATGGAAAGCTGCGCTAGCAGGCGACCCTGAAAGTGCTTTTGGTGGTGTATTGGTTTCTAATACAGAAATAGATGAAGCTACTGCAAATGCGATAAATGAAATATTTTTTGAAGTGTTACTAGCCCCATCTTTTAATGTTGATGCACTACAAATTTTGCAACAAAAGAAAAATAGAATTTTATTGCAAGTAAAAAAATATCCTGAACAAAAGTTGCAAACAAAATCTTTATTGAACGGCGCTTTAATACAGCAAACAGATGAAGGCAATTTTGCAGAATGGAAAGAAGTAGGCGGTAGAGAAACAACAATGGCCGAAAAAGCATCATTAACTTTTGCAAATATTTTATGCAAGCATTTAAAAAGTAACGCCATTGCTTTGGTAAAAGATAATCAGCTTATTGGCAAAGGCTGTGGGCAAACGAGCCGAATAGATGCATTAAGAAACGCTATAGACAAAGCAAAACAATTTGGTGCAGACACAACAGGGGCGGCACTTGCAAGCGATGCATTTTTTCCATTTGATGATTGTGTACGCATAGCACACACCGCAGGTATAGATGCATTTATACAGCCAGGCGGCTCCGTAAGAGATAACGATAGCATTGAATATTGCAAAGTAAACAACCTTGCCATGGTGATTACAGGTACAAGACATTTTAAACATTAATATTTTTTAATTGCCACAATCAGATAAAGCAAAAGGATATTTTGCACTTTTTCTTACAAGCACTGTGTGGGGAACTACGTGGGTAGTAAGTAAAATTGGCGTAAATGAAATACCTGCTTTACAAATGTCGTACATACGTCAATTTATTGCTGGTGTTTTATTTTTAGGCTTTTTTATTTTTTATAAAAAACTTGCACTACCTACAGTCAAACAATTTAGATGGTTGTTTATTATGTCCATCATCATGTTTTTATCTGCAAATGCGCTAAGTACTTGGGCTATAAAATATATTCCCGCAGGTTTGGGTGCACTTATTGGCGCATTGTACCCATTATGTGTCGTTATACTGGAGCGGGTTTTCTTTAATAGCAAACGCATGACAGCCATTACTTTTGTTGGTTTATTTTTAGGCATTGCAGGTATTGCAATGGTATTTTACGAAAATGCCTTTCAAGCAAAAGGGGAAGACTTTATATTTGGCATATCACTTTCTATTGTTGCTATGCTATCTTGGAGCATCGGCACAATCTTTATTGCAAGAAACAAAGTAGAAATAAATCCTTATTATGGCATAGGATGGCAAATGATGATGAGTAGCATTATTTTATTTGTAATAATGCAAACTACCCAAAAAGTCACACCATTTTTTGAAATATCTGCCAAAGCTTGGTTGGTTATTTTGTACTTAGTTATACTAGGCTCACTTGTTGCATTTGTAGCGTTCATATATAGTATGAAAAAACTACCCGCTGCTATTGCTTCTTTGTATGCTTATATAAACCCAATAGTGGCTATGGTTTGCGGTTATTTTTTTATAAATGAACCTTTGAGTAAAAATATTGTTATTGGCTCGGCAATAACACTTGCTGGTGTTTTTTTAGTAAACTATTCAATAAAAAGAACTGAGAAAATTATTGCCGAACCTGAGATATAAATTTTTTATACAGATCTGACCATCCAATAAATTCTTTGCCTGTGCCCAAAATACTATTGTGGAAAACGGTTATCATTTCCCCATTTACTTTTTTATTCTCATTGTAGTAATGTATTAATTCTTCAAACGATTCCTCAACAGATAATTTTTGTGCATAAAAACAATTGGCATCCATAAAACAAAATGGATGAATGCGAAGCGTTGTAATTTTTTCATTTATTAAATCGTACCAAAAATAAGAAGATGCTACAGAAGCCCTAAAACCATTTATGGTGCCGTAACCCATACTATATTCATTTTTAACTTCCGCTTCTATCAATCTTTTATATCCTTCAGGTAAATTAAATTTTATATAGTGTTGTCTTGATGATTGTATTTCTTTACCAGAAATATTTTCTAAAGTTGCTTTTTCTTCTTTTAATATTTCTATTGCATCATAACTTTTCCATGATGGGTGAATACCAATATCGTATTTTTCTGCATGTACTTTTATAAGCTCTTGCATGGCTTCATTATATGGTAAAATATTTTTGTCGTATTGTCCATTTTCCTTTGCCACCAAAAAGAAATAAAGCGGCTTCAAATTATATTGAGTATGCAACTCATCTAAAAAATCGTAACAATCAAAAGGATCATCATTTTTGCCGATTAGTGTGCTCAATCTTTCTAGCGAAGGGTTTTTTATAAACCCAAGTGTATTTCTTACAAATCCTTTTTCTTTGTAAGACCAAGCCATATCTATATCATAGGTTGGTTGATAATTGAAAGTTAAAGATTGAAAGTTCAAAGTTGTATATTTCTTTTGTAAAACTGAAGCGAAATTATTTATCCAGATATTTACCAAGGGCGTCTTTAAGAACCCTTCCCTATGTGCTATTGAATTTTCATGTGCATACCTGCCATACAAATCTTTTTCATGGGGTAAATATTCTTCATACCGGCTTATGAGATAAAAGGCCGCAGAAAAAATGTCAAAAGGATAATTGTCAATATTACTTTTAAAAAATACAGTAAAATCCTTTTCTTTAAAACAATCTATTTGCTGGGGCTTTATTCCATTTTGAAAAAGCAACCCATGTGGGGCAATTTGAAAACTATTATTAAATTCTTTATAACTATAGTTTATTTTATTGCCATCATGTTTTTCAAAACTTATTTCATCGATGGTAAGGCTATAACCTGTATGCAACATTTCTTCAAAAATAAATTTGCAGATGTATTGTAGGCGGGTGGTGGATTTAGGTGAGTATATTAGGAGCATGATTAATTATTCAATAAATCTATAAATGCTTCTACGGATAAATCGATCTGATTTAAAATTGCTCTAATAAGAGGCCTTGACAAATCTTCATTTGTATGATGTGGAATTGTAGTATAACGACCATCCAAATGTTTGTAAAACTTATGGCTTCCCTTCTGTCGTTTTACTTCAAAACCAAGGCGAAACAATATTTTTTCTAGTTCTTTAGCGTTTAGTATTGGCAATTTACTCATACTGCAATAGCTATTTGTTGTGTGCCAAAATAAACAGACAAGTTAGCTTTTTCTTCTTCACTCATTTCTTCCAAGCAAAGTTCTAAAACTTCTTTAAGCCTTATTGTAAGTTCGTCTAAGCTTTTAGCCTGTGTGTATGCACCAGGTACTGAAGGTATGCTTCCCACAAAATAATTTGTCTCTATATCTTTTTCAATATGAGCCGTAAATATTTTTTCCATGAGATTTTTTATTTAACAAATATATTAATTATTTCTTTCCTTCCACATTTCATTAAAAGTCTTCTTACTAAAATTCAAATCCCCTCTATGCTTGGTCCAGCCTTTAAAAACATTATTTACAAAAGCATTTTTTAAAGGCCCTGTACCCATATTCATCATACCTCTGTGCATACTTGCAAACTTCCACAATTTCCAAGCCGCTTTTTCACCAAAGCTTGATAAACCCTCTTCTGCAGCCTCTTTCCTATTGTCTAACAGCAACTCATGTAAGTTTATTTTTACTGCACACACTTCCGTGCAATTGCCACATAATGATGATGCATGGCTTAGGTGTTTAAAATTGTCCATGCCTTGAAGATTAGGCGTAATCACGCTTCCAATAGGGCCACTATACGTTGTACCATAACTAAAGCCGCCAATATTTTTATATACTGGGCAAGCATTTAAACAAGCACCGCATCTTATACAATATAAACTTTCTCTTTGTTTTGGATTTTGTAAAATATTTGTACGACCATTATCTAATAGTATCACATACATTTCTTCTGGACCATCCGTTTCGTTGTCTTGTCTAGGCCCAGCTATTATGCTATTATAAACGGTTATTTTCTGCCCTGTACCAAATGTACTTAGCAAAGGCCAAAATAATCCTAAATCTGTAAGTGATGGAATTACTTTTTCTATACCAACAATAGCAATATGTGTTTTAGGAAATGCACAACTCAATCTTGCATTACCCTCATTTTCTGTCACAGCTATTGCGCCAATATCGCTAATAATAAAATTTGCACCTGTTACACCCACTTCCGCTTCCACATATTTCTCTCTTAAAATTTCTCTCGCTTTTAGTGTAAGTTGTTCAGGTGTTAAATCTATTGGCGTTCCTAATTTTTCGTGAAATAATTTTGCCACATCTTCTTTACTCTTATGCATAGCAGGTGTTACAATATGATAAGCTGTTTCGCCATCTAACTGCTGTATATACTCCCCCAAATCCGTTTCTATACTATCAATACCGTATTTTTCTAAGTTATCATTTAAATGAATTTCTTCCGTAACCATGCTTTTACTCTTCACCAAGGTTATGCAATTATTGGCTTCACATATTTTTATAATTTCTGCCATGGCTTGCTCAGAGGTTTCAGCCCAAATAACTTTTCCGCCACGTTTGGTAAAATTAGCTTCAAACGTTTCCAAGGTTTGATCTAGATTTTCTATCGCTCGCCATTTGGTATTTTTCGCACGCTCTCTCGCCAAATGTTCATCAGCAAATTGGGTTTTACCCACAGGCACTACAGCATTGTATCTTCCAATATTAAAATTTATTTTTTTGCGATGGTCTAAATCAGGTGCCTTAGCCTCACTTTTTTCTAGAAATAATCTTGAATTTTCTGACATGGGTACTGTTATTAACGTAAAATAAATTAATTATGTAATGAACGAATTAAAATAATATATGGTTTACAACTTGCGCTCTAAACTACTCCAATTACCACCATTATACACTTGGGCATATCCGTTAGATTTTAATACTGCCTTTGCTGATGCACTTCGCATACCGCTTGCACAACAAGTTATAATTGTTTTATTTTTATCTTTTAATTTGCTCAAGTTATTGGCAAGTTGGTCAACTGGAATATTGATAGACCCTTTAACATGCCCGCCATTATATTCACCATTGCTCCGCACATCTACAATAATAGCTCCATCTTTTACCAATTGTGCATAATCTGTTGCGGGGCCTAGACCAAATAATTTTCTTAGAAATGGTATCATCGTTTTATTTAATTACGTTTAATTTTTTACCCACTTTTACAAATGCCTCAATGGCTTTATCCAAATGTGCTTGCTCATGCGCTGCACTCAGTTGTACACGTATGCGTGCTTGCCCCTTGGCCACCACAGGAAAAAAAAAGCCAATTACATAAATACCTTCTTCTAACAATTGTGCAGCAAAATTTTGTGCAATTACGGCATCGTATAACATGATAGGCACAATAGGATGTTCCCCTGGTTTGATATCAAAACCGGCAGCAGTCATTTTTTCTCTAAAATATTTTGTGTTGTATTCTAACTTATCTCTCAATTCGGTAGTTTCACTTAGCATATCTAGCACAGCAATAGATGCGCCTACAATACTTGGTGCTAGTGTGTTTGAGAAAAGATATGGCCTGCTGCGTTGGCGCAACATTTCTATTATTTCTTTTTTTCCACTGGTGAAACCACCACTTGCACCGCCAAGCGCTTTGCCCAATGTGCCTGTAATAATATCTATTCGTCCAACTACGTTTCTATGCTCATGCGCCCCCCTTCCTGTTTTTCCTAAAAAGCCAGATGAATGGCATTCGTCTATCATTACTATGGCATCATATTTATCGGCAAGGTCACAAATTTTATCTAGCTGTGCTATGGTACCATCCATACTAAATGAACCATCGGTAACTATTATACGACTACGAAGATTCGAAGATTCTTTTAATTTTTCTTCAAGATCAGCCATATTGTTATGCTCATAACGGTAACGTTGTGCTTTACATAAACGTACACCATCTATTATACTGGCATGGTTTAAAGCATCGCTTATTATGGCATCTTGCTCGTTAAACAATGGCTCAAATAAACCACCGTTTGCATCAAAAGCTGCGGCATATAAAATGGTATCTTCTGTACCAAGAAATGTAGAAAGCTTTTGCTCCAATTCTTTGTGAATATCTTGAGTGCCACATATAAAACGTACGCTGCTCATGCCATATCCTCTTGTATCAATATAGTGTTTAGCCGCTTCTAATACTTTTGGGTGTGCAGAAAGACCAAGATAATTATTGGCACAAAAATTTAATACTTGTTTTCCATTTACAGTTATTTCTGCACCTTGCTCACTACTTATTATTCTTTCTTTTTTAAATAAACCTGCAGTGGTTATTTCGGAAAGCTCTTCTCCTATTCTTTTTGAAAAAGCTGTATTCATTTGTGATGTTTTTTTTCTTTGCAAAAGTAAACAATTGCTTTTATGTAATTACAATTGTTGTACATACACACGCTAGTGTGTTACTTCATTGAAAAAAAATGGTGAATTGCTGCGGGTTCTTACGGGTTTGATACTGACCACCGAAGCGAAGCGGAGCCTTCCGAAAAATTAGTATATAAGTCAGAGCCTGAACAAATGATGATTAATATTATGAAATTAACAGCCCCAAATTTTATTTAAACATCCACAGGCCTCGCCCTCACTTTTTCTAATGTATAATACGCAATAAAAGCACTCCCCAACATAAACACTGCACCCAAAGCAAACGCTGCTCCCGAAAAATGAAATGGAGCTTTCGGTCCAGTAAAATAAGAAAATAAACCCGTCATAAGCATAGGCCCAAAAATAGAAGTAAGGCTGATAAGGCTTGTGAGTGCGCCTTGTAGCTCGCCTTGCTCATTAGATGGTACATTGCTAGAAATAATAGATTGTAATGCCGGCCCACAAATACCACCTAGGCAATATGGAATAAGGAAAACAAACATCATCCATGTTTGAGATGCAAACGCAAAGAGTAATAAACCCAATGAGTATAAAAGCAAGCCATAGTAAACACTTTTATTATTACCAAGTATTGGATTTGTATATCGTATTAATACGCCTTGCACAAGCCCAACCAATACGCCCACTACACCTAAAGAAATACCAATCATTTTTTCATCCCAATGTAACTTTTAAATGCCAAAAAAGCCCCAATTGCTTTGTACCGCATGAGATGCCATGTAAATTAAAATAAAGGAAAATATTAATCCGCCTAGGCTTGGGTATTTTTTTAACTGCATTAGCGAGCCCAATGGGTTTGCTCTTTTAATATCAAATGCTCGCCTATTTTCTTTAGATAGCGATTCTGGTAAAACAAAATA
>JANOZW010000077.1:0-8385 GCA_031429575.1 Ferruginibacter sp.
TTTGGGAACTTGCTATTATTCCGGTTTATTTTTTATGCAGTAAGTGGGGTGGCGAAAAAAGATTACAGGCAACTTTCAAATTTTTCATTTATACATTTACGGGTTCTTTATTAATGCTGGTAGGTATTATTTATGTATACCTCCATACAGCACCTGTATATGATGTCGCACATGCTGTTATTTCTGAACATAGTTTTGCATTGAATTATTTTTATTCAGCGGTTTTAACTGAAGGTCAGCAAAACTGGTTGTTTTGGTTATTCTTTATTGCCTTTGCAATAAAAATGCCCATCTTTCCTTTTCATACTTGGCAGCCCGATGCATACGACCAATCGCCAACCTCCGTAACGATGGTGCTTTCAGGCATAATGGTAAAAATGGGTTTGTTTGGAGTTATCAAATGGTTAATACCCATGTTTCCGTTGGCAGTACCAAAGTTTACCAATATTGTAATGATACTTTCTATCATCGGAATTATTTATGCAAGCTGCATTGCTATGATGCAAGATAATTTGAAGAAGCTCGTAGCCTATTCTTCTATTGCGCATATTGGTTTAATGTGTGCGGCTATTTTTGCAATGAATGAAATGAGCTTGCAAGGGGTAATGATACAAATGTTTAACCATGGTATAAATATTATTGGGTTGTGGATTGTACTTGATATTGTAGAAAGGCAAACATGCATAAAAAATATGAGTCAGCTTGGTGGGCTTGCACATAAAGCACCAACGCTAACAATTTTCTTAGTAGTAATTGCACTGGCAAATATTGCCTTACCACTTACCAATGCGTTTATCGGAGAGTTTATGATGTTTGCTGGTATTTACAAATACAATGTATGGATGGCAGTTGCAGCAGGGATATCTATTATTTTAGCAGCTGTGTACACTTTAAATATGATACAAAAAGTTTTCTATGGCAAGGCAAATGCAACCATAGAAAATGTGGTAGATATTTCTTTTAATGAAAAATTGGGGCTTGCATTAATAGTGATAATGATTTTTGCTTTTGGTGTGTTTCCGCAGCCGATGATTGATTTGGCGAAGGAGGCGGTGGGTGCGTTGGGGAAGGGTTGAATGTAGTTAAAGGTTGTTGAATAGTTGATTGGTTTGTTAGTTGATTGGGGTTTGAGAATTGAAAAGTTCGAGTTTCAGAATATTGTCAGGGTGAGCATGTCGAACCCGGTGCAGTAAATGAAACCCGCCTTCGACAAGCTCAGGCTGACATCTCAATTATATTTGATGTTGGATTTAATTAGAATAAGGAGTTTTGTGAAATTGATTTATTGTTGAATATTGAAGTGTTTGTAAAAGATTATAGAGCTTATGGTCGACAAGTATAATCGATAAAAGATGAAAAAAGGTATGATGATGAAGTGAGTGACACAACGATGTTCAATCAAGGATATTGGCTCGTAAACAAAAAAATAAAAAAATAGAATTTATATAAAATAGAGAAATTGATTTCATGCACGAGGTTTTGTCTTGTGTCTCATGTCTAACATCTCAAGTCTAAAAAGAATATGAACGCAATTATTATATCGGCCATTTGGGGAATTATCATGATGTTCTCGGGTGTGTTTATCAAAAGTAAAACCACGCCTAAGTATCTTGCTATAGCAGGAATTATTATTTTATTTTTTGCAAATGCTTTTGAGCTAAATATGTTTGGTACAAATAAAATTTTACAAATTGAAATTGATACGAAACAAATGCTTTATGTGAGCAGTTTTAGTCTAGCATTTTTGGCTGTAGTATTTTTAAGTACGCTGATTTATTTTTTACTAAATGCAAGTGATGTAGAAAAAGTAGGCGAGCATGTAGGTGAATATTTTGCATTGATATTTTTTGTGTTGTGTGGCGTAAGTATTTTGGCAAGTTTTAATACTCTGTTGATGTTGTTTTTAGGAATAGAAATTATGAGCATTCCTTTATACATACTCACGGGTAGCGATAAACGAAATTTAAAAAGCAACGAAGCCTCACTGAAATATTTTTTGATGGGTGCTTTTTCTACAGGAATATTGTTGATGGGTATTGCATTTATTTATGGTGGTAATGCAAACGGTTCATTTTATATTGGCAACTTACAAATAGCTGAAGGTGCAATGCCACCAATGATTGCAGTAGGGTTGGTATTTTTAGTAATTGCATTGTCGTTTAAAGTATCGGCTGCACCATTTCATTTTTGGACACCCGATGTGTATGATGGTGCACCAACTGTATTCACATCCTTTATGAGTACGATTGTAAAAGTAGCAGGCTTCTTTGCATTTCTACGTTTGTTTGAAAATTCTTTTGGAAAAGTACAAGGGCAATGGCAAAATTTGATTGTCTTCATCACCATTGCAACATTGCTTATCGGAAATGTAACGGCGGTTTTTCAGCAAAGTGTAAAACGCATGTTGGCTTACTCAAGTATAGCACAAGCAGGCTTTATGATGCTGGCGGTGTTTGCATTGAATGATAGAGCTAAAGAGGGTTTGATATTGTACAGTGCTGCGTACTGCTTGGCTACCATCGGTATTTTTGCAGTATTGATAAAAATGAAAGATTATACCATTGAAGGTTTTAATGGCTTAGGTAAAACAAATCCTTTACTTGCATTGTGTGCTACCGTATTTTTATTATCGCTTACGGGTATTCCACTTACAGCAGGTTTTCAAAGCAAATTTTTTATGCTAATGGCCGCCGCAGAAAATGGTCATAAATTTTGGTTGGTAATTGTAGCAGTATTATTTGCAGCAATAAGTGCATATTATTATTTCCGTATTATACAAGCTATGTACTTTAAAGAGGCTACGGAGAATGTAGTTGATGAAAATGAGATTACTACTACCTTTAAAATTGTGTTGGTGATAACAGCTATACTAATTTTTGCTATAGGTATTTACCCTGAGCTGGTGGTGGGGTGGATGTATCATTAAAGTATTCAGATATTAGTATTCAGTATTTAGACAACAAATGCAAGACTTCTATAAATGAAAAAATATCTTCTTACATTCTTTATTTTATTTTCCTTTAAATTATTTGCACAAACACCTGTTTTGCAAAATCAAGAAGATAGTATTTTAAAATTAGCCTTTAAAGCAAAAACTATTGAATCAAAATGTAATGCCTATTTTGATATTGCAAGAATTTATACAGGACAAAATAAGGATAAAGAAACGGAATATATAAACAAAGCTATTTTTGAAGCAGAGCAAGTAAGGGATAGAAAACTAATTGCTACCATGTATAGAAAAACGGCTGAGCAATGGTTGTCTTTGCCTGGCTTAGAGCGACAAGAAAAAGCACTTGCTGAAATTGAAAAAGGGTTAGCCTACGCAAAGGAAGTTCAGTACAATCTAGAAATTGCAGCTCTATTACAAAAAAAAGCAGCAACGTTTAGAAATATGGGTAAACTTCCTGATGCCATTAAAGTGCATGCAGAATCTATAAATTATGCTGATTTATCTAATAACGATTCATTAAAAATTTCTGTACAGATAAGTTATGCCAATAGCCTATTGGCAAAAGATGAAAACCTTGAGGCTTTTAGAAAGTATATGCAAGCATTAAACTTAGCAGAATCTATAAATGAGAATAAACTAAAAGTTACCTTATATGAACGAATAGCATCATTTTATGCAAAAATAACGCAAACAGAAAAAGCAAAAGATTATTATGTAAAAGCAATAGACCAAGCAAAAGCTGTAAATGACACTAATAATGTTGTAATTAATTATGGTAATATTATTACGCTTTATGCAAAAAATAAAGAGTTCAATATTGCAAAGGAGTATTTAAAAATTTTACAAAAAAAAGTAGGAGCAAATGAAAATTATAAACAGTATGCATTAAGCGCAGAGTTGCAAATAGTTTATTACGAAGATCAAAAAAACCTATCCGATTTTTTTAAAAAAAATCCTGAGCTCTTAGAAGGGTATAAAAAGTATAGAATGCTATCTGAATACAATAGAGTAAAAGGTATCATCTTAGCCTTTGATGGCAAAATGGATAGTGCCTTTTATTATCTTAATCTAGCAAAAAAAGAATTAAAGCCTAATGATATAAATGGTATAATTACTTGGAATAGTTCCTATTCAATTTATCTTGATAAGAATAAAAAGTATTTGGAAGCTGCAAAATATTTAGAACTTAATATACCATTGGCAAAACAAATACAGAGCCTTACTGGCGAAAGAGAATTATACAAAGAGTTAGATTCTTTGTACATTAAAGGAGGGGACAAGCAAAAAGAAGTAGCCAATAAGTTACTATTGTTTACAGTAAAGGACAGTTTAGATAAACAGCAAAAAGCAAATGATTTACTTGGTGTAGAAATTGATTTAGAAAACAAAAGAACAGAAAGAGAAAAAACGGCTAACGAAGAAAAAGTACGTGTAAGAAATAATTTACAATACATGGGTATTAGTGCTTTTATCATTGCGCTTTTTATTGGCTTAGTAGCTATGGGGAAATTTAAAGTAAAACCTTGGTTTATTCGTGCACTCGGCTTTATATCCTTTATACTATTATTTGAGTTTATTATATTGTTGATAGATCACCAACTACATGTGCTCACACACGGGGAGCCTTTACCCATCCTACTTGTAAAAATTGTAATAATAGCATTTCTATTACCGTTTCATCATTGGCTAGAGCATAAGGTTATGCATTATTTAATGAGGCATAGGAACGATAATATGGATAATCATTTTGGTAAAAATGTTCAAACAAAGGCTGCTTAATTGTATTTCACTTTATCGAGCAACTCACTAGGCAGCAAGCCAAATTCTTTTTTAAATGCAATGGCAAAATTATTAATACCGGTGTATCCAATTATTTGTGCCGCACCACTTACCGTATGCTTGCCAGATTTCATACATTCATAAGCAATGTTTAATCGCTTTTTTTGGTAGTAATCAAAAGAACTTACACCATATACTTTTTGAAAAAGATTTATAAATTTTGTGCGTGACATGCAACATATACGACTCAAATGCTCAACACCAGCAAAAGGTTCCATAAGATTGTCATTAATAAATTTTTCTGCTTGTTGTAGCATCCTAATATCTTCTGGTGTATCAAAAAGTAAATTGCCTTCTGTTTCTTCTTTTGTTAATACATCGTTTAAAAAACTTTCGAGTAGGTTAAAAATTCTGCCTTCATAATACAAGCTTTCTAATAGGGTAAATTTTTTGCTAATAAAAATTTCATTAAAAAATTTACTTTGTTCTATACTCAAAAATTCCTTTCTTACATTAGCATGTTGGTTTACGAGATATCGTATAAATTTTTCTTTGCTTACAGAATCGTGCAATACATTATCTACCCAGTTTTCTTTCATCAACACTAAAATTACTTTTACCTCCAGGCCTGGTTCTATTACCACTATTTCGTTTAGCCTTGTGCTTTTGCATTGTATAGAGCCCAAACTTTCATTGTTTAAAATAATTTCATTACAATCATAATCATGCTTATCGCATTTTGCAAAAGTAAAATTTTGGTAAGTAATAGTGATGTGATTATTATCTGTAGGAAATCTATTGAAAATCATTTTTTGCTTTGCAGTATAATGCACTACCTGAAAAGACATGAATTCATTTATTTTAAAAAACTTGCTGTAGCCGTCCGCAATGTGCGAAGGATATCTTATTTCATTATTTTCAAATGCTACACCTAGCTTATTTGCTAGAGCGTTTGCATACTCAAATAAGTCTGTAAAGGTAAAATCAAAAATAAATTCGTTTTGTTCCATCATATTCATTTAAAAAAACCTGCAAATATTATTAATTCGTAATTAGAAACTTGCCTGTATCTAATACTGTGCCATTATCATTCACAATTTTAAAAACAAAAATACCGGCAGCTAAATTTTTTGTTTCTATTTTGCCTATTGTAGCAATAGATTGTGTTCGTAATAGTCGCCCTTGTATATCATAAATAATAAAATCCAACTTGCCTACAACTTCTTTTACTTGGTAGTTTATTGGTTGGTTAAGCCTTGTTGGGTTTGGGTAGATAAAAATAAACTTATCCCCATTGCTAATTACAGAAGCTATTTCTGAATAAAAGCTTGTTCCATTTTTTAAAAATATTTTTGCTCTGTAATAATTTCTTCCTGCTGTTGGGTTTCTGTCTTTAGTATTATAAATAAATTGGTTTGTAATCATCATTTGTTTTTCTATTTTTTCAATTACCACACCTAACTCATTTATTTTTTCAAATTGAACACTATCAATATTAATAGTAGTACTTAGCTCTAACATAACGTTTACATTACTACCATCTATATCTGCTAACAACGTTTTGTAATAGCAATTTACTCCTTGGCTTCTTATATCAACCGATGCACTTTTTGTTGCCCACAATCCATTTGATAAACTGGGTTGTATAGTAAATATATTTCTTACATTATTAGTTCTCTGTAGTACAATACTAGTATCTGATGTAGTAACGATATTTTTCATATAAGCACTATCTAGTAAGGTAGATAATATATAACTGCTTGCATACACATGTGGATTCCACGATAATTGCATGGAGTCTTTACACAAAAAAGCAATGTTTAATTTTGTAACTGGAGCTATTATAAAATCTTTCGAAAAAAATGTACCAAAGCTACAATCCATTTTAAGCTTTGCTCTAGTAGCTGTATCTGGTATAGTCCATTTGTATTGTTGTTTTATTAATTTTATGGAAGATGTTATTGGTTGCCAAGTTGCCCCATTGTTATACGTTATGGCAAGGTTGCCCACTGCATTGGTATCTAATACAGCTACACTCCATTTTATTGCTAATTTTTCATCCTCATTTCTATCCACATCATCTGCGTTTATGGGATTGGTAAAGCTTAAAACATTTGTGCTGTCCCAACTATATGCAATAGAAAATGCTTGCTTACTTATCGTTTGAATTTGCTTGCCAATAATTTTTATTTGGTATTGTCCAGCTGAAGGAAAATCAATACTAATTTGCTCAGCAGTGTTTAAAGAGTCTCTTTTTCTTTTTGGTAAAAGTTTTAAGGAATCAATATTAGAAAAGTTACTTAACACCCAAGGAAAATATTTATTTCCAGAAGCCGTTTCTGTAAGTTCAATATCAATATCATTTACAAGTGCTTTATTATTTAGTAGCAAAGCAGCTGTATCTGTCCAGCACAATGTTATTTTAAGATTAGCCGCTTGTGCAGGGATGATAATATTTTTTACCCAGCTTTCATTTTGTGCTAGTTGGTTATTTTCATACTTGCGTTGTTCAATTAATTTTATTGCTTTAAAAATGTTTAATGCGCCAAAGCCTGATTTGTAATCAATACCTTTCGCCGCCACATCATCTGCACTATTATACAAAATGGCTTTTACAGTAGCGGCTGTAGGTAATACACTATTACTATCTTTATATACTTGCTGTAAAATAGCTGCAGCGCCACTTACAAGTGCAGCAGCATCTGATGTGCCATTGGGCCCAAGTGCGGCTATTTGCGGCGCCATTCTGCCATCGTACAAGGGGCCGGCAGAACTAAAGGGTGCTATTAGACCAGCTGTATCAGTAGCGGCAACGGTCATAATATTTTTTGCCATTTTAAAATTTCCAGTAAGGTTTGCAAAGCCATTTATATTGGCATAATTACCTTGTGTAGTTGCTTCTTGCCCTTTATTGCCAGATGAAAAAATGTGTACAATATTTTTATTTTGAAATGTTTGTGCATCATACGCCACTGTTTCTACACCATAAAAATTTTGTATGATTGTACCGTAAGAATGATTTTGCACCGTTACATTGTTTTGTAATAATAGATTCCCATCATCAGGAAAAAGATTGGAATAAGTAGAAGAATAAAATCTGCATTTCCATGCCAAACCTTTGCCAGTATAAAAACTATTGCCTGCTCCACCAGCAAGTGTAGCTATTACGGTTGCATGGTTATCTAACTCAGCTGAAGCTATTGTGGAAGTATTTATTCTCTTTTGCAAATCGATATCGGTAATATCCATTAATTTTTCTTTTATGCCAATGATTATTCCATTGCCATTTGCAGCTGGCATTATTTCGTTGGTAAGGTTTATTTTATTGAGGCTTCGGTTGTATCCTATCAGTTGTATTTCTGTGCTTGGGTTTACATAAATATCTGCATATAATACCTCATTGTCCGGTATTATGTTATTCGCAAAAAAACGAGCATTACATTTTATCACCAAAGCATTTTGTGATGGAATACTTTGTACCATCTCAAAATCATTTCTATTCCATTTGTTTAAAAACTGAGTTACATCTGTTACGCTAATCGTAAATGTTTCGGTATTATTTTTTTTAATTAATTTATTAACCTTGTCTTCTACATGCGGGCTATACTTCCATGTATTATTTGCAGCAGCTATTTTTTTTATGCAATTATTTT
>JANOZW010000078.1:0-12797 GCA_031429575.1 Ferruginibacter sp.
AAGAAGCCATATTTAAATGGCAAGGTATTGGCGAAGTAGATTTTAAAAAGCATATGCAAATAACAACCATCAATAAATCTGCTAATGGTTTTGTAGCAGATTGTATTTTTTGTAAAGAAATGCCTGTTCATTTACAAGTACATAATATTTTGGTAGGCGGGAATAATTTGAGTTGGGTGATAACATAAATTAGAAATTTATTTTAGTAATAAAAAAAGTTTGAATTAATCTTTACTGTAGGGTTATTTTTTTTTATAATATAATATGTATGAATGTTATATTTTAAAATTGAATGAAATACCTCCATAACCATCTATAATTGTACCTTTTTTAATTTTTAGATAATAAAATTGCATACTAAATTTCTCTTTTTTATTATTTATTTCTAGGCCTGATTTAATTCCCAATTTTGTAGTATTTTCTTTTGTATTATTTGTAGGACCTAATGCAACCATTACTTTAAGTTTCGTAGTGATTTTATATTTTGTACCTGCTAGAAAATTGTATATACTATACGAATATTTATTATCATTATTTCTGTTTTCGTTTGCAAATAAATGAATCACAAATTCGGGAAACCCAAGTACACTAAATTCTACGAATGGCTTAATTTTAAAAAATTTATTTAGTGTGCTAGAAAAGTTAAGACCTCCACCAACAGGCAACGTAAAATCTGGACTTTCACCCGGTATAGCATTTATACTAAAACCTATATTATTGCTTATTAATTTAGGAGTATCTTGACAATAACATTTTATTGTAAATAGTAACGAAAAAATAACTGGTATTAATTTTAGCATATTACAATTCCTTTATTTATTAGAATAGTTGAGCATTGTAAATGTAGAGTTGTTTGTTTTGATAATAATTGACAAAAGTCAAGAAATTAGAATTCTTTCTAAATGCTTTTAGTAGAAATTACAACGGCTAAAAGCATGTTTTATTTTTTATTCATTAGGTGTAATTATTAATAAAATAAAATTATAATGGTTTTTGATTAAGTAGCATACTCATACTCTCATACAACTCTCCGTATTGCTCCTTCATTTCCTTTGGTCTTTCAAAAAATATTTCCACACTTTCTGCCCAAAATTCTTGAAAGTTTTTTAATGCATAGTCAGAAAATAAATTGCCGCTTTGTATTTTTTCTGCTTCAAAGATTTTATTACCGCAAGTGTTATAAGATGAAAATCCATTTATAAAACCTTTATCTTTATTTCCCTCAAACGAAAAATTTTGTGAATGATAGGCATGAGCCATTTCGTGTAGCCCAAGGTTTTGCCCATTATGAGGTTTGTCATAACCTTCTAAATAATGTTTCCAAGAAATGTTAATAGAGTTTCCTGAAACATTCCCTTCTAAAAACCGCATAGTAGGGTGCATACCCAAAAACTCTTGTGGAAAAATATGAATGTATTGATAGAAGGGTAACATATACTCTTCAAGCCCAAAGCTAAGCTGAATGGCGGTTGCAGAAATTAGAATAGGCATCTCTTTAAAACCATTATAGGTATGTATTTTAAAAATTTTGCTACGCATAAATTTTTTATGCCTTGTAAGAAAACGCTTTTGCTCAGACATGCCAAGAGCATTAAAATACGCAAAACGTTTTTGCAGAACAGCTATAATTTGTGCTTCACCAAATTTTAAATCCCAGCCATTGTACGTTAAATATTCTTTTATAGGTTTTGGTGCAGGTTTACGATAGATGATACTATTTTCATCAGAAGAACGGCCATGATTATTTCTTGGCGATGAACCAATTTCTACCCAATCCCTCTCATCTTCATCAAAATTTTTATTTATATAATTCTGCGCTCTTCCATAAGCATAAATGGCCAAAAGAATAGCACCAAGTACAATAATAGACTCTGCTATTCCAAAAATTTTATCGTCGTTTTTATTTTTTTCAGTAATATAAGCATCTGCTATAGCTATACTGTTTCGCATAGATATTTGCTGTAGAATAGAATCTGCAAATGTTGAATTCTTTGGGTTGTATGAATAGCTTATGTTTTCAAGTTTAAAATTTGAATCGAGAGAATTAGGGAATAATGCTAAAGTATTTTGATTACTGGCGTATGTCTCCGCAATTAAATAACTACCAGTATTATTTATCCATACAGTATCTCTCGGCATTAGTAAAAATTAGTTTGGTATATCAATATTATTCTTCTTCCCCATCTACCAACTGCATATTTATCAAATCTTGCCCAGCAATACCTTCTACCGAGCCAGAAATATGCAATGAGTTTTGTATAATCAGTTCTATTTGTTTTTCTTTTTTCTTAAAGTTTTTCTCAAAGTCTTCACGCTCCTTCTGCATCATAGAACGTAGGCCTCTAAAGCCTTCCCGCATGGCATTCATGTTTCCAATAAACTCATGGCTGGTAAGGTAGTTGTACATGGCTACCATTTTTTCGCCTTTGTTTTCTTGGCTGCTTCGGCTTTCGCTTATTTTTAAAATGGCATTACGTAGCACAAGAGCTAGGCTCCTAGCTTCGGAAAAGGTACAAATGTACACACCATTTTTTTCGCCAAATTGTTGCAAATCTTTGGGCATTGTTTTGGTAACTATTACAGCTATATCTGCTTTTTGCGCAAGCATATCTTTTTTTAGTTTTTCTATCCATTCGGCAGTAAATGCTTCTGTACGTTTGCTTTCATAAATAATTTTACCACACTCTTGCCCCACATGATTGCGTACGATTTGTATGCAATCTGCGCCACGTACCCCTTTGCCTACTTCGCTTATAATATCAAAAGGAAATGTAGCTGCCAACATTTCTTCCAAAGCTTGCTCTTGCACTTCACCTTGCAATTGCATAGAACCCTGCTCTGCCTTGCGTTTCATTTCTTCCGCTAGTTTCTTTTGATCTTCCAATTGTTTTTCTAACTCACGCATGCGCATGGTTTGCTCATTTTCTTTCAATGCATTTTTTTCTATTTCTTGTTTGCGTATTTGCTCACCAAGTGTATGTCTTTCTTCTTGTAATTTTTTTTGAATGGTTATCTCTAACTCCGCTTCTTTGTTTTGTAATTGTTGTTCTTTTTGTAAAAACTCTAATTCTTTTTTTCGTGCAGCTTTTAGTTTTTCTTCATTATCATTTTTTTCTTCTTGTAATATACGTAGTCTATTTTCAAAATCTGATGATATGGTTTTGGTTAATTGCTCTTGTACATCCTTTTCAATCTTTAATTTTTCTTGTTGCATTTTTTTAAGAAAAATTTCATTTTCATTTTTCTTTTTTTCTTCAAAAGAAAGTTTTTCTGCTTCTAGTTTTTTCTCACTTTCTTCTACCTTGCTTAAGGATTCTTGTAATTTATGTTGGTATTGATGTTGCAATCTTTTTTCAATATCTGCCGCTAGCACATTTTCTACATCAAATACATGCCCACAGCTAGGGCATTTTATATCATTGGTCATTTTTAGTAATTTTTTACAAGATAATTAATTTGATGTAAAGCTTTGTAACAATTCAGTTTAATAAGATTAACTAAAAGGGCATCATAAAGTAATATTTGTAGACATTACACTTTTTCATTGTAGTATATTTCAATATTTCGTTATAGGATTATGTTAATTTTTTGCTTTTTAATAAGTTATATATTTCATTTATAACCTTATCCCTTACTTTTGCGCCTCAAAATTTTAGGGCCATATAATTTGCTTGCTGAAACATAAACTAAAAACTAAAATAAAAAAACATGAAAAAATTATTATTTGGAACAATCGTAACGATGTTTACGCTAAGTTCACTTCAATCGACTGCGCAAATGAAAAAAGGTGCTTATGTTGGTGTAAATGTTGGTTACAATGCTGCTGCGGGTGCGGCTAATGTTGAAAATTTTCAAAACACAACTCAAACAGGAGTGACTACAAGTGAAACGGAAAACATTAAATTGTCATTGGGCAAAGGACTTAATGCAGGTATTAATGTAGGTTATATGTTCAATGAAAATATCGGAATAGAATTAGGAGCACAATATTTAATTGGTAGTAAAACTACAGCTACTGATAAATCATTAAATGGCGATGTATCTACTTTAGAAATGTCTTCTAAAATGATACAACTAAAACCATCTTTGGTTATTGCTACTACAATGAAAAATGTAACACCTTATGCAAAATTAGGTTTGTTGTTAGGTACAGGTAAAGTAACGTCTGATTTTGAAGATAAATCTGGCACATTTACGACAACACAAACTACTGAATTAAAGAAAGGATTAGCAATTGGTTTTAATGCTGCTATCGGTGTTAATTTCCCAATGAGTAAAAACCTTACTTTTTCTGCAGAAATTAATAGTGTAAATTTGCAGTACTCGCCTAAAAAAGGAACAGTTACTGAATATACTGTAAATGGTGCTGATAAATTATCTACTCTTTCTGTAAGTCAAAAAGAAACAGAATTTGTAAAAAAAGAAACAAGAAATTTTACTAGCCCTACAGTTACTACATCTCCAAGACAGCAAGCTGCTATTGCATTGCCTTTCGGTAGCATTGGTATTAACCTTGGTGTAAAATATAATTTCTAAAATTTAGTAAAATATATTATTTAAAATGCCCTTTTTGTATAAATTACAAAAGGGCATTTTACTTTATAATAATTGAAATGTATTGATATATTCTAATCTAATGTAAACTTACCACTCTACTAATTTTCCATTCATTATTTTTGTTTCCCCAAATAATTATAAACCGCCCAATTTTTGATGGCGTGCCTACAGGTTCTTCATTATTATGAAATTTTTGTAATCCTATTTCCACCGCTCCAAAATCTTTAATAGGGTACACTTCTATACTACCTTTTACAAGCTCTCTTGTTACTTTGCCACAAATGTATTTTTTTGTACCATCAATTACGCCTTGCTTAGTTGTCATCAAACCACCTTGGTCGTGATAAAATTCTAAATTGTCAGCATAAAACGAGCTGTACTTTTCAAAATTTATAGTACAAGTGTTGTAGGCGTCAAAAAATAAACTATCCAATTTTACAATAGTATCGTATAATTGTTGGTTATCGGGTTTGTAATTTTTTGTTAGTAGGTAAGTTGTATTTTTTGACGGAGTACAGTTTGTAAAAAGTATTATTACTATTAAGAGAAGAGAAATTGTTATGTTAAAATGTTTCATGTTTTTTAAATTAATTTTTACTAACGTTCATTTCCATTAACCACAAACTTAGATTGTAGCACCCATATAATAAAACCTTTTCTAGAATTTCATAGTACCAATAAATTTTGGTGTAGCTCTTTTCATAGAAGCCTGCTCATACGCATACGCAATAGTCAACAGCGCTGGCTCTGTATAAGCCGTACTCATAAACGAAATGCCAACAGGCAACTCCTGTACAAGCCCCATTGGTACAGTAATATGAGGGAAGCCTGATACCGCTGCAGGTGATGAAAATGAAAAGCCAGTATTATAATCGCCGTTAATTAAATCTATACAACCAGCCATTCCTCCAGTTACACCACACAATGCATCCAAATTATTTGCTTGCATTAAATCTGTAATTATTTTTTTTGTAGAAAATGTTTTGGCAATTGCCTCTTTATACTCTTTGCTATTGGTATCTCCTTTACCATTGCTGTTTATTAATGTTTCTTGTTTAAAAAATGGCATAGCGGTTGGCTCATGCTCATTGTTGTATTTAATAACATCTGCCAGCGATTTTATATTGCTATTTGCTGTAGCCAAGTATTTATTTAATCCATCTTTAAATTCATACAACAGCACATCAAATTCTGCATTACCTATTACTCGTACACTTTTTAAAAGCTCTACTTCTATAATGGTTGCTCCCATTTTTTTCATTACTTCAATGGCTTCTTTGTATAAACCCACTACGCCTTCATGACCTTGCAAATGATTTTTTTCTATACCAATTCTTTTATTTTTCAAGCCATCTTTTTGCAGAAAAACAGTATAGTCTGTAAACGATTTTCCTTTGCTTTCGTTGGTTATAGCATCTGCATTATCTATGCCAGTAAGCGCACCCAATAAAATGGCGGCATCGCTTACGGTACGTGCCATTGGGCCTGCCGTATCTTGTGTTGCAGATATGGGTATTATGCCGCTCCTGCTCCACAAACCTACCGTTGGTTTTATGCCTACAAGTCCATTTTTAGAAGCTGGCGAAACGATGGAACCATCCGTTTCTGTACCTATAGCAATGGCACAAAGATTAGCCGCTGCGGCTGCACCCGAGCCAGCGCTTGAGCCAGAGGGGTTGCGATCCAATATATAAGGGCATCTCGTTTGTCCGACTCTGCTGCTCCAACCACTTGTAGATCTGCTGCTCCTAAAATTTGCCCACTCACTTAAATTTGTTTTGCCCAATAATACTGCACCCGCTGCTCTAAGTTGTTGTATAATAAAAGCATCTTTTGCAGCAATATTTCCTACGAGTGCAAGTGAGCCCGCAGTGGTCATCATTTTATCACCAGTATTTATATTGTCTTTTATTAATACTGGTATGCCATGCAATGGACCACGTATTTTACCAGCCTTTCTTTCTTTATCCAATGATGTTGCTATGGCTACCGCATCAGCGTTTAATTCTATAACTGCATTTATTTTTGGACCATTTTTGTCTATTTCTTTTATTCTTTTTAAATACATATTGGTAAGCGATAAAGCCGTAGCCGTTCCCTTCTGCATTTTTTGCTGTAATTCATTAATGGTTATTTCATTTAAGTCAAAATCTGCATACTGCTTAGCGTTGTTCATTTCTTTTGGGCCATTAAATAAACCCAGCGACATAGCGGTAAGAGATAAAGATGTTTTAGAAGTATTTTTGAGAAAGTTTCTGCGATTCATTGGGAAGATATTTTTTAAAATTTAAAATATTTTTATGATGGAAGTATATTTTTTTAATATAATTAATAAAGCCTGCACTTATTAGAATGTCAGCGTTAGTACTAAAACAATCCTGAACCTTGTTTGTAGTTCAAACTTACTAAAAAATCTCCGTAGCACTTGGTTACACGCTTGAAGTGCTGCCACTTTTGGTATGCAGCATAGCAGGCGCACCGTAGCTGTAGCAAAACACCTATTATCCTTCCTTAAAAAACATTACAACCTCCATTACAATTGTTGGTACGCTTGGCACTTGCCTGCGCAGCATACCAAAGGCAGCGCTATAATACTGTAGCGGCAAATTTTTTGAAATTGTTATTATTTCTCAGAACGTTTGCCGTAAGGGGCGTTGCGTAAAGTTTCCAAGTAATTTATTTTTCATAGTACTGCACTGCAAAGTCGCTTATCAGGAGACGATGCCAGAAAGTATTTTAAATCATTCTAGATTTTCTTTTTCTTCTAAGCTCAATAATAAAAAAAGTAAGAAGAACTAGAAATATAATAGATATACCTATTGCTACAACAAATAACCATAAGCCTACATCATGATAGCCTTTAAACAGCCATTTTGTAATTTTTTCAGAAAGGAAGAAATAGATAGTTGATAAAATCAACCAAAATAGTAAATATTTTAAAATTATTTTAATGAAGAATATCATTGGAAACTTTTGTTTTTGGTACTCTTGTGAGCACCCAAATCTACTAAAAACCCTTCAAAGTAACTGATTACAGTTTAAAAGTACACTAGATGGAATGCATTAAATCAAAGCTTTAGTAGGTGTAAAATAATCCTTGCTGAATCAAAAAATAAACCCCACAAAAAAACCCACATCTCCATGCAGGTTTTTTATTCAGTGCGGCCAATCAGATTCGAACTGACACACCCGTTTGTATGGGCGCTACCACCTCAAGGTAGTGCGTCTACCAATTTCGCCATGGCCGAAAAAAGTAGTAATACAAGTTATCTTTTTTATAAGTTACAAAAAAGTACAAGCATAAAAAAAACGCTTCTAAAAGCGTTTTGTGCCCCGGAACGGAGTTGAACCGTTACTTACATTGCTGTAAACAGGATTTTAAGTCCTGCGTGTCTACCAATTTCACCACCGGGGCTAAAGCCTCACCCTTGCCCTCTCCCCAAAGAGGAGAGGGTAAGGTATAAAAAAACTCCCGTCTCGGGCGGGAGTTTCTGTGAGCGGAAGACCGGGCTCGAACCGGCCACCTCGACCTTGGCAAGGTCGCGCTCTACCAAATGAGCTACTTCCGCTTGTATTATAAAGAACTCTGCCGGATTTCAAATTTTGCTAGAATTTGTTTTTCGGATTGCAAAAATAAGGATTGTACGTTAACTACAAAATTTTATTTGTAAGTAGGGTTGTATTGTGTGTTTTCAGGCACATTTACCTCAGGTTTTCCTTTGTAACGATGCTGGTATTGTGCTACACAAGCCGATAAAATAATGGCAACTACCACCAATATTTGACAAAACCATATAAACTTAGAAGATGATACCCAACTATGGGCAAAATCTTTTTCTTTATTATCTATTATTTCTGGTTGCATTTATGTTAATTTTCAGGTGCAAAAATACGGGCTTATTCATAAAAAAGATTATTTGCTAGCCATAATTTCTAAAAAAGTTTTTTTCTTTTTTACGTAATACTGCCACAGCATACTTTTGGGGTAAATTCCATCTAGTTTTTTATTGGTAGGCTGCTGCACAAAAAGTGATTTTTTCCTATCAAATAAAAGCCATTTACCAAAATGAACATGTGCTTTTGCTACCGCAAAAAAGTAACCAACATCTCCACCAAATAAGCTTCTGTAAGCCGCCAATGCATCTAAAGAAAAACGAATAGGTAATTTTAAAATTAAATCTTTGCTTGGCGTATTTTTCCAAAGCATGATGAGGTTGTTTCTAAAATTTAAATATGTTTTTTTACTATTACCTTTTGGCAGTGTGCCGCCGCCTACATGATACACAATAGATGCGGGTTGTACGTACACTTTATGCCCGCTTAATTGCATACGCCAGCAAAGGTCTATTTCTTCTTGGTGTGCAAAAAAATATTCATCAAGCCCGCCAAGTGCATTATACACGTTTGCACGTACAAACATAGCTGCGCCTGTGGCCCAAAAGCATGGCACGGCGTTATTATATTGTTCTTTGTCTTCTTCTATATTTTCTAATACTCGGCCTCTAGCAAATGGATAGCCAAGTGTGTCTATAAAGCCGCCGCTTGCACCAGCATATTCAAAATGCGTTTTGTTTTTATAATCCAATATTTTTGGTTGACAGGCTGCAATGGTTGTATCGTTTTCCATTAATTGTATAATGGGTTCTATCCACTGTGGCGTTACTTCTACATCGCTATTGAGCAGTACAAAATAATCGGCTGTTACATTTTTTAATGCAGTGTTGTAGCCTTTGGCAAAGCCCTCGTTGGTTACATTTACAATAATTTTTACTGTAGGAAAATATTGTTGTAAAAATGTAATTGAATCATCACTAGAGGCATTGTCAGCTACGATAATTTGTGCATTTTTGTAGGTGGATGCTAGTGCAGATGGTAAAAATTTTCCTAAGAAATCTTTTCCATTCCAATTCAATATTACCACGGCTACCGAAGGTATATTATTGTTATTATTTTGCTGTTGAAAATCGCTCATTGGCTACAAACTTACTTCTTTTGTAAAATTTATAGGCCATTTCATTTCTTTATTTATTATTTTTAAATATGCTTGAACGTTTTTTTAATGTAAGAACAGGGTTAGGAATGATTGCCATTGCATTTATATTGGCTAGTATTTTCTTTAGTAATTATTTGGCAAAAAAAATTGCTGCAGATGAAAAGCGCAAAATAGAACAGTACGTAGAAGCCGTAAATGATTTAAATAATTTAAACAATACGGATACCAGACTTGCATCTAAAATTATCGTAGAAAACAGCAAGGATATTCCATTGATAGAAACCAATGAAAAAGACAGTATAATCTTTTCTAATTTTGATTCTGCAAAAGTTGCTAAAAATGCATCGTACTTAATAAACCAATTGAAAGAATTAAAAAATATAAACCCGCCAATAGAGTGGAAAAATCCATTAAACACTAGCGAAAAAACCTTTACCTATTATGGCGAATCTGATTTACTGGTACAAATTCGGTATTTTCCTATTGTACAATTATTGGTAGCATTGTTGTTTATCATTATTATTTTTATAGCGGTATCTACCAAAAGCAAAAGTACGCAAAACCAAGTGTGGGCGGGCTTGGCAAAGGAAGCAGCGCATCAATTGGGTACACCCATATCATCGCTACAAGGCTGGATGGAAATGCTAAAAGAAAATGCTGGCACAGAAAAAATAGCACTGGAAATGAACAAAGATGTAGAGCGATTAAAATTGGTGAGTGACCGTTTTGGTAAAATTGGTAGCACACCAAAACTAGAGGAAACAGATTTGAATATGCAGATAGAAAACATGGTAAACTATATTAAAAAGCGCTCGCCAGAGCGTGTATCTTTTAACATAAGTAATAATGGAGACAATGATATTACGGCACTGATAAACCCCCCATTGTTTGATTGGGTAATAGAAAATTTATTGAAAAATGGATTAGATGCCATGGATGGAAAGGGGGCAATAAACATTGACATTAAAAACGAAACAGCACAAATTATTATTGATGTAAAAGACAGCGGCAAAGGAATAAGTAAAAAAAATATTGCCAATGTATTTAAACCTGGCTTTACCACAAAGCAGCGAGGGTGGGGGCTAGGTTTATCGCTTAGCAAGCGTATTATAAATATTTATCACAAAGGAGAGTTGTTCGTAAAGCAAAGTGAAATGGGAAAGGGAACAACGTTTAGAATTGTGTTGAAGAAGTAAGGAAATCTAAAAACTTAGAATGATAGGCACATAGGTTCACAAAGTTTTCTATGTTGATGTATCAATATATTTAAATAAAATTAGTTGGATATTTTATAGGGGAAAATTTAAAATCTTACAAACTCACAATAACATAAGGCTTTTCTTTAGAAGCTACCACACCGCCTTCTACCTCTAGGGTTACAGCAAATGCTTGTGCTTTACCAAATGTTTTCATCTTTTGCATGCGCAGTTTACCGTCTTTAGAAACGATTAAACCGCCATCTATTGCCTTGCCATCTACAATAGCCCATAGTTGGTATTGCATACCTTTTGGTGTGGCAGGTAAATTACTTGGATCTATATAAATTTCACCAGTATTGGTAAGCCAATATATTTTTGCATCTGCATCTTTTGGTGCAATATCTGGTTTTAATTTTAATGGTAAACTGTACTTGCTTCTAATAACATTCATATCATTAGCTTCATCTGCTAAGTTTGCATTTAATGAGGCTATTGTTTTTTCGCTGTCTTCGTATTTGGCAGATGCATCTTTGTATTTACCAAAATAAATTACATTAAAAATAGCGCTGCCAATTAACAAGGCAACCGCAGCCGCAGCAATATTTTTCCAAGAAGATATGGAAACTACTTTTGCACCATTACCATTATTATTATTTGCCAATGGTTGCAATGGAGTATTTATTATGGCTGTAATTTTTTGTTTTACTTTATCAGAAGGTGTGATAGCGTTTGCGAATGCATATGCTTCTAAGTTTTTTTCTATAGATACAATTTCATCATTCACCTCGCTGTATTGCGCACGCCACTGCTCTATCTGTGCATTCTCTATAGACGTAATATCGCCCATAACGTACGCTTCTAAAAGCCCTGATGATATGATTTCTTCTTTGTTCACTTTTTTAAAATTGCAATAATTTTCTTAACTCAATAATAGCCGTGCGCATTCTTGTTTTTACAGTACCCAATGGAATACTCATTTCCTTAGAAATTTCTTCCTGTGTGTAACCGCCGAAATATGCCAAATCAATAATAATTTTTTGATCAGGTTTTAGGTTTTGTACTTGTTTGCGTATGCCTATTGTATCAAATTTTGATGTACTAAAGTTTTTATCCTGAGTACTACTTACGAAATTTTCGTCCTGAGAGATTTTTTGTTGCTTTTTATATCCCTTACTACGCAGTGTATCTATCGTTAAGTTTCTTGTAATGTTTATCATCCAAGTAAACAAACGACCCTTTGCGGCATCGTATTGCCCAAAGTTGTTCCAAATTTTTACGAAAGTTTCTTGTAAAATATCTTCTGCAAGCTGCGTGTCATCGACCATTCTGGCAATAACACCGTTTAAAGCAGCGGAGTAATTATCGTATAAATAAGCAAAAGCTGTTTGATCTCTACGTTGGAGTAGAGCTATTAAATCTTCTTCACTATATTTTACGGTTGCTTGCAAATGCGAGGATGTAATTTTATTTGGAGTGCAAGTTACTTCCTTTTGATTTAACAGAAAAGTAAAAAAGGAAAATATTTTTTCTTACGCCACTTTCATTACTTCTGATACTGGACTAAACAAATACCATTTACCGGTAGCTATTTCTTTACACTTAAATCGCTTTCTTATTCTTTCACCTTTTTCAAAAATTCTATTGCCTTTTATTTTAAATTTTTCACCTTGGGTTATTTGTTCTACAAAAAATATTCCTTCTTTGCGCTCATCATATTTTTTCAAAACCCGTAGTAGTTTTTCATCGCCACAACTACTAGCGGCAGGGTTGTTTATAGAGCGTAACAATGTTTGCTGCACATCATCTGGAAAAATATTTTTTTGTGTAAAAACGGTTAGCAAATTGCCAAATAACATTTTCCACTCTTGCCCGTGCGGCTGCACCCGATTGCTATATTTTTCAAAAGTAATAAGGTGTGCTATTTCGTGTAAAAGTGTAATGAGAAAAGAATATTTATTAAGGTCGCCATTTACGCTTATACGATGATTTTTTCCTGCATGTGCATGTCTGTAATCACCTAATATAGAGCTACGACTGCGGGTAACAGT
>JANOZW010000079.1:0-8210 GCA_031429575.1 Ferruginibacter sp.
CACGAAAATGAAAAACCCGTATTGGCTTTTGCTAGCACAAGTGGGCTTATGTACAACCTTCCTTTCGATAATTATGAGGGTGAATTTGTCTATTTGAATGAAGGCGATGTTATTAAATTGGGTGCAGACGAACTGCAAATTTTACTCACCCCTGGCCACAGCCCTGGAAGTTTAAGCTTTTATTCATCAAAAAATAACTTTGTAATAAGTGGCGATGTACTGTTTCAAGATAGTGTAGGTAGAAGTGATTTGCCTGGTGGCAACCACAACCAACTTATAAAAAGTATAAAAGAAAAATTACTTATTTTACCTGTCGAAACCTTTGTGTATAGTGGGCATGGGCCAGCTACAACTATAGGTGAGGAGAAGAGGAATAATCCATATTTGGTTTAATTTTTTGGGGCTATAGGCATAAAGCATGAATGGACATTTGAAGGGGCTATACGTTACAATCTTTTTTGTGCCAAAGGCGTACAAAAAAGTATTTCCACTTCTATCCCCCATCCTTTCGTCGGCATATCTTTTATCATCTTTACCCAAACCAAGATTACCTCTATGAAATTGCATCTTTGCAACAAAATGATAAATAAAAAAGCTGACCTTCAGCCCCAAGTGCAGACTAGCCTTGCTCATGCATGCATATAAAAAGTAGGTTGTAAAACAGTAAAAGTTGATGCCAATAAATTTATAATCTTGTAATCCAATTCTTAGCATCTTGCGAGCCATGTAATACTGCAAATATTTTAACGATTAACGCTACATCATCTACCAAATAATAAACGAAATAATTAAACTTTTTCAGCTTCATTGCTTTTACATTCTCATATCTGCTTTTTGGCCTGTTAGGCGCATTATTAATATTGTTTGATGTTTTTTCTAAGTCAGCAATAAAGCTGGCAGCTAGTTTTTCGCTAATAGCATTATAATAGGCAAAAGCCTTTCTAATATCATCCTGTGCATCTTTAGAGGTTTTAGAAATATGCAATATTATGACTGTTTAAAAGAGTTTAAAAAATCTGTTGTATCTGCAAATTCTACATTGTCTACATTTTGTAAACGTTCTTGCAAAATAGGCAGATGCCATTGCGGAACTTCATCATTTTCGTTTTCTTCTTCTACCGTAAGCACAATTGATTTTCCTTTAAAAGCAGTTTTAATAGAATCAATAACGTCTGTAGTTATTTCTGCAACGGAATTAAAATGATAGGTTGTGTACATAAAAATATTTTAGTATTTGTTGTATGCAGCTTTTGTTTTCACAGAAGCTAATGTATGTTTCACAAACATTCTGTGGTAAATGCATATAAATATTTGCATACAATGTAAAGTTAGGTTTTACAACAATTAAAAGTAGTATTTATTCCTTTTTTATGTTGATGTTGTATAATTCCAAACTTCTTTCAAAGATTAATTTGTTTATTTACACTGATTATTATTCATCTGGGAAACCTTCCTTTAACTCCTCTCTGCGGTAAAAAACGATGTTCAACCAACCCGTAACCAACCAACCCGTAACCCGCAACCTTGAACGCCTTTATGGAATCCCCTCACCCCAGCATCTAATATCTAAACGGCCGTTTTTAAAAATTTATTCTCATCATTTCTAAAACTATTAATTATGAAAACAGATGCAATTTTAAAAGCCGATGTACTCGATATTATTTTTGAAAACAGAAACAAATCTTATGGTGCCTATGCACTAAGAAAATTTTACAATAACAGGCTGTATAAGGCTTTGGGGGTAATGTTTGGGTTTGTTGTAATACTTTCTTCATTCACTCTATTCAAAGGGAAAAGTAAATTTACTGGAGAGTTAATTAAGGATTCAGGGTTTATTGTAAAACAAGTTACACTGGATATTAAAAAACCAGAACCTCCAAAAATACAAACGCCGCCAGTGAGCGCTACCCCACAAAAGCCAATAGCAACAGATGACTTTAGGAATGTGGTAATAACAAAAACTCCTGTTTCAACAATTATAAAAGATTTGAGAGATATTGCTGCACTCGGTGTCAGAGATATTGATGTTCCATCTGGTGGTGAAGGTCCAAAAGTAATTCCATTTAATGTTGGTGGTGGTGAGGGTAAAGATACTGTGTCAATAGCAGTTCCTATAAAACCAATCGATAAAATTACCCCAACCGACTTTGCCGAAATAATGCCAACCTACCCAGGCGGCATGGAAGCATTAAGGAATTTTTTACAGAAAAACTTGCAAAACCCCCAGGATATTGAAGAAGGACAAACTGTAGCTGTAAAAATAAAATTTGTAGTAGGCTACGATGGTACACTAAAAAGTTTTGAAACCGTGGAAGATGGTGGTAGCGCATTTAACAACGAGGTAATACGGGTTTTAAAGAAAATGAAACCCTGGAATCCTGGTAAAACAAGAGGAGAAAATGTATCTGTTTATTATACTATTCCTGTAAAGTTTACTACATCGCAATAGTTTGCTCAATTTTTATCATTAATTTGCTACTTCAAAATTTTTATTATGGCACTGGAAGAATTTGAACACAAGGAAATGAACAATAGAGACAAGGGGCTTGTGCGTATGAAAAGCATTACCAATTATGTAATGGGTATCATGATTATTGGCGCAGGCTTCCTTTTCTTGTTTCCTCCAGCAAATATGGTAGAACGCTTAAGCCAATACGACCCTGCCATGATACAATTATTAGCCATTGTGTGTTTTATTTATGGCTTGTTTAGAATTTACAGAGGGTATAAGAAAAATTATTTTAGAGAGGGTTAATATGCAAAAGAAAAATATTTTGAAAGTGTTGAGTAGTGTATTTGTAGCAGTTGTTTTTTTTGCATCTTGCAACGAAGAAGAGAAAATAAAAGGTTTTACAGACACTCCTACTAATGGTACTATTGATATAAGTGTAGATGAATCTTTTAAGCCTGTAATGGAGGAACAAATTGCAATGTACGAATCCTCTTTTCCTGGTACAAAAATAAATGCTCATTACAAGAGTGAGGCGGATTGTATGAAAGATTTTTTTAAAGATTCTGCCAATAGAATGGTAATTGTAACCCGTGGCCTTACTGATAATGAAGAGAAGTACATGATAGACTCTATTGGCTTTAACCCTGGCTGGCAAGAAGTAGCTACAGATGCAGTTGCAGTTATCGTACATAAAAATAGTAGAGATACGTTTTTTTCTTTAGATGATTTACAGCAAAGGCTTACAGGTAAAATAAAAAAAGAACAAACCATTGTATTTGATGGATTAAACAGAACGAGTACGGTTCGTTTTATTCAAGATTCTATTTTGAAAGGAAAGAAATTTGATACATCAGTAGTGCGAGCAGTAAAAAATAGCGACGAAGTGTTAGACTATATAGCTTCACATGAAAATGCTATTGGTTTTGTAGGTATAAATAGGATAGGAAACCCCGAAGACCAAAAGCAACTGGAGATGTTAAAAAAAGTAAAAATCGGATTGGTACAATGTGATTTGTGCGTTGACAAACCCTATATTTTGCCTACACAGCAAAGTATTCTCAATAGAAGGTATCCATTGGTACGTGGTTTGCATTATATCATTAAAGAAAATTTTAAAGGCTTGGGATCAGGCTTTGTAGCATTTTTAAAATATGAAAGAGGGCAATTAATTTTTAGGCGAGCGTATCTTGGACCAATCATGAATTTTAATGTACGTAATGTTAATTTAAATAAAAACCCTCCAAAAGATTAATTCTTTTCGTATTTATTGCAACTATTTCTTTAAAATTGTATTTCTAATTATAATTCGACACAATGACAAAAATGAAAACCCTAGTATTATTCTTTGTAGCAGCACTTTTTGCAGGCAATAGCATTGCTCAAACAATAGATGATGGAAAGAAATTTCTATATTATGAGCGATTTAAAAGTGCCAAAGATGTGTTTCAAAAACTATCTGCTGCAAACCCTGCAGACGAAACTGCGGCTTATTATCTTGGCCAAGCCATGATTGGCTTAGAAGATGTAGCTGGTGCAAAAGCATTGTACCTACAAAAACTAAGTGCTACACCTAATAGCCCTTTGCTATTGGCTGGTATGGGAAGTATTGGTTTATTAGAGGGCAACACTGCCGATGCAAGAAGCCGATTTGAAACAGCCATAAACCTTAGCGGCGCAAAAAGAATAGATGTGCTAAATGCTGTAGGCGCACCAAATAGTGATCCTGAAATGAAAAATGGCGATCCTAGTTATGCTATAGAAAAATTAAAATTGGCTACAACTTTAAAAGGTTTTAAAGACCCAGAAGTGTGGTGCAACCTTGGTGATGCATATAGAAAAACTGGCGATGGTGCAGGTGCAGCGGTTTCTTATCAGGCTGCGTTGGCATTAAATCCAAAATATGCAAGAGCACCTTATCGTACAGCTCGTTTATATCAAACACAAGGCGTTTCACAAGAGCCCTTGTATTTAAGATTATATGATGAAGCCATTGCTATGGATCCAAATTATGCACCTGCATATAAGGCATTGTATAGATATTTCTATGAAACCAATGTGCCAAAATCTGCTACTTACTTAGAGAAGGCTTTAGCTGTATCTGATGATGATCCTAATGCGTGTTACCTTAGAGCAAGTATGAAATTTGCACAAGGGTTAAATGCAGAGGCAATAACAAAAGCCAACGAATGTATTACTGCAGGAGGTGCAAATCCATATCCAAACTTATTTGGGTTGAGGGCATTTGCTTATTTAAAAAGCAATGACTCTGTAAATGCAAAAACGAATTTTGAGGAATACCTTAAAAGACAAATACCTACTAAAATTGGTGCGGGAGATTATTCCGCATATGCGTTTACATTACTGAAATTTCCTGGTAGTGAGTTAGTGGCAGCCGATAATATTAATAAAGCAGTTGCTATAGACTCAGTAGAAAAAAACAAAGTGGATTATTTAAAAGTAATGGCGGCATATTATAGAGATAAAAATAATTTTGAAGAAGCGGCCAATTGGTATAATAAAGTATTGTATGTAAAAAAGAATTACAATAATGTTGATTTATACAATGCAGGTTACAATTATTTCCGATCTGCTAAATTTGATTCTTCTGCAGCAGTTTTTACAAAGTACAACGTAAAATACCCAGATGATATGTTTGGTTATTATATGCTGGCAAAAGCAAATTCTGGTATAGATTCTACTTTGGCTACCGGGCTTGCAGCGGCTTCTTATTTGAAAGCAATAGAAGTGGGTGAAAGAGCAGTAGATAAAACCAAAATTAAAGACCAATTGGTAGGCGCTTACACTTTTATGATGCAATATTCTTTTAATGTAAAGAAAGATCAAGCAGCGGCTATTGCTTATGCAGATAAAGCTTTATTGTTAGACCCTACTGATGCACAATCTATAAAGAATAAAGAGTTTGTTACAAAAAATAGCCCTTCCACAAGGCCTCCTGCAACAAAGCCTCCCGCAACAAGACCTGGAGGAACGGCTACTATTAACCCTACAAAACCAACCACAGTTGCTAAACCTAAAGTGGTGGCACCTGTAAAAAAAAAGTAATTCCTAAAGTAGTTCCTAAAAAGAAATAAACATCAAAAGTTCCGAGATAACCCTCGGAACTTTTTTTATATAGAGAATTATAAAGGTTGATATGGTATATTGGCTTCTGTAGCTTATTTTTGTAGCTATAAAAGATACCTATGCACTTTTTCTTCTTACAAATAGCTAGAAATGGCACCATGAATTATTTGCCGATCGTATTGCAAATAATATTTGCTGTTGGTTTTGTGGCTACTATGATTATTGCATCCAGCAGGTTTGGTCCTAAAAGAAAAACAGCAGATAAACTTCAAAACTTTGAGAGTGGTATAGAAATACAAGGAAATGCTCGCCAACCAATGGCCATTAAGTATTTTTTAATTGCTATTTTGTTCGTTTTATTTGATGTGGAAGTAATCTTCTTTTATCCTTATGCCGTAAATTTTAGGGATTTTGCAGCTGACCCTGCAATGGGTTGGAAAACCTTTCTTGCAGTGTTGATGTTTGTGGGGTGTTTTTTAGCAGGGTTTATTTATATTTTTAAGAAGGGGGCAATGAAGTGGGAGGAATAAAGAAAAGGGGCAAATAGGCAGATGGGCAAATTTGCAAATAAAATAACTTTGAGAGATTAATAAAGATTTAGAATTATATTATTAAAATAAAAAATAGCTATTTGTAATAAAGGTTGTGTAACTATTTTCACATCTGCACATTTGCAAATTTGCACATTCAAAATATGTCTCGTCCCGTACAATACAACAACACCGTAAAATTTGCCGGTATTCCTGAAGGATATATGGGCGATGGTTTTATGGCTACTAGTTTTGAAAAAGTAGTTGGGTTAGCCCGTAAAAATTCTATTTGGCCATTGCCGTTTGCTACAAGCTGCTGTGGTATTGAGTTTATGGCTACGGCTGCAAGTCATTATGATATTGCACGCTTTGGTAGCGAGCGTATGAGCTTTAGTCCACGCCAATGCGATTTGCTAATGGTAATGGGTACTATTTCTAAAAAAATGGGACCTATATTAAAGCAAGTGTATTTGCAAATGGCAGAACCACGTTGGGTGTTAGCTGTGGGCGCATGTGCAAGTAGCGGTGGTATTTTTGATACATATTCTGTAATGCAAGGCATAGATCAAGTAATACCGGTAGATGTATATGTGCCGGGTTGCCCGCCAAGGCCGGAAGCTATTTTGGATGGCTTTATGAAAATACAAGAGTTGGTACACAACGAAAGTTTGAGAAGAAGACAGAGTGACCAATATAAAGAGTTGTTGAATAGTTATGGAATACAATAAAATTGATTTATATAATTTTTGAATAAAATAATGGCTTTAACAAACGAAATAATACAACAAAAACTAACCGATAAATTTGGTGAACAACTCAGCTATTGGGATCAGCCTTATGGCATGCTCACTTTTGTAGCGGAGAAAGATATTAATGTGAAAGTGATGCAGTTTTTGTATGACGATGCAGAACTTGGGTTTACATTTTTAACAGATTTACAGGCTGTTCATTATCCGGATAACAAAGGAGCAGAATTGTGTGTGGTATATCATTTACATAATTTGAGATATAATGTGCGCATACGTTTTAAAGTGTTTACAGATATTGCAAAGCCCGATGTATTTACGGCTACATCATTATTTGCATCTGCCAATTTTATGGAGAGAGAAACGTACGATTTCTATGGTGTAAATTTTGTTGGTCATCCAAATTTGATACGCATATTAAATGTAGATGAAATGGATTATTTTCCAATGAGAAAAGAATTTCCGTTGGAAGATCAGACAAGGATTGATAAGGATGATGATATGTTTGGACGTTAAAAAATAAAATATGAAACACAAAATTCATTTGCCAATTTTAATCGAACAAGACGAAGATAAAGTGTATATCGTTTCTTGTCCAACTTTTAAAGGATGTCATTCTTATGGCAATACTATAGATGAAGCTATGAAGAATATTGAAGAAGTTATTGTGATGTGTTTAGAAGAAGAAAAGTTAGAAACGAATAATGAATTTATAGGATTTAGAGAATTAGAATTAGAAGTAGCTTAATGAAATTTTATGAGTAATAAGCAGCTTGTACTTTCAGGGAAAGATTTTATTAAGCTATTAGAGAAAATGGGATTTGTGGTAGTTATAATTAATGGTTCACATCATAGATTAAAACATGAAGATGGGAGAGTAACAACAATCCCTGTTCATAAAAATGATGATTTACCAAAAGGATTGATGAGAAAAATAATAAGAGAAGATTTAAAAATAGGATTGGAAGATTTTGAAAATTTAGTTGAAAAGATTTAAGTAAAAATAAATGCTCCCTGAGCAATCATTCTATGAGTGAACACATCATTTTACCGGAAGGAAGTTTAGAAAAACAAACGACCACACTAAACCTTGGGCCTACGCACCCTGCCACGCATGGCGTGTTTCAAAATATTTTGGAGATGGATGGCGAGCGTATCTTAAAAGCTACATCAACCGTGGGTTATATACACCGTGCATTTGAAAAAATTGCAGAGCGCAGACCACTATACCAAATTACACCACTTACAGATAGATTAAATTATTGCAGTAGCCCCATAAATAATATGGGATGGCACCTTACTTGCGAAAAATTATTGGGTGTACAAACACCAAAACGAGTTGACTATTTGCGCATCATTATTATGGAGCTTGCTCGTATTAGCGACCATCTTATTTGC
>JANOZW010000080.1:0-2118 GCA_031429575.1 Ferruginibacter sp.
TATTAAAAAAACTTGTCGTTTCACCATTGCGAAACGACAAGTTGGGCGCTATTATTTTATAGATTAAGTGTGTGAAATATTAACCCATCACTTCCTCTGTTTCAAGGCTGTTGTAAAACTGAAGATATGGTTTCAGTGACCCCTCAGTATCAGAGCCATCTAAAACAGGTTTATCCGTTTCAGCCAACATTGTTGAAATTTCAGCACTGACCACTTTGCTCACTTTGACAACGGCGTCAGAATAAGCTAAACAACCATGATGAATGTCTGCATAGTCACCATTACGGAATTCTCTCAAATCTTCAGCCTCTAAATTATTGATAGATGCTTTTACTTTATTAGCATACAGTGCCAAAGTATCCATATTTTCTCCAAATATTTTTATAGCCACATCTTGCCTAATACCGGTCATCAATTCATTAAAACGCATTTGTATCGGTTGGCTTGGCTCTGCTATTACACCAGGAATTACTTGTAGCTTATCTTTCATCATATCTGCCAATTCATAAAAATCATTGGTAGTTTTCCATTCTTTTTTATCTTTTAAAATAACCATCAAATCACTTGCCTGCATTGGCATTGGATCAGTAGCCACATCTGCAGCACCAGTTTTACCTACTACCATTTTCACTTCAGGAAATTGCTTTATAATTTTCTCTGCTTGCAAAATTGTTTCTATTGTTTGGCTAAGCGATGCACCTTGAGGTAGCACATATTCAATGGCGTAATCACCTTCTTCTAATGTAGGAATAAACTCACCACCCAAACGACTAAAAATAAATAATGAAATTAGCAATAAAAAAATTGTTGCTCCAATTAAAGCATATTTTATTTTAATTGCCTTCACCAACAGCGGTTGATAAATTCGGTGAAAAAAGTTCATCATCCTGTCAGAAAAATTTTCTTTATGCGTAACTTTTTTTGATAAAAACATGGCACACATCATTGGAATATAGGTAAGCGATAATATTAATGCCCCAAAAATAGAGAAGCCCACTGTCTGTGCCATTGGTCTAAACATTTTACCTTCAATGCCTATCAATGCAAGTATCGGAACATACACTATTAAAATTATAATTTCTCCGAAAGCCGCACTGCTCCTTATTTTAGAAGCCGCAGTAAATACTTCACCATCCATTTCAGCTTGAGTAAGTGTATCTGAATAGTCAATAGGCAAATCTTTCTCATTGCCAATTGCAAATTGCCCACTGCCCACTGCCTCTTGCCCACTGCCTTCTGCCAACTGCCTCTTGCGAACTGCTCGTAATCCAAGATGATGCAAGGTAGCTTCTACAATAATTACAGCACCATCTACTATCAATCCAAAATCGATAGCACCAAGGCTCATAAGGTTTGCGCTTACACCAAATAAATTCATAAGCCCCATGGCAAACAATAGTGACAATGGAATAGCAGATGCTACAATTAACCCCGCCCTAAAATTTCCTAAAAATAAAATAAGTACAAAAATTACAATTAATGCTCCTTCTATTAAATTTTTCTCTACAGTGCCAATTGCCCTATTTACTAAATTGGTTCTATCTAAAAATGCTTCTACAATCACATCATCAGGCAATGTTTTTTGTATCGTTTCCATCCTATTTTTTACTTGCTTCACTACTTGAGAACTATTTGCACCTTTTAGCATCATCACAATTCCTCCCACCACTTCTTTCTCGCCATTATATGTCATAGCGCCATAGCGTGGCGGTGTACCAAATTGTACCTTGGCCACATCTCTTATTAAAATAGGAGTACCATTACCTTGTGTTTTTACAACAATATTTTCTATATCCTCAAATGTTTTTACAACACCTATTCCTCTTATAAAATATGCGTTGGGTTTTTTATCAATATATGCACCGCCGGTGTTTTCATTGTTTTTTTCTAAGGCACTAAATACTTCCGGTATGCTTACACCCATTGCTTTTAATCTATCAGGATTTACCGCTACTTCGTATTGTTTTGTAATACCTCCAAAACCTGTAACCTCTGCCACGCCTGCTATACCATATAGTTGCCTAGCCACAATCCAATCTTGCATGGTGCGCAAATCCATCGCACTATACTTGTCTTCACTTCCTTTTGTAGGATGTATTACGTATTGGTAAATTTCGC
>JANOZW010000081.1:0-44882 GCA_031429575.1 Ferruginibacter sp.
AAGTGCTGTACTTCTTCCTTTTAGGATGCATTTACAGTGCATTGCATTACCAATTATGCTTGTCCGCCTTTCGGCGGATGGGATTTGAACCCGGATTTGCTAGTACTCTAACCATCTGAGTTACTTCGACATTGTCGAAGAGAGGAGTCGAACCTCTGTCCGCTAGGGTAAGGGTATTGCGTATTTAAGTATCAGCATACAGATGGTTACTACGTCTGCACTACGGTGCTATTTGCAAACACACATATAGTTACTGCTCATAAACAAATACCCTTCTTGTCGTTAAACAAGCTTTTGTTTCATATTGCTATGAATAATATTTTTAATTCATCATCACCTCATCTCTCCTAAACCCCAACACTTCTACTTTTTTCATTTCATATTCCTTTGCTTGAGGGTTTGTTATTTCTGCAATCGTCATTGGTTTATCAATGATATTTTTAAAACCTAAATGATTCGATAAACGCTGTGCCTTTTCTGCATTTAATTTTCCAAACTCATGTTTTGCTATTAATCTACCTTTACGTATCAGTGCACTATCTACCATTGTAAGCGAACTGTTAAATGTGCATATCAATTGTACATTTAAAAAATCTGCTAATAAACCATCGGAAATATTTAATAAGTTGGATACCGAAGCATTGCCACTCAGTTTTCTATCCATAATTACATTTTCCGCATCTTCAATTATGAGTACACTATTTGGGTTGCTCACAAGCAACTGAATAAAATCGGGGCTTGTAATATCTCCTGCAACACTTGGCGAAACAAATAACACCCGCTTTTTTATTTTGCCAATCAAGTAACGCAAGTAGGTTGTTTTTCCTGTACCTGGTAGCCCATGCAATAAAATAATTCCTTTGTCTTTGTTATTGCTTAGCCGTTTAGTGATGACTGCGTCTACTTCTTTAAATGCATCTTCGTAAAAAAGTCCAATATCTAGTTTTGTTCGTTTTACTTCCAATTGTTTTAACTCTAGCCCATTTTTACCACGACTTATTAAATTTATTTCCAAAGGTTTTCTGCGTTGCTTTTCTTTAAACTGTTTCATTAGCAAGGTGCATTCATTTATAAAATCATCTTGCATACCGTCGTTATAAATTTCGCAGAAATATGTATCAAACTCCATGATACAGCCATTTTGCATAATTAAAAACGTTTCATCAAAAACATATTTTCGTTTTTGTTTATCATAATAACGATAACCATGTGTCGATTTTATCAAGTGTCCAAATGTTTTTTTAATAGCATCAAATGCTTTTTCTCCATCAATACCATTTATATAATGCGCACTTGGTATTTTTCCAAAACAATATAGATAAAGCGACTTTCCGCATAAAAAACCATTGTCGAAAATGCTGTTGGCATTAATCGTTTTTTGATTTGTATAATTTTCCATTTTTTATTTTTTTTGACAAAGCTTTCCTATACCCTCCCAAAAGAAGGATTTAAAAAGCTTAAATTATTAAGTTTTTTGAAACTATTGTAGCGTTTCCAAGTCTCCCCTTCGGGGAGATTTAGAGGGGCTTCTACTGCACCACCTTATTAGCACAGCTGCTACTAGCAAACGCTTCTGGCTTCGCTTTGAAGGCAAATCCCATTCCTTGTATGTAACCCATTGCTTCTTTTAAAGCATCGTTACTTTTAAAATTTGGGTTGGTATTTATATCTGCATGCACTTCCATATCTACATTATACATCGTAAATATTCTGCAAAGTGCATATGCTACTTCTATACTTTTTCCTACCTCCAATAGCATACGTTCTTTGATGTACATTTTTTGTTTTGTGCTTTCGTTCCGTATGTACATAAAGCCGCCTTTGCCTTTTCTTATGAAAACAATTACGGTCGCAAAATCTGTATCCTTACCTTTTACTTGACTGTCAGTACCAATACAAACTTTGAGCTCATTACCATCTTCTTTTTCTCTAAGTACGGTACGCCTAACTTCATCTTCAATTGAACCTTCTATCAATTGACCATTTAATTTTCTCCATTGATGTTGGTGTTGTTTCATTGATTACGTTTTTGATTGCTATTCGTTGAGTAATATAACTCAATTATTTTTGGTTATCGTTTGTTAATAATTTTTTAATACGTTTTTCCACAGTTTTATTTCGTTTGTGGACAAAATAGGATTCGAACCTATACTACTGCGGCTTCAACACAGCACTCTACCGTTGAGTTATTTGTCCTTTTAATAGAGATGTCTTAAAGATTCGTTCCGACTTGCATTCGTATAATAACGCTGTGTCTTCAAATACATCTTTTGCGGAAACAGAAAGACTCGAACTTTCATTCGTCGCTTAACAGATGACCGTTCTACCTTTGAACTATATTTCCATTTGTTGGCCCGATGATCCCGCATTCGGCGGGAGAACTCATAACCCCCGAATTAAAAGTTCGGTGCATCTAACCGTTGAGCTACGAGCCAATTTTGTAATGACTGAAAGATTCGAACTTTCAACCTGCATCGTATCAGGATGCTGCTCTGCCGTTGAGCTAAATCACATTTTTATTTGTCGGCCTGAACAGATTCGAACTGTTAACCTTGAACGTATAAGGTTCCTGCTCTCATCCCGCAATTCTGCGGGAAGCTACAAGCCAATTTTATTTTTGTTGCGACCATAAGATTCGAACTTACTACGCTCGGCTTATGAGACCGACATGTTACCATTACACCAAGTCGCAATATTATTTTGTTGGCTCAGAAAGATTCGAACTTTCATCACTTCATTCGTATTGAAGCATTCTTATCCGTTGAACTATGAGCCAATATTTGTACGATTTTCAGACTTGAACTGAATACATTTTTCTTATAGTTGCCTTCTAAAAAAGAAGGAAGAAAAATATGTTACCCATACACCAAATCGCATTCTCTTTATAGGTTGTTTGCGGGTATCGAACCCTGTTCTCCACTTTCACAGAGTAGCGCTTTACCTTTAAGCTACAAACAACATTTTGTATAGTAGGCATCCCGCATTCGGCGGGAGAACCTGCAGTCTCTCCAATCCAAATGGAGTATCCGACCAACCGGAATACTACTATGTTTTTCAGAAGTGGTTTTAAAAGAAGCGTCCCTGTTGCATCTCACAGGGAACGCTCTCATTCCTCCTCCTGCATATATTATTTTATGGTTTTGCTTTTATTAAAAACCATTTGTATTCCTTTATGAATGGCAAATACAATTATTAAAAATTTCATATTATACTTTTTTCTTCGCTTCGATAAATGTGTCAGGCACCTGCAAGTTATTTTCAACTTTAAATACTTTTCCTTAGGTGTCAGACACAAAAAAAGCCCAATCGTTTTTGTTTATTACGATTGGGCTTTTTTGCAAGAGTGCATTTATCATTCACTCTTTCGCAACTTGCGCAATCGTTTTGTACTATCTATATTTTCATCATTACATAAAATAAAATTTGCCTTGGGCGTAAATATTCCTATACTAATCGGTGATAGATAGCGCATGGTGGTTTTATTTTTTTGTGTATGAAGCATATTAATTAGCCCCCTAAATCCCCCGAAGGGGGACTTACGAAGTTTATAATTTTTTAAAGTTTATTTTCTATTTGTTTTTTTATTCTATTAAAAAACCCCGCTGTTATAGGCGGGGCTTTAGTTATATCGAATTAGTTGCTACTATTCATCCGCATAAAACGCCCCGCTATTGTTATAGTCTCCCTTCGGCGAACTAAAGCAATTTGCTGTTTCAATATGTAGTTGTATGCGTAACATGTTTGTCGTTTTTAATTTTGTTTTGCGATGCAAAGATGAAATTATTTTTTTGAAACTACCAAATTTATTTTTAAAATATTTTATTTCTACAAAAAAATATATGAAAATTAATGCTATTTTATACGTAAAAACTACAGAAAAAATAGTAAAAAAATATTGTAGTATTTTATTTAGTCTTTCTTTGAAAAAAATAATCTAAGGTAAAAATTCGGCTGTCTAAATAATTTTCCTCGCTTATGTAAACTACCTACTCCCTCGGTAAGTTGATTGCCAATATAACCAACTTCACTTGCTTTTCTAATAATGAAATTACAAAACCTAGGCCATTGTGCTATTCTTAAAAGCAGTTTACTAAGCTTAAATTCTTTTTCCATTTTTTTGTAAATAATTTTATCATAAGCCACATTAAAAGCTGCGGAAAAATTATTTTCCTTAAAGCAATGGACAATATGATCTGCCGCTATACGTCCGCTCCTCACTGCATTTCCAATGCCTTCTCCTGAAAATGGATCTATCAAAGAAGCCGCATCACCCACCAATAAAAAACGATTGCCTGATAGCTTTCTTTTTTTACCTCCCAATGGCAAACCAAAACCTTTTACTGTTTCCAATGGTTCAGCATTTTTAAATCGTTCAACTAACCTTGGGTGCGTCGTTATTAAGCGATGCATTTCCTCTTTAATATTTATTTTATTTTTTGAAATTTTACTACTTAACATGCCTATGCCAACATTTGCCATACCATCGTGCATTGGAAACAGCCATAGATAGCCAGGTGCTATTTCTTTAAAAAAATGAAGTTCTATCATTTTATCATCATTAAACCCAGTTACATTTTTATAATATTGACGCAAGCCTGCGCTATAATTATTTTTGTCCACCTCATGCAATCCAAATTTTTTTGCTACAATAGAATGTGCACCATCAGCCCCTATTAATATTTTTGTAGTAAATAAATTAGTACCCGCTGTAAAAGAAATGCCATCCACATTTTCTTCAATTTCTTCTACGCAAGTATTTTCAAAACAAAAAATATTGTCACACGATTTTGCTTGTTGAAATAAAAAATTATCGAAGTCAAATCTTTTCATCACATAACCACAACTTTTTACTTTGTTGTGGTAAAGCGGCATAGCAAATGATGCTTTGGTAGAAAATATTCTTATGCCATACGAAGCTGTTTTTTGAGAAATATTTTCAAAACCTTTCAACACATTTTCACCCATTAGATTTAATTGATTTACAACATCAATATTCAATGCATCTCCACATATTTTGTCTCTTGGAAAACTCGCTTTATCTATTAAGGCTACTCTCAACCCTTTATTGGCTAAGGATATTGCACAAGCACTACCAGCAGGGCCTCCACCTATTATGGCTACATCAAAATTATTATTTTCCACACTTAAAATTATGTTTACTTAATGCAAAAAGTTATTTATGTTTTGAGCGGGTGCATGTAAAAATGTCGCAGTTTGCAAAATAGGTTTGTCAACCTTTATGCAGTACATTTATTTTGAACCTACCAAATAAGGTTGACAACCCTTACGACATTTTTAATCATCATCTTTTTTTTATTACTTATTTGAACAAATGCCGCTCTCTTTGGCCCAGGAAAAGGTATGCTTTCTCCCTTTACAGCTACCCAAATTATTTCATTCATTTCAAGATCAGGCACAGCATCTACATCAGCAAAATTAAATTCTTCGGAACGGTGCTGCCATTTATTTTCTACAATATTTTTATCATCTAAATGTATTATTGCATCAATGGTTTTAAAGTTAGAAGCAGATGCTGTGTTTGCGAAGCAGCGCCACATGGGCATTGCGGCAGCATCATATTGTGTCATGGGCGGCATGCCTAATATTAATTCTATTGTGCGCAACATAGATGATGTGGAGTACATGGTATGATCTACAAAATTTCGTTTTACGAACCCGCCTGCTACATATGCAGTACTCCTATGTGCGTCCACATGGTCGGCACCATTTTGAGCATCGTCTTCTAAAATAAAAATAGCAGTTTCATTCCATATGTTAGATTTACTTAAATGCTCAACAAACATACCAACAGCCAAATCATTATCTGCCACATATGCATTTGGCGTTGGCCTTCCTTTGCGTAAGCCTTCGGTATGGTCGTTGCCAAAGCGCACCGTACTTAATTGTGGTACTGCATTTATAGCGAGTAACGAATCAAAATCTTTTTTCCATTGAGCAAATCTTGTTGTGTCTTTTACACTCATATTATACCCTTCAAAATAATTACACATATTATTTTGAAGAGATGGAATATTTGCTTTTCCATTGTCTGCAAATTCACCATAGGTTCGATAGCTCACATTATTTCGTTTGCAATGGTCCCAAATAAAACCTGCTTTATTATTGGCTATTGCTCTATTTCCTTCTGCATCGTATTTGCCACCCCGACCACCATATTTGTAGGCCAAGTTTTTTCTAAATAATCTGTACTATACGCCCCCATACTCCAATTATGCCCGTCAGCACTCACTTCTGCATCTACATAAAAATTATCGAGTAGTACAAAATCATTTACCAATTTATGCTGGTTGGGTGTAATCTTTTCTCCAAATAAACATAAGCTTGTATCGCCATTCCCATTTTTTACATCTCCCAATACTTGGTCATAGGTTCTATTTTCTTTAATTACATAAAACACATATTTTATGGGAGATTTGTCACCAACTTTTTTTGGAATAGGATTTCCAACCATACCATCCGCATCTATTTCTTTTGTTTTTGTGTAAGGGGTATTGGCATAAACAGCTTTAGAAAAAATACTCAATTGTTTTTCATTTGGTACATCAATAATACTCATCGTTCCTTTAAATAATCCTGCAATGTATTGTACACCTATCGGTTTTGTAGTGTCACCTTGTTGATAAATTACGGCTTCTTTTTTACGAAAAGGATTTGGCCCGAAAGGATTGGCTTGCGATGAAAACCCTTTGCCATTGGCAACAAATATTTTTTTGCCAACTACTTTTACATTAGTAGGATACCAACCTACAGGTATAAATCCTTTCGATAAACTTTTACCCAAAACACTTACATCAAATACCGCTAAGCTATTATTATCTGCATTGGCTATGTACAATATTTTTTCATCAGCACTTAGCGCCAAACCATTGGTGGTACTGCCACTTGGCGCATTTGGATACAATGCTGCATTTAATGTTTCAATTACTTTTTGTTGCTTTATATCAATAATAGAAACACTATTATCGTTTGCATTGGCAACAAATAAATGCGTTCCTTTTTTGTTTAACACAATTTCATTGGGGTTATCACCAACAGCGATGGAGGTAGTAATTGTTTTCAATTTTGTATCAAACAAAATTACTTTATCACAACCCCAACAACTAATGTACAGCGTATTTTTATCTGGTGAAAGCAAACAAGCATAAGCTTCTCCATCTAATTTTATTTGAGATAAAATTTCTTTTGTTTGTAAACTTAATACATAGAGTGTATTATTTTCTTTGGTAACAACATACAGCAATTCTTGTGCATCGTCCACTTCAATACCTGCCGGCGAAAGCAATTCTTTTTTCTTTGTGCTTATTTTAAAAGTGTCTGTTATTACTAACTTATTATTTACAATATTGTATTGCAAAATCAAATTATCGTTTCCCCCACTTGCATACAAGCGTTTTTCGTCTGCCGAAAATTTTAAACCATACCATGCTTTGGCAATTTTTATTTCATCTAATTGTTGTTCTTTTTTAGCATCGAATAATTGTATGCTTTTTGTACTCTGCCCATTGTTGGTTACCGCCATGTATTTGCCGCTTTTGCTTACCGCAATATTTAAGGGTAAATCTCCCAATGGCAAACTCTTACCCACTGGTGTAAGACTCCAACCGTTTGGTAGGGTAATACGTTGTTTGCTAAGCTGCTCTAGGGTTTGTGCCTCTGTCTTAAAATTAGCCAACAGAAAAATGGAAAGAATTATTTGCTTCATGAAGAATTAATTGAAGCGGTAATTTACGAAGAAGGAAGCTGTATTCTGACACGAAAATATTATTTCAGAAATAGTATCTTATTAAGTAAAATAGTATTTAGATAATTTTCAAGTTGAAAATTTGTCAGCCTGAGCTTGTCGAAGGCGGTGCAACTATTTACAGATATGGGTTTTACAAAAAACTAACCCGCTTTCGACAAGCTGCTAATGACATGTTTACTAAAAGGCTCGAAAACAATTTTTTACAAAAATTGAATTTAGCCACTAAGGTGCTAAGACACAAAGGAAAAATGCGAAGCATTTTTTCTACTTCGTGCCTTTGAGCCTTAGTGGCAAGCTTTATTTTTCGCAGCGAAGCTGCGGAAAACTTTTCTTAAATGTCATTCGCAAAGAGCTTAAAAACTTTTTATGAGTGCCTCAAGCTGACAGTCAAATATTTTGAACTTTTCTTTTAAAATTCAAAAGTTACACAGTGCGGGTCATCTAACTAATCAATTATCATTTTATTACCTCGAGTATCTTTTCTTGTACTTCTGCGGCCTTGTTCATTATCATTAAATGTGTTCCTCCTTTTATTACAATATCTGCATTTACAAAACGAATGGGCAAAATTCTATCCGCCGTGCCGTGTATATGTGTGAGGTTTTTATGTACTACTTCATTCTTTAAATGCACAATTTTATCAATAGCCCAATTTAAAAATACTATATCGCTTGCAGCCATCATAGAGGACACTATTTTTTTATCTTCTGATGATCGTACACTAAATATTTTGTTTGTAATTTTATTAGCCCTTACCAAAAACGTTGCTCTTATAATTTTATGCAGGTGTATTTTACCAGCTAGCTTATAGTAAAAAGGTATTTCTGTTTTATTTTTAGAAGATGATATAAGAATTATTTTTTCTGTTTCAATATGCTTTGCTACTTCTACCGCCACCATTCCACCAAAGGAAAGACCAACTAAAATAGGGTTTGATGTAAAAATTTGTTGTGTAAGTCTTAATGCGTATGCTTCTATGGATTCTTTTAGCAAAGGTGTTATCCATTTTATAGGAATAACATGATAGTTTTCAAATTTAATTTTATGAAAAACCCGCTCATCTGCACCAAGGCCTGTAAAAATGTAGATAGTTTTCATGTGTTCATTTTTATTGATTTTAGTCACATGCAATTCGCCTATGAACATTCTGTTGATATCAACTTTTTGTTATAGCTCATTTCATACTACTCTGCATTTATTTTCAAAGTGTATGCCTTCAAAAATATTGCTCCTAAATTTTTGTATGGTGGTATGTAATTCTCCCAACTATCTCGTATAGATTTGCTTGGGTCTTTTGAAAAAGTTTTACTTAATGATTGCCACATATTACGCCACGATAAATCTGCACCGCTCGTAAATACTTGGTTCATATGAGTAAGTATTGGTCTATTAATATCTCCTGCACCAATTTCTTTTGTAGATATAATATGTGCATCAGGATTTATCTCTAAAATTTTATTTAGGTTTTGATAACCACCACATGAGCCAAGTAATACAATCTTAGCATCGCCAGGCATACGATCCATGGTGCGTTGTAGCCAATAGCTATGTCCACGATGCACAATCAAAGATGGGGTTATTCCTTTTTCTTTTAAATAAATACCTAAATGTACTTGTGCGGTATCATCAAGGTTTGCATCGTTATCCAATGGCTTGTTGGCAAACACGGTTACATTTCCTTTTACAGATACCGCTTCCATCCATTCTTTCTTTTCTGTTACTTTCCATTCTGCAGGCGAAAATGAATTTCTAAATGGAGGGTAAAATGTTTTGCCATCTTTATCGCCATAAAAAAACACTTGCTCTACAATAGCAGCTTTTCCATCTTGCATATATTTATTGGCTACATCATAAATGGGAGGAATGCCAATTTCTTTTGTAAGATTTACAGTAGAATCGTTTGCAGAAAGAAATATCGTTTTCAATAAACCATAAATTACTTTCCCTTTTGAGTTATTATCAGCAATGGCTTCTGTTTCATTATTGCTCACATTTTGCAACATACTTTGCTGCAATTTTTTATCTGCGATGCTACTGTAAGAATCGGCCACATCTACCGCATCTTCTAAATTATTTTTATCAAGATTTGCTACAAATGCCTTCATCAACAATTCAGATCTAGATGCGGGCATTGTTTTTAAAAATGTATCTAGCTTGTTATAATTGGCTGCCATTTTTATAAACTTTCTAAAATGGTCTGCATTTACCGATAGTAAAAGTGAGTCCCCACGAGGCTTCGTGCCCATCAGTTGCAGCATTCTATTAAAACTGTGTTTGTAACTACTTGTATAAATATCCGCTTCACAAGTCCACATCATATAATATAATTCTGCTGCAGTAAGCGGTTGTATGGCTTTCATTCTTATTGCCAAATTACTTTGATCATGCAATGCATTGATGTGGTCTACAAAATGTTCTTTGGCTTTTTTATACAATGTTTTCATTAATCCGTTGGCGCCGTAGTAAGCCACTGGCGTATCTTTAAACGGTGCAGCCATTCTTCTAGAATATGCAGTAGCGGTTTTAACCAACAATTTAAAATAACCTAAGCTATCGTATCCTTTCTCTCCATCTCCAATATATTTTTTTATGCTATCTACATGTTGTCTTTCAGAAATAATGTCATCTAAAAAAGGAAAATACAACAACGCACTTTCTCTCTGGCTAAGCATGGCTACTTGCTTTACCATTCTATCTTCGTTGCGAGCAATGAGTTTGCCAACCGTAGAATTTTGTGATTGTGCAAAACTGTACAAGGTTTCAGGGTTTGTTTTGCTAGCGACTACAATTAAGCTATCTGCAAATTTTTCTTTTGCAAAAGGCGCTATGGTTTGTAAAATTTTATTGGGATAAAGACTTGAGAATTTTAAATACACAATGGCAGCGGCAGCAGCAGCTTCGGCATCATCAGCAAAAACTTGTGCGTTTAATTTAGCTACTGCATATGGTGCTTCTTCTAGCGCAGGTAGTATAGAAGAACCTGTGGCTTTTGCTTTTATAATTTTTTCAAAATTTGCTAGTAATAATGGCAATGCCGTTTTCTGTACTTCTGAAACCCTATAAGCCCTTCTAAAATTTGCCAACACACTTGCTACATATCTCAAGTAACGCACTTTATCATTATTGCTTGGTAAGGCTTTATCATTTGTTTCTATCCATTGGCGAAACTCGTTTGGCTTTATTATAAAAGCATCGGTTACTTCCTTGTTTATTTTTTCATCTCCACCTACTCTCAATATGCCATCTTGTTTACCATCCATTTTATCGCAAAGCATTTGCTCCGCCTTTATGTCTTCATGACGGCTTAACCTGCCAATGGGTATATTGGTAGTATCAGACGCAAATGCCTCAAAACCAGAAAATAATAAAAAAATAAAGAATAACTGCTTCATGAGATACGATTATAGTGCAAATATGGTGCAAATTTTATTGCTATATATATGTAAGACCTTTTATGACAAATTTTTGTTGCATTTAGGTAACAATTTAATAACCTTATAACGTTCATTTAACTTATTAAACGATAGTGATATACTTTACTTTTGCTTAACATTCAAAAATATGAGTATTACAAAAAAAATATTAATTGCCGACGACGAGCCAGATATCTTAGAAATACTTTCTTTTAACTTAAAAGGAGAAGGATATGAAGTAATTACAGCAAAAAATGGTGATGAAGCCATTGATAAAGCAAAAGCTTTTAAACCAGACCTCATTATTTTAGATATGATGATGCCTGGCAAAAATGGTATGGAAGTTTGTAATATTTTACGCACACAGTCTGCATTTGCTGGCACACTCATTGTTTTTCTTACGGCCATAAACGATGAAAATACCGAAATAAAAAGTTTAGAAAACGGGGCAGATGATTACCTCACAAAACCCATTAGCCCTAAAGTGTTATTGAGCAAAGTAAGCTCACTATTGCGCCGCATAAAAACCGAAGGCCCAAGTATTGTAACCGTGGGCGATTTTGAAATAGATAGAGAGCGGTTTATTGTAGTATTTAAAGGCACAGAAATAATACTCGCCAGAAAAGAATTTGAACTCGTAGCATTACTGGCATCAAAACCAGGTAAAGTATTTTTAAGAAATGAAATCCTAAACAGAATTTGGGGTACAGAAGTAATTGTAGGCGATAGAACGATAGATGTACATATTAGAAAAATTAGACAAAAGCTGGGAGAAGATTGTATTAGTACGGTGAAGGGTGTGGGGTATAAATTTGAAATCAGTTAGCAATGAGCAGTTTGCAGCGGGCAATTGGCAGTGGGCAAACGTTCTTTTTACTTTTTGCCAGTATATTTATTTCTAAATCTTCTTTTTCATTTGCAAATTGCTTTTTGCAAATTGCCAACTGCAAACTGCCAACTGCTTTCATTATCTTGCAGCAATCATTTAGTTCAACATGCTTTCTACCAGAAATTTATCTCCACAACAATTATCGGCATTTACAGCAGTAATACTTTCTGTGCCAATAAGTATTGGGTTGTTTATTTTTAAACCTATTTGGTGGATATTTCCTGCGTCTTTTATCATTATTTTTATAGGGAGCTATGCCCTCATTTTATTTACACTGCAAAAGTTTATTTACCGAAAAATAAAATTGATTTATAAACTTATTTACCAAACCAAAGCTACCAAGAGAGAAGAATTTTATTACGCAAATATTTTACCACAAAAAGGAATAGACGAAGTAAGAGAAGATGTGGAAGCATGGGCAGAACTGCGAAAAAAAGAAATAGAAACCTTACAACAAAACGAAACGTTTAGAAAAGAGTTTTTACAAAACCTTAGCCACGAATTAAAAACGCCTGTTTTTGCTATACAAGGTTATGTAGATACACTCATAGGTGGTGCATTACACAACAATGAGGTAAATGAAAAATTTCTTGCAAGTACATCTCGAAATATTGCAAGGCTTGTAAGTTTGTTAAATGATTTAGATGAAATAACCAAACTTGAAAGTGGCGAAATGATTATGCTATTTGAGCAATTTACCATTCAAGATTTAATGAAAGAAGTGTTTGATAGTTTGGAACTACAAGCGGCCGAAAAAAATATAAAATGTTTTATAAAAAAAGGCTGTGAGTTTCCATTATCTGTATATGCAGATAAAGAAAAAATAAGGCAGGTGTTTATAAACCTTACAGAAAATGCCATAAAGTATGGCAAAGAAAATGGCACTATAGAAGCAAGTTTTTACAATGTAGATGGCAACAATGTATTGATAGAAATAAGCGATGATGGCGATGGGATAGCAGAAGAACACCTACCAAGAATATTTGAACGATTTTATAGAACCGACCATGCTCGAAGCCGAAAAGTAGGTGGTAGCGGGCTTGGACTTGCTATATGCAAGCACATTATAGATGCACATAGGCAGGCCATACATGTGCGTAGCAAGTTAGATGTTGGTACGAGTTTTGGATTTACCCTACCAGCAAAAAAAGAATCATACCCTTAATAATTGCCGGGCACTTCCTTTACTTTCTTTTCTACTTTTGTAGTAATAAGCATGCTTGTTAGTTTGTTTTTTCTGCTTCATATTGTATAAATAAAGCAACGATATTATTGCAGGCAATAACCCTATGGCTAAAGCTAACAGAGAATCTCCAGCCAACTCCACCCTAGTAATAGCAACAGTAATTGCCAATAGAATACTGAACACTTTAAAAAAAATATTTTTAGTAGATAGTACAAGAAAACTAGCCAATGTAAATGCAATAGACGTATGAGAAGAAATAATATTTTCTTTAAATAAAGCCTCGCTTGAATTTTGCAAAATACCTTCTTCAAAGAAAAGTTGTAATGGTAATCCGCTAAAAATATTTTTAATAACCTGTGTAATGCTGAGTGAGATTAATATTGCTATTAAAAGTTTTAAAGACATACTTTTCGTATTAAAGAAAAATAGTAAGAAGAATACAATACCAAATGCAAAAAAAGCATCCCCCATAAAAGTAGTATTTACTAGAAGCGCCTTCGAATAAAATGTAGCGGTATCTATACTAAAGCTTCCAACATATATAGTAATAGCAAGAGAAATGAGGGTCGCAAAGATTAAAATAATCGATTGGATAGAAAGTGCTTTTTTCATCTTTGATAATTTGGTGCAATTAACAGCTTTTACATTACCATAAAATGAAAATAATGTTATTGAAATATTATGAAAATATTTTACTTGGTAACAATTTCTTATTCCTTAGCTAATTTTTATTTAACCATAGCTTTACTATTTCATTACATAGTTTATCAATATTTGCTAAACGAACAACCATGAAACGCAGAGCAATAGATATAGTAGTAATATCCGATGTACATCTTGGAACGTACGGCTGCCATGCAAATGAGTTGCTAACGTATCTTCAAAGCATATCTCCACAAATTTTAATACTCAATGGCGACATTGTAGATGGATGGCAGTTTAGCAAACGTTATTTTCCTGCTGCACACATGGCAGTTATAAAAGAGATTTTACATTTTATAACGAGTGGCACAAGGGTAATTTATATTACCGGCAATCATGATGAAATGCTTCGCCGTTACTCAGGCCTAAGTATGGGCAGTTTTATTTTAGCAGATAAATTTTTGTTGGAAATAGATGGAAAATCTATTTGGGTTTTTCATGGAGATGTATTTGACAATAGCACAAAAGGCAGTGCAAAAATTTTAGCTAAACTTGGTGGAAAAGGGTACGACTTATTAATTCTGCTAAATCGATTTGTCAATTTTATTTCTAAATCTTTCGGTGGTGAAAAAGTTTCATTTTCCAAAAAAGTTAAGAACAGCGTAAAAAAAGCCATTGCATTTATCAACAATTTCGAAAATACGGTAGCTGAGATTGCCATAGAGAAAAAATATGATTACGTTATTTGTGGGCACATACATCATCCAGAAAAAAGAGTTATCGAAACAGAAAAAGGTAAAGTTACTTACCTCAATTCAGGCGATTGGGTAGAAAATTTATCTGCACTAGAATATACAAATAAAGAATGGAATATTTATCACTATAACGAAAAGCAACAGCCCGTAAAAGTTATACATGATTCGATGCCAGAGCTAAATGTGGTATCGGAAGAAATAAATTATTATATAAACTCATTGATGGTTTATGAGGAAATGAGAAATTTTATCTAGAAAATCATCCCACTAAGAACACTAAGAAACACAAACAAAAAAGTAGTTATTTTTCTAAACCTAGTAGTAAATATTATTAGCCACAGTGTACTTTGTGGGAAAAAATAAAATACCAACCATGAAAATATTTTATGCCGTACAAGCCACAGGCAATGGCCACATAAGCCGAGCTATGGAAATATTGCCATACTTAGAACAATATGGTACTGTAGATTTATTTCTCAGCGGCAGCAATAGCAACTTAGCTATAGATGCTAATGTGCAATACCGAAGCAAAGGGCTTAGTTTATTTTATAGCGGCAATGGTGGGCTTAGTTATTTTGATACATTGAAAGCACTGCAACCAAAAAGGATATTTAACGAAGTAAAAAACTTGCCAGTAGAAAAATACGATTTAGTAATAAACGATTTTGAAAGCATCACTGCTATGGCATGTGCATATAAAAAAGTAACCAGTATTAATTTTGGTCACCAAGCAAGTTTTATGAGCAGCCATACGCCACGACCTAAGCAGAAAGATTTTATTGGTGAATTGGTTTTAAAAAATTATGCCCGAGCATCAACGTATATAGGATTACATTTTGAGCAATATGATGATTTTATTTTACCACCCATTGTCAAAAACGAAATTTGGAATGCATCACCAAAAAACCTTGGACATATTACAGTCTATTTATTATCTTATTCTGATGCTACTCTCACAAAATATTTATCTCCATTAAAAGATTTTCAGTTCGAAGTTTTTTCTAAAGAAGTAAAACAAAAAATAACAATAGGTAATATCACATTTATACCAGTTGAAAAAAATGCATTTAACCAAAGTCTTATTAATTGCTATGGCATCATTACTGGTGCAGGCTTTGAAACCCCAGCGGAAGCTTTGTATTTACAAAAAAAAATATTAGCATTGCCTGTAAAAGGCCAGTATGAGCAACAATGCAATGCAGCAGCTTTAGAAAAATTAGGCGTACAAACAATCAAAGCAATCAATAATAATTTTACTAGTTCATTTTATGATTGGCTAAATAGTAACAAACAATCATTAGTAAATTATACTAAAAATACAGAAACGATTATTGATACTATGATGGGGTTTGCCGCACACCTAATAGAAGTACCTTATCACAATTATGGTGCATTAGCAATCTAGGGTTTAAAATTTAATAGTTAGGTAACGATTTCGTAATATGCTTTAGCATTAACATATTTATTTTTGTATCTCCAATCTTATTTCAAGCCATCACAACATTATTCCTGCTACGTGAGTTTTGTTTATCTATAAAATCCCAGATATTAAAAACTAAAAAAACTTGTTATGAAAAAATTATTCTTATTGCTTTTTATTGCTTTGCCTTTTTTTGCCATTTCGCAATCTATTACGGCTGATCCCGCTTTAGAACCGATGAGAATTACTACGGTAGTGAGTGGTACAATTCTAGTTACACAATTACCAATAAACGGCATTATAAAATTAAAAGTTCCTATTTTAAATAAAAATACAATCAATGCTTTACCAGCAGGTACTTGCAAAGTAAAAATTGGTTTAGGCTCAAAAATTATTTTGAATCCACTTTTTAATTTAAATACAGTAAACACAAGTAACTATTTTACTTGGTCAGCAATTTCATCTGGAGGACAAGTGCAAATTACGGGAGACCTTATTGCAGAATTGCCTGCAAATTTTAATGATACAGCTTACTTTAATGTAAAAGGAATAATACTTGGAAACTCAACAATCACAACTAACTTTTTGGTTACAAATCACAATACAAATACTACTTTATCTGATGAAAATGGTGCTAACAATATAGCCTCTATTGCTTATACAATAACCAATGCTACATTGCCAGTTACTTTTACAAATATTTTTACAGAAAAAAAAGACTGTTCACTTAAAGTATATTTTGATACAGAAAATGAAATAAATGTGAGTAGGTATGAATTAGAAATAAGTAAAGACTTTAATAATTTTGAGAAAATAGCTACTGTACAAGCAAATAATTTTAAACGCTACACATTTCAAACCCTTGCTGTTGCAGAAGCCTATCAAGTACCTATATTATTGGTTAGGGTTAAATCTATTGATATGGATGGAAAGTTTCAATACAGCGAAATAAAAAAGATATCTGGTGTATGTGATTCAAAAACAGCATTATCGTTATACCCCAATCCCGTTCCAAAGTACAGTAGCAGCTTTTATGTACAAAAAGAAAATGACCTTTTCAATGGCACTTACTTAGTCTCTTTGCTAGACATGTCGGGCAAGCTTATAAAAACTACAGAAATAAAATTGGTAAATGTTGTAAGGTTCAATTATGATATAAGTAATATTTCTGCAGGGCAATACTTACTAAAAATATTTAGCGAAAATAGCAAAACTGTAGAAATTTTAAAAGTATTAAAACAATAAAATCACCAAATAAGTTACAAACATTTTTTTATGGTGATGTAGAAATTAAAACGATAAAAGTAATAACCCCTAACCCTAAAACCAGCAATATAAATTATGCAAGGCATTTTGCACTCTCAGTACAAATTGGTGGAAGAATACATAAACAAACTGCAAGAAGAAAACTTGACAAATTCCTATTGTCCTTACTATGAAAGTATTTATAAACACAGAGAAACATTATCTGAAATTTATAAAAATTATAGAGAAGCATTTGAGCAAATGACCATCATCGTAAAACAGTTTGAAGAACATAAACAATCCATTAAACGATTAATCATTTTACAGAAAAAGAAAAAAAAGGAGGTGCTTAAAGTTTATTCCGAGTCACCAAAAAGCAGTGCTAAAAATAAAGAAAGTGTTATTGTAGAATAGTAAAACTCCATCTTGCTTATCAGTATAATTATCTAAAGAAGTAAGCTGTCATTATAAGAATATAAACCATCATTAAAAAAGCCATCGAAATCTTCGATGGCTTTTTTAATGATATACTTATTGCTATTTTAGTGCCTAATAGAAACCTTTACGTTCTTATTAAATCCATTATCATCTTTAATATTTAATAGATAAATACCATCGGCTATATTTAAAACATTTAAATAATTAGTACCGTTGTTTATTTTATTTTTCAATATTACTTGGCCAGATGCTGATAGTAAAGTTGCTTCAACATATCCATTTGTGCCTGTTACACTCACATATAATTTACCATCTTGTACAGGGTTAGGATAAACCAAAATAGTAGCCGTTTTACAATTTACCAACACTGGTAATATTTTTGAATATTTATAACTACCATCTTTATCAATCATTTTTAATCTGTACGATACTTTTTCGGATGATGCACTCAAATCTTTATCAGTAAAACTATAATTTATTTTTGTAGAGCTGTAACCACTAGCTGCTACATTGCCAATCGATTTCCAATCTGTAGCATTTATATTGCTTCTTTCAATTTCAAAACGATCAGTATTTATTTCAGAGGCTGTAGTCCAGTTTAAAACAGGTTGGCATTCTTTTAAAGTAGCACTAAAATCTGTAAGGGTTAGTGGTAATACTGCAGCTATAACAGTTATAGAAGAAGTACCATTGTCATCTGCTGTAACATTGCCACCAGGAGCAGCGCCCGCTGCATTACAATTAGCTCCACCAAAAAATAAATTACCTGCAAAAGTTGATGGTCCTCCAACGGTTACCCCTCGTACTTTTAGTATGATAATACGGTTTGCACTTCCCGGAATAACATCGCTACCATTACAAATACGAATTTGCGACCCAGTATTAGAACCTGCCACTATTACCCACCCAGTAGGTAAGCCTGTTTGTTCCACATCAGGTAAAAGTGTAGCTATTGCAGGTATTGTAATCACAGGCCTTAATTTCGAAGCCACAATATTTGCCGTACCAGTATTACCAATCGTTATTTGAAGATCAAGTGTAGCACCTACCGCTACTTCTCCAGCATTTAGTGGATTAGTAGTACCCAAGCCGATAACACCGATAGTTGGGTTTGCCTGCCCAATTACATTTGTTGTTATAAGGGTAATCATTAGAAACAAGATTGTTGATTTAATTTTTTTCATTTTGAAATTATTATTTTGTTTATAAAATATAGAGGGTTATCATTTATAAAAATTTATTACTTCGCATTTGCTCCATCTGCATAAACTTATTTTACATTGGTTTTTACAAATCTTATTTCCTTTCTTTCATTGCCACTTACAAACAGCAATACATAAACACCACTTGCAAGTTTGCTTACATCCATTGTTGTTATAAAAGCATTTTGCGGTACAGCCTTGCTCATTACTAAAGCGCCATTCATTCCAAAAACTTGCATAGTAGATGCTGCCTCTGCTTTAGAATGATTTATACTAATAACATTTTGTGCAGGATTAGGAAAAACGCTTAAGCCAACACAGCCAGGAGGCAAAATAGTAACTTCTGTATTGGCTGTACACCCATTAGCATCTGCTACTAAAAAACGCCAAGTACCTGGCCCTCTATTAAAATTACCTACACCTGTGTATGGTAGCTTTCCACCTGTCCCTACTACTTTTACCTCCGTTGTTCCTCCACATGTATTTATTGGTAATGCAGATGAAGATGCTTTTAAACTATCCGGTTGTAGTATGGTTATAGTAGGAGTAGTAGCACTACATGTTGGGTTCACTACCAATCTTACTTTGGCGGAGTAAATACCAGCAACTACAGAAAATATATTACTCGTTTGGTATATTGTTCCATTATTTAAACTGTATTCATATGCACCAGTACCTCCCGTAGCATTTACGCTAAGGCTTGTGCTACCTCCACTGCATGCAATTGTATTTGCTGTAATAGAAGCTACAATTTGGCTAGGTTGTATAATACTTAAACTATTACTAGTACTAGCACACCCATTAGCATCTTTTATAACAACACTATATGTACCTATGGGTGCAGAAAAAATATTGGAAGGTTGAAAAGAACCGCTATTTAAACTATATTGATAGGGCAACACACCGCCTGTTCCCGTAGCTGTGATAGTGCTGTTACTACCAAAGCAAGTAATAGCAGTTGCAGATATATTTGCCAAAGGAGTAGCTGGCTGAACATTTACAATAATATTATTCGTTACAGATGGCGTACAGCCATTACTGTTTTGTGCGGCTATAGAGTGTGTGCCAGCTGTTGTTGTAAATCCTCCTAAAGGATAAGGTGCAAATGTACTTCCATCAAAACTAAAGGTTAACCCAGTGGTAGGCGATGTAATAACGATTATACCTGTAGCTACTGTGCATGTAGGCTGTACAACGTTTACTGTAGGAGCCGCTGGGGCAGTAGGTTGTGCATTGATGGTAAAGTTTGCAGGTGGAGATAAACAACCACTTATGTTTTGTGCAATGATAGTATGATTGCCTGCAGCTATTCCTACAAAACCTGTAGCAGGGTATGCATTATAAGGCCCACCATCTAAACTAAAAGTTAAACCCGTAGTAGAAGAAGTTATTGTAATGCTACCAGTGCTAACGGTGCATGTAGGTTGTATTACAAGCGTTGTAGGTGAAGCAGGTGCACCAACTACAGCATTAATATTTACATTGGCTGAAGCTGTTGATGTACATCCTACAGCATTTGTTACTGTAAAATTATATATACCCGCAGCGAGTGTGTTGATTGTTGTACTAGATGTGTTTCCAGCAATAGCGCCAGGGTTTAATATCCAGTCTCCGGCTGGTAATCCATTTAAAACTACAGACCCAGTAGATACTGCACAATTAGGTTGCGTTATCGCACCTACAGTAGGAGCAGTAGGCGTAGCAGGTTGTGCATTTATGGTAAAATTATTTATTGGCGAAAGACAACCATTGTTATTTTTTGCTCTTATGCTATGCGCACCCGTGGCCAATGCAATAGGAGCTGTGTAGCTCACATAGGTTGTATTTCCATCTATACTAAAAGTTAATCCTGTTGTGGAAGATGTAATGGTTACTAACCCAGAGGCATCTGTACAAGTAGGTTGTGCAATACTAATAGTTGGAGATGCAAGTGCAATTGGATCATCAATAATAATATTAGATGTAACTGCCACACATGTTAATGGATTGGCTACATCCCTTGCAGTTACAGTATATGTACCTGCAGGCACTGTAAAAGTATTGCTTGCTTGAAAAGAAAAAGAGCTGGTACCAGCAATAGCATATTCAACAGCTCCAGCAATACCAGCACTGGAAGTAGTAATAGTTGTAGTGCCTCCATTGCACAATATTGTACCTGCTGCTGCACCTACTGTTAAGCTACAACCAGCAATAACGGTAATAGTGGATGTGGCATTATCATCTGCTATATTATTGCCAGCTGGGGCAGCACCTGCTACAGTACAAGTAGCACCACCAAAATTCAATTGGCCTGAAAAAGTTAGAGGGCCGCCAATAGTTACACCTACTACTTTAATTATTATTGTTCGAGATGTACTTCCAGCTATAACGTCGCTACCATTGCAAATACGAATTTGAGAGCCAGTATTAGAACCAGCCACAATTATCCATCCTGCAGGTAAACCTGTTTGTTGTGCGTCTGGTAAAATATTTACTATGGCAGGAATCGTAATTACAGGCCTTAGTTTAGCTGCAGCAATACTGGCAGTACCAGTATTGCCAATGGTAATTTGAAGATCGAGTGTAGCACCTAAATTTACTAATCCAGAATTTGCAGGCAAAACAGAAATAGATGGATTCGCTTGAGCTAGTGAAGAAGAAACAATATAATTGCTTGCTAAAAAAAGTATAAATAATTTGAAAAGTTTCATGTAGAGAAATAGTAAATTGATTAATAGAATTAATTATTTTATTAAATACTTTATGGCAAAACTTTTATAGAAGTGGTAGAAGTATTATCCGCTATATTATCTCCGATGGTTGCTGTGCCAACTATTAAACCCGGTGCTTTACCATCAGAAAATGTTAGGTTACCAGATATAGTAGAAGGTCCACCAACATCTTTTGCTCGCATGGCTATCAATATAGTTCTACTGCCATTTTCTGGAATCATATCTGTACCATTAGAGAGTATTACTACAGCATCTTTATTGGAAATAATTTTCCACCCAGCAGGTAATATGTGCCCTGTATCAGCTATGCTTACAAGGTTTGCAGGAAAATTAATTTGAGGACGAAGCTTATAAGCTGGTACTGTTTTAGTAGCACTCGTATTAGAAATACTAACTTCTAAAAACACTACCTTATTTTTACTAACTATGCCAGTATTTTGTGTAAGTACATTTAGTAATACATTTTGCGAAAAAGAATTTTCATACTTTATTATTGCCAATAAAAGAAGAAAACCACATGTAAATATTTTCATTTGAAAATGATATTATTTTAATTTTCAAAATTAGAGTTAAGGCAAAAAAAAATTGTAATTGTGGTATTATGTAATCATTATCTAAATGTTACCTAAAGAAAAAATCTAAATAAATATTTTTTTTAAAATACTTTTTTGTGTAAGCAGTACTTCTTTAAAAATTAAAAAAACTGAGTATTACAAAAATTAATATTTGCATAATGATTTGTTAACATCAATAAGGCAATAATAAATTTCCTTTGCAAAAATTAACAAAAAATGAAAAGAGTATGCTGTTTAATTATACTAATTGCTATATCACATATTGTATTTGCACAAAATGGAAAAATTTCAGGTAAAGTAATTAGTGCTAACTCAGGGCAACCCTTAGCAGGAGCTAGTCTTACACTTGTAGAGAAAACAAAAACTAGGGCTGCTGACCAAAATGGTGTTTTTAGTTTTAGTAAATTAGAAGTAGGAACTTACTCTATAAAGTGTAGCTATGCTGGTTATGAATCAAAAATTATTGAAGAAATAGTTGTGAAGGAAAATGACAATACAGATATTAGTATTTCGCTAGATGTAAAGGCATCTGATGAAGTAGTAGTAAAAGCGCCCAAAAGATTAAAAGCTGCTGGAGCTACAGTAGAGTCATTATTAATAGCACAAAAAAACAGTGCTAGTGTAAGTGATGGTATAACAGCAGAAAGTATAAAAAGAACACCCGATAAAAGTAGTAGCGATGTTATAAAAAGAGTAAGTGGCGCTAGCATACAAGATGATAAGTTTGCTATTATACGAGGGCTTAACGATAGGTACAATGCTTCTTTTATAAATGGTGCACCATTGCCTAGTACAGAGAGTGATAGAAAAGCTTTTGCATTTGATATATTTCCATCTGCCATACTAGATAATCTCGTTATTTTTAAAACTGCTACGCCCGATAAAACAGGAGAGTTTGGTGGAGGTATTATTGAAATTACTACGAAAAGCACCTCATCCAAACCTATAGGTATCATTACAATTGGGCAAAGCTACAACTCATTAATAACAGGTAATAACCGATTGTTTAATGAAATGCAAGGCAAAAAAGATTGGCTAGGGCTAGATGATGGTACAAGAGCATTGCCAGAAGGGATACCTGCCGATCAAAATGGATTTATTAAGTTAAGTCCTGATGAAAAGCTGGCTTTAGCAAAGCGCTTTGGTAAATACAAATGGGGTGTAGAATCAGCTAACACTAGACCTAATTTTAATTTTCAATTAGCCAAAAGTTTTAACATAAATAGAAAAGAACAGGAGTTTATAAGTTCGATTTTTTCTTTAACATACAACCGTAGTTTTAGCTTTACAACAGGCGAAAGAAATAGCTATGAAGGACCTGGTACTTACACAGGTGATCCTAACGTACCAGGATACTACCCAATACAAAATAGGAAATATATAGATTCCATTTATAATGATGAGGTTATTTGGTCTGCTTTAGGAAATATTTCAGTTAAAATAAACAATAGAAATAATATTAGTTGGAAAAATAACTTGAGTGTAAATACAGATAATAGATTGGTAAATAGATTTGGCAACCCTGAATTTTTTAACGATCCAAACGGAACAATTAGTGAAACGTTTACATCATATACACAAGATAAAATATTAAATAGTCAGCTAATTGGTGAACATCAAATTGGCAGTAAAAAAACAAAAATTAGTTGGCTAGCTGCTTATAGTAAAGTAAATAGAGCAATACCAAATCAATTTATATCTACAGTTGGTTTGTTGCTTGGCCAAGGTAGCGGATCAGGTATAGGGGCCAGTGGTAGCATGGTATCTACTAACTCACAAGAAAATATAAAAAGTACAAAAATAGATATTACACAACCATATACCTTCATGAAAAATAGCCAGAATTTTATAAAAATTGGTTTTGGTTATCAAGCTAGAGAAAGAGATTTTACAAGCAGAGCTTTAGGACTAGTTTCGTATAGTGGATCAACTTATGGGAGAGATTTTTCAATAGAAAGCTTGCCCAATGATCAAAGATTTTTAAAGCAATATTTAGGAGTTCTGGATAATGGTAAGGCAGGTATAAGCGTACAAGACGGCACTTTACCGTACTCTGAATACGTGGCATCATCTACTAATACACATGCATACATAATGAATGATCAAAGGTTTTTTAAAAAACTAAGGTTAATAGCTGGTGTGCGTATGGAAAGTTTTGACCAAAAATTAAAAGCACCTCAAAGAGGCTTAGATACAATAAAAGTAGATTTTAAAAAAGTAGATTTTTTACCTTCTGTAAATTTTGTTTATGCCTTAACGTCAAAAACCAATATAAGGTTTTCCTATAGTGAAACTGTTAATAGACCTGAGTACAGAGAACTAGCTCCATTTTCCTTTTTTGAATACCTATCAGGTTTGGTAGTGTCTGGCAGAAATACATTAGAAAGAGCTAAAATACAGAATTATGATTTTAGGTTTGAAATTTTTCCCGGCAGTGCACAATTACTTTCATTTTCCAGCTTTTACAAAAAATTTGATAACCCAATTGAATTTTCAGTACAGCCAACTTTTATTGGAAACGCTTCTTATTTTAATAATCCTACAGCTACTGTTTTTGGGGTAGAAACTGAGTTTAGGGTTTTATTATCTACGCTATTTGGAAAAAATATCAAGAATACAGTTTTAAATAAATTTACATTAGCAGGTAATGCTGCGTATATAAAATCGAAAGTGCCAATAGGCAAAAAGGCAAACGGTACAGAGCTTATCAGACCACTACAAGGTCAGTCGCCATATATTATTAATTGTTCGCTTACATACAATAATGAGCTTACTGGTTTAACATCCACATTGTCTGTAAACAGAATAGGGGAAAGGCTAGCCTTAGCAGGTAGTATAGACTTGCCCGATTTTTATGAAAAAGAAAGAACAGTTATAGACTTTCAATTAGCAAAAACATTTTATAATAATAAAGTGGAAGTAAAATGTAATATCAAAGACTTACTTGCCCAAAATATATCTGTGTACTTGGACAATGATAAAACGCAATCATTTGGTGAACAGGATAGGATATTTTCTTCTAATGCCGCACCAAGAGTTCTAAGTTTTAGTGCAAGTTTTAAATTTTAATCCTTAAAATTTATAATGTAGTAATTTTTTTTATTCTACTAAAAAATAATAGCTGAGAGTCGATCGGATAAATTTTATTTACTCGTTCGACTTTTTTATTTTTAAAAGCTGTAAAATTCATTCTGCAAGTATTTTTTAATTGAAATATTCATATAGAACTTACATCACTTTTTATTTTAAGTTTAATAATAAACGTTGATTTATTTATTGATGCGATTAATAAAAATTTATTAAGCTAAACCTTCTCATAATTCCCCATATGCTTTTGCTTTCCCTCTCTTCCTATTTTTTTAAAACAATGTAGTTTTTTAAAATAATAGTTAACAATTTCTTCATTCAGAAAACACAATTTGATTATGTTTTGGTAATGGTAAAAATCCAAAAAACTTTAACATAAAATATACTTTTACATTCAAGTTTTGAACTTGCTAAATCCTCCAATATTAATGAAAAAGCACCGGTATTTACAGGCTTTTTACACCTATTTATTTTTTTCAAACTATTGACTATAATGCTCTACACAGGTATAACAATACAACAACAGCTACAAGTTTATTGTTTATTATTTAATAGTTATTACTCAAAAAAAAATGCTTTACACAACACACACAAACCTCAAATTATTAACCTTAAAAATCATTAGCCAATGAAATAAAAACATAAACAAAATCTCTTAAATCAAATCAAAAAAAAATCATCAATTTTTACAAAAAAAAATTTAAAAATGAAAAAGAAAATCTTATCAATTTTACCTTTATTGTTATTTACTGCAACACTAGTAAATGCACAGTTTATAGAGACTACGACCTATCGTGGTGCTTTTGCTCCTGCTCCTACTGCACAGTGGACAGACAACTGGACAAATTATAACCCACAAAATACTTTTTATGCTGCACCTACGGTAAACGTAACAGGTGTTATTACTGCAAACACAACATGGACAAAAAACAATGTTTATTTATTGCAAGGTATAGTTTATGTAGATAGTTTAGTAACGCTTACCATTGAAGCAGGAACAGTTATTCGTGGTGATGCGCTTACAGTGATAAGCTCTTTGGTAGTGCAAAGAGGTGCAACTATCATTGCTAACGGTACTCCTTGTAACCCAATTGTATTTACATCTAGTAAAGCTGTTGGCTCAAGAGTAGCAGGCGATTGGGGTGGACTTACCATTTTAGGAAGAGGTGTTACCAACCAAGGTAATAATGTCAACATTGAAGGTATTGGTGCTACTGAACCAAGGGCTCGTTATGGTGGTAGCAACAATGCAGACAACTCAGGTTCTTTAAAATATATTCGTATAGAATATGCAGGTTTTGCAATAGCTGCTAACAACGAATTAAATTCTATAACATTTGGTGGTGTGGGTAGTGGTACTACGGTTGATTACGTACAAACATCATTTGGCAATGATGATGCTTTTGAGTGGTTTGGCGGCGCAGTAAACTGTAAGCATTTGGTTTCTTATAGAAATCTGGATGATGATTTTGATACAGACTTTGGTTATAGTGGGTTGGTACAATTTGGCCTAGCAATAAAAGACCCTGCAGTTTCTGATGCTCCTGCAGTATCTACATCTGAAGGTTTTGAATCAGACAACAATGGTACAGCTCCATTTACGTCTACACCAAAAACAAGCGCAAGTTTTTATAACATTACACAAATTGGTGCTTTTAGATGTACCAGTAATTCTCCTTCTGTTACACAACCTACAGCAATTGGTTTTAGAAGAGGTGTTCGTTTAAGAAGAAATACAGAGTTAAAAATATTCAACAGTATTTTAATGAACAACTGGAGAGGTTTGGTAATGGATGCTGATGTTTTAACAAACAGTGCAACCGGCGGTGCTGCATTTAAAAATAATATTATTGCTATGGATTATGCATTTAATTCTACCGTTTCGGGTGCAACAGGTTTGGCATTGGCTGCTGAAAATGCTGCTACTTCAACTTATTTAACTGCTGCAGCAAACACGAATACTGTTATAAGTACACCATGCGATGTATTGGTAAATGCTTGGGATTTCTTAAATCCTGATTATCGTCCAAATGGAGCAGGTTCAGGAGCTGCATCATCTGGTTGTGATTTAGCACCAGGTATTCAAATTTCAACTGGTTTATTTGTAGCCAATCAAACGGCAGAAGTTGTGGTAGATTTATTTGAAAATGCTATTGGTAATTCTAACGGTACAATTACTATAACTATTCCAGTTCCATCTGGTTGGACAATTGCTCTTTTAGGCGGGCCAGCCCTTACGGCTACTCCAACTTTAGGTACGCTTAATGGCACTTCTGCAGGTAATGGTGGGTCTCCTTTTGATAACACAAAATGGAGATTTAGTATTCAATCAGGAAACCTAATAGCTACTTCAATAGATGGCTTTAGTATTTCATCAGGAGGTTCTGCTTCTATAGGTTTAACTGCAAAAAGAAATGCAACTACACCTGGTGGAACAAACCAAAGTTTATCTGTAACTCTTAGCGGTGGATCAGATATTGATGGTACTAATAATGGTTCACTTACTGGTTTAGGAGCTAACTAATAAAAATACAGAAAACATAAATCAATTAAATCATTTATAAATAAACAATAATGAAAATTATAAAATTATTAATGCTTTTTTGCATAGGTGCTTTTTTTATAGCATCTAATGCAATTGGGCAAGCAAACCCAACTATCGGAGTTATCGGTTTAGGGACTACTAACCCACTAAATGCTGGAGAGGTAGCAGTAGGCGCTACACTTGATATTCAAGTATCAATTGGTAATACTGGTACTGCTAATATTGTGGCTTCAAAATTAAGACCAGTAATTACTTTTCCTGCTATTGTTACCCTTTTACCAGATGCTCAACAAACAGGCTTACCTGCCGGATGGATAATTGTTGCCGGTTCTAATACAGGATCGCAAATTCGTATTTGTAATGGTAGTGATGTTATTCCTGGAAGCGCAAACCGTACAATCATACTTAAAGTACAAGGCGTAACCATTGGTGGACCATCTACTTTTTCAGGTCAGTTGAATTTTGGTGGCGCTACTTGTGCTGTAGCTGGTGCTGCTCCAGCCGGTAATGTTACCGCAGATGACAATGCTACTTCTTCTGTAACAGTAATTGCGGCTGCAGCTTGTTCTATCACAGCATCTGCAACAGCAGGTATTATTGCTTGTAATGGTGGTACTACTACACTTACAGCAGCAAGCACAGGTGGCGTAGGTACTGTTGAATATAGCATTGGTGGTGCATTCCAAACAAGTCCAACATTTACAGTACCAGCAGGTACTTACACAGTAACAGCTAGAGAAGTAGCTACACCAACATGTACAGCTACAGCAACTGCTGTTGTTATTGGTCAACCTGCATTAGTTACAGGTACAACTTCTACTACTTCTGCAAGTTCTCCAACTAGCACAAACGGTACTGCTACCGTAGTAGCTGCTGGTGGTACAGGTGCTTATTCTTACTCTTGGAACACTACACCAGTACAAACAACTGCAACCGCTACAGGTTTAGCAGTGGGTACTTATACGGTAACAATCACTACAGCTAATGGTTGTACAGGTACAGCTACGGCTACTGTTGGTACGGCAGTTTGTAACATTGCCGTAACTGCAACAGCAGGTACTATTGCTTGTTTTGGTAATACAACCACACTTACAGCAGTAGCAACTGGTGCAACAGGTACTGTTGAGTACAGTCTTAATGGTGGTGCATTCCAAACTGCTAATACATTTACTGTAAATGCAGCAGGTTCTCCATACACAGTTACAGCTAGAGAAGTTGCCAATACTTCTTGCTCTGCAAACGCAGCAGCAGTAACGGTTGGTCAACCAACTGCTGCATTGGTAGCTGCTTCTACAAACACTGCTATCTTATGTAACGCTGGTAACTCTACAGTTACTGTAACGGGTACAGGTGGTACAGCTCCTTATACTGGTACAGGTACATTTACTCGTACTGCAGGGGCATACACTTATACAGTTACTGATGCAAACGGATGTACAGCAGTAACAACAGGTACAATAGCGCAACCAAGTCCAATAGTGGTTACAGCTACATTTGCACCAATCACCGTATTTGGTGGTACTACTACAGTAACCGTAGCTGCTACAGGAGGCACAACTCCTTATGTAGCATCAAGCATTGGTACTTTTGTACGTGCAGATGGTACATTTAAATTTGTTGTTACGGATGCTAATGGTTGTAAAGATTCTACAACAATTACAATTCTTCCTTTCTCTACACCTGTAACGGCTGACCCTGCAGTAACCCAAATGAACTTTACTACTATTGCTAATGCATCTCAAAGTGCAAACAGTTTATTGTTTACACAAGATTATAAATTAAGAATTCCATTCTATAATTTGAGTCAAACTGATGCAGTGCCAAACGGAACAATAAGCCTAAGAATAAATCTTGGTTCTAAACTTTCTTTGGCCACAGGTTTCAATTTAGCTACTGCTCCATTAAGCAATTATTTTACATGGACTTCTGCTACAGTAGCAGATAGTGTAATCATTACTGGTACACAAATTTTAGCAATTCCAGAAGATTTTGCTTCTACTTTAGTGTTCAATGTAAAAGGCAGATTATCTTGTACTGCAAATGTTTCTACAAAAATTAATATTGTAAACGTAGCAGCATTATTGATAGATGAAGATTTACAAAACAACGCATCTACCATACAATACACGTTACCTGTTACTGTAACTACTACACAAGTAAACGTAACTTGTAACGGTGCAGCTAATGGTATTATAAATGTAACAGCTAGCCCAGGTACTACAGTTGTTATTAGAAATTCAGCAAACTTAATTGTAACAAATACAGGTCTTGCACCGGGTGTTTATACAGTTACCGCTACAGCAACTGGTGATGCTCCTTTGAGCAACACATGTTCTAGTATCGCAACAGTTACTATTGTACAACCGCTAGTATTAGCTGCATCTGCTACAACTACTACAAACAATGTTTGTAATTCGGGCGCAGATGGTGTTATAACAGTTACTTCTACTGGTGGTACAGCTCCATACAGATATACCATTACAGGGCCTACGGTAAATACTACAGGATTTACTTCTGGCATATTTTCTTTCCTTTCTGCAGGTAATTACACCATTACATCTACTGATTTTAATGGTTGTACAGCTACTAGTACGGCTACTGTTACACAACCTATAGGTACAGCACCTAATATCTCTTTGGGTTCTGATATTACAGGAAGCTTATTTTTAACTTCTGGTGTTACACAAACAATTGTTTATAACGTAGCAGAAATAGCAGGTAACCCTGCAGTGGGCGATACCATTAGAATTACAAGAGTGAATGGTTTTACTATCAACTTAAACACGGCTATATTTAGCACTACTGTTGGTAGCACTACTTACACACTTGATAATTCAAGATGGAAAATTGATAATACAGATCCTTCTTTTGTATCTATCATTTTAACCAATCCATTAGGAGCGGGTCCTGGTACTTTACTTTGTAACCAAAGAGTAAATGTTGCAGTTACATTAACACGTAATACAACTGACGTATCTACGTTTACATTAAGTGCAAGGTTAAGAAGAGCAAATGGAGAATTGATTTTGACAAACAATCTCAATTCAATTATAATGGCTGCCGAATAAGTTCAATGATATAAACGGAGGAGAAATTTTCTCCTCCGTTATTTAAAATATTTTAAAAACATTTTTATGAAATTAAATGTAAAGAGCTTATTGTTTAGTGGTCTGTTAGCAGCTTCACTTAGCAGTTTTGCTCAGCAAAGAGCAGTAACGCTCGACCCAAAATTGGGTTTAATAAAAATTACTGACATAGCAGGAAATCAAATAAATGAAAATTTTATTCAGCCTGGTCAATTGGTAAAATTGATTATACCTGTAGAAAATACAGATCATAATGCTGCTATTCCAAAAGGTAGTTGCAAAGTAAAAATAGGCTTGGGTTCAAAATTGCAGTTAGATCCATTGTTGGATTTGACAACAGTAAACTCTAGCAACTATTTTACTTGGTCTGCTGCAAATACTGGCGGTCAATCTCAACTTACAGGCGAATTGAACACAGCATTACCTGCAAGTTTTCAGCAAGTAGAAGTAGCTTTTAAAGTAGTAGGTAACCAAGCGGGAACTTCTACAATAACAGCTAATTTTCTAATTACAAACCACAATACGGTTACCATTTTGTCAGACAATGATGGAAACAACAACGCTTCGTTTTTGAAATATGCAGTTACAAATATTGCCGCTCCTGTGCCAATAACAACTGTAGATGAGTTGACGAAAAGTGAGTGTTCTTTAAAAGTAAACTTTAGCACTGATAGAGAAATAGATTTGAGCAACTATCAATTAGAAGCTAGTAAAAACGGTGTTGATTATATAAAAATATATCAAACCAATGCTGCAAGTTTAGCTTCTTACAATGCTACTATCGCTATTGCAAAAGAGCTACAAGCACCTGTTGTTTATGTAAGAGTAAAATCTACATTTAACAATGGCAGAGTGGCTTACAGCATTGCAAAATCTGTATCAGGCATGTGTGATGGTAAATGGATAATAGATATGTATCCTAATCCTACAAGAGGAAATGAGGATGTAGTTATTAGAGCACAGGAAGGTTCATTTGATGGAAAATATACACTTACACTAGTTGATATGGCTGGTAGAGTTGTTGATTTAAGACAAATGGAACTTAACAACGTTCTAAATTTCAAATACAAAATAGGTAATTGGGCTGCTGGTAAGTACTCGCTTAAAATGGTTAGTACTACTAATGGAGCACAAGCTACTATGTTGCAATTTGAAAAATTTTAATAAATAGTAAGTAAAGAACAATCAAAACAGGGGGTCATGATTGTAAACATGCATGAGTTTTCATGCATGTTTTTTTATGCTTGGTGATAGAATTATAAGAAAAATAATGCTTAAAAAATGAAGAATGTTTATTTTTGTATTGGAAAATATTCAAATGCAACCTTGTACGCTTTACCATTATATTCTTCCATCAATTTACCTATTGGTAAATTGTCTTTTTGTGGTGTGGGTTCACAAAAAGTAAATTTCCTCCCCTTGTACTCTACAGGATTACCAACTGGTTTAGCCAATTCTACAGCCATAGTTACATGTGTTGGATATAGCAACACAATCATTGGCAGGTTATATATCTCTTTTACCAAGTAGTAAAATAAAGAAACCCTATCATCACAATCGCTGTATTTGTTCATCAGTGTTTGCTCGGGCGATAATCTTTTTTCAGTGCCAAAATTTTGCTGATCTGTTTCGTACAAAAAAGCGTTTCTAGTAAAGTGCATTAAAAAATCTACGCCTTTTTTTTGCGACATTTTTTTTACAGCATCTTTCAAAAATGGAATTAAAGAATTATAGGTATTTGTACTTACAGGGATATTAAAATAAAAATCAAAATCAACTGCAGGATAATTATTGAAAAGAATTTCCATTTGCTCATCAATAGATATTTTAAAACTATTCATACGCTTATGATATTTAAAGAAAACCTCCTTTTCATTCATGTATTTCTCTTTAAAATCTGGTATCCTATTTATTTTATAAGAAAAAGATTTGTCTGCATTCGCTATTTCTATATTTACTTTTATTAATTCGCTTTCTTTAAAATTTATTTTTGCAAAATCATGAATGTTCAAGCAAACAAATTGCTTTCCGTTCAATGCAAATAAAGGTATATCGTAAATATTATCGTTGCTCTGCACATACAACAATAACTTTTCATTTATAAAAGCTAGCTTGGCATTGTAACCGCATTGTACAAGCAATAGCCATTTGCTTATTGTGTAATATTCAAAGTTTTTTCTTTTGCCGCAAAGCTGCTCTGCAGTTCTTCTTATGAGTTGGTAAAACAGCCAGTCATCTAATACATATTTCTTTTTATAGGCAAGAATTGATTCTATTAATGGCTGAAAATTAAGTTTATTGGCCTCTGTATAAAATGCAATGACGTCATTTTCTGTAAGGTTTTTTTTAGTTTCTATTTCTGGAAATTCGATGTTGGAACGAACCGTAATAGTATCACCAAAATAATAAACCGTAAATTTTTCGTAAACAGATTGGGCTTTTGCTGTATTGTTTTCAATAAAAATCAATACAAAAAATAATAATATGATTTTTGCTAGCTTCAAATTTTTTTTATTTAAAGTTAGCAAAGTTTAAGCTTTCCTTAATATTAAAATGGAATTGCGAGGTTTTTTATATTTGGTTTTGTAAACGAAGCTACTTAGGTACCCTTGCCTTCGCTTTAATAGAAAGAATTTTATCGTTGTAGCTATTATCTAAATTCGTGTAGTAAAACATACCATCTTTTATTATATAAAGAAAGTTACAATCCTTATTAAAACTAGAAAAATAAATAGTTTGTATAATGTTTTGTTTGCTAAAACACCAAATTTTCCCTTCGCTTCTACATGTCTTTATCTTCTCTAATTTTTCTACAGAACCTATTAATTGTTGTTTCAAAAAATGAAAATTATTACTATCAACATCGCCATACTGCGTATAAAATCTTGTGTATCGTAAAGAATCTGCACCATGCGGATCTTTATAAAAAACATACACCACACTATCTATATTATTTAATCTATCATCTATTTCTAAAATGGAAGACCCCTTTGCAGCATTTTCAACTACTATTTTTGGCACACTGTCTTTATTTTTTCTTTCAGCACATCCAAAAAAAATAAAAATAGCGGAAAATAAAATGATACTATTTTTCATAAAATTATACATAAAAAGGCCGCTCACAAATGTAAGCGGGCTTAATGATTTATACTAAACTAATTTTAATACACATTTGTTTTTGGTGTAAAACTTGTCCAACCTTGTAGCCAGTTTGTAGTACCTACAGCACCTACATAAGAGGTAGTAGTAAAGCCTGTAAGACCAAAGAAACTAGATGCATTTGCAGCAGTAGCAGGACTTCCAGCTTTTGGCGCAAAGTTTGGCGCATTTAAGTTAAACGGATTTTCTAGCATAATATCAGTAGCCGCTGTGTATGTTTTACAACTATCTACCCCTTCAGCTTTTGTTTTTACAGTCGCCGCATTTATTAATGCAGTACTTCCTACTTTATAAGGTTCAACTACTGCGTGTACTAAATTATGACGGAATGCTGAAAGATTATCAATATATGATTGTGCTGTAGCATCGCTCTCAAATTGAAAACCTGCTTTTTGGTAACCCATTAAAATAGAGTTACGCAATACAAATTGTGTAGAACGTCTCCAACGAGTATTAAAATTATGATTGCCCAACACACCTGCTGCGCCATTAGGCCCACAAAAAGTAAAGTTGCTTATTTGTGGTCTTGTAAAAGGTGTAGCCAAAGTACCAGTACCATCATTGTCACACTCAATACCATTTCCAGCATCGCCACCATCTATAAATAAAGGATCACGTAAAGAAATACCAAACTGTAAGCGACCTGTGAAACCAAAATCAAAATCAAAATCATCATCAGCAGTAGCAAATGCAATCAAGTTTTTAGGGTTTACAGTACCACCAAAAAACTCGTATGCATCATCATTACCATAAGATACTTGTATATTTTCTAATATAGTACCACTACCTACACCTCCACAAGTAAGTCCATTTATTTCTGAATTAGGGTCAGCAGCTATACCTGCAAATTCTATTCTTACATAGCGTAAAATACCACTGTTATCTGCTGCCACAGATCCGCCATATTTACTGTTTATACCACCTTCAATAATTGGCTCAGTAGCTCTGTTGGTAGGTGCATTGCCCAATAAAACAATACCACCCCAATCGCCAGGTGCTCTTGTAGCAGGAGATTTACCAGATGTAAATACAATAGGCTCAGCAGCTGTACCATCGGCAAACAAACGGCTATTTCTTTCAATTATTAGCGCTCCTTTTTGTACGCTATCGCTCACTATTATTGTGCCCGGTGCAAATTTTAATGTTCCTCTGTTGGTTACAAATACATACCCTTTTAAAGTGTATCTTCCTTTTGGTAATTCCATGGCATCTTCAATATTACCAGTAATTATTTTACTAGCAATAATTTGCTCTTGTTTTGTGCCCAAACCAGTATTAGTACCACCACCATTATTAGTTACTGAATCATCTACATTTACTTTAACGCAACTCGTCATTAAAATAGCTGATAACGAAAGCAAGCCAATTATTTTTTTCATGTTGTTTATTTTTATTATTTATGTTTTAGTTTTTATGTTTATTTATTAAAAAGAATAAGTGAATCCTACAGTGATGGTTGTACCAGGTCTGTATTTTGAAAAATATTTATCGGCACTAGCATTAAATGTATTTTTATCATCTCTATTTTCATAGGTAGCTATTTGCTGATTTAACAAATCGCTCAAGGTTAATTTTACCTCTCCTTTCTTTTTCAATATTTTTTGGCTTACTTGAAAGTCTACTAAATCTCTAGGTTTTTCAAAAAAGTTTCCTATGGTTTGATTACCTACCAATGTTAGTCTTTGCCCAATTCTATTATATAATAGAGATAGGTTTGTGCCTTTATCACCATCATATTGAAAGCCTGCATTTATTAAATATGGAGATTGTCCTTGCAATGGACGATTAGTAGCTTCATTTTTTAATCCCGTTGTTGGGTTTATTCCACCTAGCAAAACTTTTGAAATCATAAAAGAAGCATTGGCATTAAAATATAAATTATTTAACCATCCCTCTTTATTAGAATTTAAAAAAGATAAACTCTTTCTAATTTCACCCTCTATACCAAAAAGTGTTGCTTTTTCTGCATTTGTAAATTCATTCAATCGTCTGCTCAATCCACTAGCTTCATTTAACTTTAATTCAATAGGATCTGTAAAGCTTTTGTAAAAAGCACCTAAGGACAACACTTCGCCTGCTTTTGGATAAAACTCATATCGAATATCATAATTATTAATGCTACTACGTTTAAGATCTGGATTGCCAGATATTGTTGCCAGTTGCTCAAAATCAAAAAATCCAAAAGAAGCTATTTCTCTAAACTCTGGGCGAGCAACTGTTTTTGATGCGGCTAATCTTACATTTGTTTTATTATTTAAACTATAAGTGAAGTTTATTGAAGGTAGTATATCTAATTTTTTAGAGTTCACAATAAGTGCCTTATCTGTACCTCTCTTGTTTGATTTTAAAAATTGTTCAAAATATTCGGCTCTTGCCCCCCACACAATTCTAATTTTTTCAGAAAGCTTATTGTCAAGCATTATAAAACCTGCACTTAGTGCCGATACGCCCGTGTATTTATCTGAAGGGCTTTGTAAGTCTGTGATAAAACTAAACCCATTGGTAGTAAAATTTTCTTTATTAAATATTTGATTGTAAGGCAGTGTAGTTAAAGCCAAATTTGTAGGTTCTTTATATCCTAAAATAACAGATTTAAAATCTCTAAGCCTTACAGTAGCAGCGCCACCAATTTTTATCATTTGTTTCTGCTTACCAAGCTCAAATGGTAATGATAATGAAGTATTGTAGCCAAAAGATTTATCTGACAAATCACTAAAAAATCTATTTGTATTATTACCCCTTAGGTTTATGCTAAAAGCACCTGTAGTATTTATTGGCCTTGTATAAGTTTGTACCCTCAAATCAGGCTGAGATTTTTCATTTAACGAAAAATTCAAATTCCAGTTTAATTTTATATTTTTAAAATTCAAGCCATGAGAACCTTCTAATTGTGCAGCATATAAACTACGTTGATTTAAAACAGAAGATTTTAAACGTACATCAAGATTATTATCATTGCTTATTCCTGTTCTGTTGTAATAATTATCTTCTAATAATTGGTTAAACAAATTTTTAAAAGCTATTTTACTTTTCTTGTATGTCCATGCAAAATTTGCAATAGCCCCCACATTCACACTGTATTTGTTTTGAGCATCTACAAAATCAAAATCTGCCTGAGCTCCAGCTCCAGCTTGAAATACTGACTTTGTAGGATTAAAAAGCAATTTGGAATTTCTATATGTTAAACCAATTATTGATCCAAATGCAGCGCCACTTTTAAACTTTTTTACATTGGCAAGCGTAAGATTATATTGCTGTATAGGTCCTGCTTTTGAGTTTACTTCATCATAAGCTCTGTCGTTAAATGACTTTGAAATATTTAACTGCTCATTTGAAGAAAGTTCATCATACGCTTGATATTTTGTAGGATAAGATGTTTGTAAATTTCTTCCTTTGCTAAAACCAAATGCTTCAGAGCTAGCTCTTTCATTGCTTACAAAATCTTTAAATACCGATTGTGTATTGAAACCTAAGCTAACACCCACAATTATTTCATTCTTCGATGGAATATCTTTTGTTGTAATTTGTACAAGTCCGCCTGCAAACTCACCCGTAATATCTGGGGTAGCGGTTTTATTAATAATGATGTTGTCAATAAGTGTAGAAGGAATAACATCAAACGAAAATGCTTTTTTATCTGGCTCACTACTTGGCAATGCTGCACCATTTATAAAGGCTGCATTATATCTATCACTTAATCCACGAACAATTACAAATTTATTATCTTGTATAGAAGTACCACTAACCCTGCGCAAAACCTCACCAGTGTTTTTATCTGGTGTGCGCTTAATAAAATCTGCCGCTAAACCACTAGATAAAGCGGTGTTGTTTTTTTGAAACGTTAACAAAGAGGCTGCAGTTTCCCTGCGAGAAGTGCTTCTTGATCTAACTACTACGCCAGTTTCAGTGGTTGTTTTTACTGTAAATGATAAATCTTGTGTAGTTACCAAACCATTCTTTATTTCTACATCGCCTACCTCTTGTGTAACACCGTTATAACTAAACAATAAAGAAACTTTACTTTCTCCATCTATATCTATTATAAATCTTCCATCAATATCTGTAGATACCCCTTTTTGATTGGTTTTATTAATTACAGATACACCTGCTAATGGTAGCCCTGTTTTTGAATCTGTAACCTTACCCTCTATTTTCCCTTTTTGCGCAAAAGCAACAAAAGAACTCAACACAATAATAAACGACAGTAATAATGATCTCATTTCTTTCTTTATTTGAGTGCAAAGAGAAGCTTTCAATGTTAAGTCATTATGAAGGACATGTTACCAAATAGTTAAGCAGTATTAATTTTAAGTTAGCAGAAACTAAAATTACGCCCATGTTAAGAAATAGTTACCAATTGCAAACCAAACGCCATGAAGTGCTATAATCCTATTTTTGCTACTAAACTTATAACAACATGGCAGGAATTAACTCTATTCTAAAAATTTTCTTACCCAAAGACAGAATTTTTTATCAATTGTTTGAAAGTGTTTCCGCTGAGCTCGTAAAAATGGGTGAAAAATTAAAAGAAGTGGTGAACGAACCTGACTTTGATACTCGTGGTAAATTGATTAAAGAAATAGAAGATATGGAGCATGTAAATGATGATTATACCCATCAAATATTTACAGAACTTGGCAGAAATTTCATTACCCCATTTGATAGAGAAGACATACATTACCTAGCATCTGCACTAGATGATATTGCAGATTATATTTATGCATCCGCAAAAAAGATAAATTTTTACAGGGTAAATCCTGATGATATTGGCATTAAAAAATTTGCAGACATTATTCCTCTAGGCTGCGTGGCAGTGCACAATGCCGTTACAGAGCTGCGCAACATGAAGAATATGCGAAAGATAACAGATGCTCTGGTGGTAATAAACAGCATAGAAAACCAAGCAGACGATATATTTGATATGAGTATTGAACGCTTGTTTGCTACAGAGCCAGATGCAAAAGAGGTTATAAAGAAGAGAGAAATTTATCAAGTAATGGAAATCGTAACCGATAAATGTGAAGATGCGGCAAACGTAATTGAAAGCATTATTGTGAAGTACGCATAAAAGCAATTTGCAAATTTGATCCCGCATGCCTGCGGGACAAATATGCAAAAACGTGAAGTGTAAAATAATTTCTAAAAACTGTAATGGGCACATTTGCATATTTGCACATCTGCACATTTGCACATTTCAACATTTATGACTCTAGTAATCGTAATCATAGTTTTAGCATTAATATTTGACTACATCAATGGTTTTCATGATGCAGCAAACTCAATAGCTACAGTGGTTTCCACCAAAGTACTTACCCCTTTTCAGGCAGTGTTGTGGGCAGCTTTATTTAATGTGGTAGCATTTTTTATTTTTAAAGACCATGCTGTAGCCAATACCATAAGCAAAACGGTACACAAAGAGTTTATTACACTACCCGTAATTTTAGCAGGTTTAATAGCAGCTATTTTTTGGAATTTACTTACATGGTGGTATGGTATTCCTTCTTCATCATCTCACACATTAATTGGTGGCCTTGCAGGTGCTGCAATTGCACATGGTATGGCTACAAAAGGAATGGGGGTAAGTTGGAGCAGCGTTATTGAATCGAGCACTATAATTGAAATTGTATTATTTATTTTTCTTGCTCCGCTGGTCGGTATGCTCATTTCTATTTTTATAACCATTGTAACCATTATGCGAAACATATGGCTGCGCATAGGTATAATAGCACTTGCCACATTTATTACTTTCGTAGCTTTTAATAAGTTTGAAGTAAGCAAAATGGATAAAGGGGTACAAAAATTTTTAAAAGTTGATAAATACAAAGCAGAGATAGAAGAAGGTAAAGAGAAATTAGCTTTAAATGCTTCAGACACGAATGCTATTCAATTTCTTGCAACCGCTAAAGAAAAATTAGCGAAAGCCACACCAAATTATGAAAAGTTAAAAGCGGAATTATTAACGTACGATAAGGTTGGAGCAGAGGGTATAGCAAAAAAAGCACACGATAAAGGTTGGTTAAAAGATATAGAAGCCAGTAGATTAAAAGATGATGTACGTAATACAAATGGATACTTAATTTTAGAAGCTAAATCTACAGATGATGCTGCGGCTAAAGAAGCATTTGCAGTAGCTAAAAAAGTAACCGAGGATTATAAAACGCCCATAAAAAAATACTTTACTAAAGAACTTTCGTTGGATAGTACTATGATAGCACTTAATGCTATTTACCCAATAGCACCCGAGTTTAAAACTAAAGTACAGGAGAAAATACAAAAATTTAGTATAGAAAAATCACTTGCAAAAGACATAGAAAAATCAGACAACGGAATGATAGCTTGGGGTATTGTTTTTACTTCAATATTATTTTGTTTAATTTATTTGTATGTAGAAAAAATAAGAACACCCAATGCCTACAAAATGGCCAATATGTTTAAAAAACTGCAGCTATTTAGTTCTGCAGCATTTAGCATTGGCCATGGTGGTAACGATGCACAAAAAGTAATGGGTATTATTGGTGTAGCACTTATAACAAGTGGGCAAATACAAAATTTTTCTGATCTCCCAGGTTGGGTTCCTATTGCATGTTATTTAGCCATTGGTATTGGTACCATGAGTGGTGGTTGGAAAATTGTAAAAACAATGGGTACAAAAATTACAAAAGTTACCCCACTAGAAGGTGTAGCAGCAGAAACTGCGGGTGCGTTTACTTTATTTTTTACCGGGCAAATGGGTATTCCTGTTTCTACCACACACACCATCACAGGTAGTATTATAGGAGTGGGCGCTACCAAGCGTTTGAGTGCTGTACGCTGGGGTGTTACGGTAAATTTATTGTGGGCGTGGATATTGACTATACCTGTAAGTGGTTTGTTGGCAGCCTTGGTATATTTTATTGTTAAGTTCTTTTTGGGGCATGGGTAATAATTATTGAAAAAGATATAAAGGCTACTAACGGTAATATGTTGGTAGCCTTTTTTTATGCAATCGCTTGTTGTTATACAAAATTGTATTTAAAGTAATAAAAACTTAAATTTGTACAAACAATAAAAATGGAAGCTATAAAGGCAATAGCCAAAAGAACAAAAACTGGGAAGTATAAAATTGATTTGCCCATTACAAATATTGCAGATGAAGTAGAAGTATTGGTAATTGTAGAGCAAATTAAAAAATTATCAAAAAAAAGCCATGCAGATTTTGCAGGCAAACTTGAATGGAAAGGAGATTGGTTAGCATATCAAAAAGAAATACGAAATGAGTGGGATTAATGTACTGGTAGATACCAATATTATTGGGGCAGTACTATCTGAAAAGCAATTCTTTAAAAAAATTTTCAAAGCAGATACCATTGTAGGTATTTCAATTATTACCAAGTTTGAGTTTTTAGCAAACAAAGGCCTTTCTGTTAAAGACAGATTTTTATTTGAAGAATACATAAATACAATTGAAGTATACGAACTTACAAAAAATGATTTAACCCTCCATAATCATATTATTTCTGTTCGAAAAAAGTACAACTTAAAATTACCTGATGCAATAATAGCTGCTACAGCATTATCGAATAATGCCACACTTATAAGTGGAGACGATATATTTTCAAAAATTTTCAATTTAAAATTTCAGTTTATAAAAATATGAATACAATACTCGTTACTGGCGGCTGCGGCTACATTGGCGCACATACCATGGTAGATTTAATTGAAAATGGTTATCATGTTATTTCTATTGATAACAACAGTCGCAGCAATCCATCTATTTTAAATGGTGTAAAAAAAATTACAGGTGTAGATGTAAAAAATTATAAAGTAAATCTTTGCAACTTTGATGAAACGCACGCCATCTTTCAAGAAAACGACAATATAACTGGCATTATACATTTTGCCGCATACAAAGCGGTGGGCGAATCGGTAGAAAAACCATTGGAGTATTACGACAACAATTTAAATTCGCTTATAAATATTTTACGCTGCGCTGCAGAATTTAAAGTGCCGCATTTTGTTTTTTCATCTTCCTGCACGGTTTATGGAAACCCATTATCCATTCCTGTTACAGAAGATTCTCCTTTTCAACCTGCATCATCGCCGTATGGTGCTACCAAACAAATGGGAGAAGAAATAGTACAAAATACTTTGAAGGCAGTGCCAAATATGAAAGCCGTTTTGTTGCGTTATTTTAATCCGGTAGGCGCACATCCATCTATTGCCATTGGTGAGTTGCCGATAGGCAGACCACAAAACTTAGTGCCTGCCATTACACAAACTGCTATTGGCAAATTACCACAAATGAAAGTATATGGCAGCGACTACGATACCAAAGATGGTACTTGTGTGCGTGACTATATACACGTATGCGACATAGCACATGCGCATACATTGGCTTTACAATTTTTAGAAAAAGAAAATAATAAAACAAACTGTGAAATTTTTAACCTTGGTACAGGCACAGGCTATACCGTTTTAGAAATGATAAAAACATTTGAAAAAGTAAGTAGTGTTTCGTTAAACTATGTATTAGCAGAAAGAAGACCTGGAGATGTTATTGCTATTTATGCCAACAACGACAAAGCAAAAAATGAATTGAGCTGGCATACAAAATATACGGTAGAAGATATGATGCAATCGGCTTGGGAGTGGGAGAACAAAGTTCAGGGTTGAAAGTTCAAAATTGGTTTATCATTTACTATTTATAATTGGGTTTGCTAATTTCCTAGCTGTGTATTTTCAGTTCAAGGTAAATAACCTTTTTTGCGAAGCAAAACTAAAAACGAAGTTTTTCTCTTTGTGTCTTAGAGCTTTTGTGGCAAACCCATTTTTGCGAAGCAAAAACAAAACCCCCGCCTTACCTTTCAAAAAACGCCTTCCCGCATCCTCGGCAAAAATTATTCCTTACAGCAAATACATTTATAACGTAACAAACTTAAATTGCACCCAAATTAATTACATATATGCTAAGCGAAATAGAAGTAACAGGTAAAAAAGACACCCGAAGTGGTTTTGGAGATGGTATTTTAGAAGCAGCAACTGAAAACGAAAACATTGTTGCACTTACTGCAGACCTTGCAGGGTCACTAAAATTAAACGGTTTCATTAAAGCTTTTCCAGAAAGATTTATACAATGTGGTATTGCAGAAGCCAATATGATAGGCATTGCTGCAGGGCTTACCATTGGTGGTAAAATACCTTATACAACTACGTTTGCTAATTTTAGTACAGGTCGTGTGTATGATCAAATAAGACAAAGCGTTGTTTACAGTGGCAAAAATGTAAAAATTTGTGCATCACATGCAGGGCTTACGCTTGGCGAAGATGGTGCTACCCACCAGATATTAGAAGATATTGGTATGATGAAAATGCTACCAGGTATGACGGTTATTGTACCATGCGATTATAATCAAACAAAAGCGGCTACAAAAGCCATTGCTAATTATGAAGGGCCTGTTTATCTGCGTTTTGGTCGCCCAGTATGGCCCATATTTACCAAAGAAGAAGATTTTGTAATAGGCAAAGCACAAATATTAAATGAAGGAAAAGACGTTTCCATTTTTGCTTGCGGTCATATGGTATGGTTGGCAATAGAAGCGGCTAGAATTTTAGAGGCAAAAGGTATAACGGTGGACTTAATAAATATGCATACCATAAAACCATTGGATGCAGCAGCAGTTTTAGCCTCTATTAAAAAAACTGGTTGTGCTGTAACTGCCGAAGAACATAATATTATTGGAGGCTTAGGAGATAGCATTGCACAAGTAGCTGCTAAAGATTTCCCTATACCAATTGAGTATGTAGGCACTAAAGACACTTTTGGAGAAAGTGGCAAACCTGAAGAGCTATTGGTAAAGTACGGTTTAGATGCAAATCATATAGTAGCTGCCGCTGAAAAAGCAATTGGTAGAAAATAATAAAATATACAATTAATGCTAATAGCACTTCATATAAAATGAGGTGCTTTTTTTTAAAAAAAATATTGCTTTTGTAGAAACCTTTTTTTTCCATAACCCGTCTTAGATACAAACAACTAAAAAGTATTTACATAAAACATATTAAACCCCTACGTGGCAATTGAAGAACGCTAATAAATTAGAGTAAAACCAATTCTACTTTATATTAATTTTTTATCGTTCAACCGAACACAGCTGAGCTTTTGCTCGGCTGTTTTTTTATACCTTAAAAGTCGTAGAAGCCTAATTTTATTATCTATACACGCCATTATTACAATAAAAACATGCTTCTAATATTGTTAAAATATGCTGAATTTTTTAAAAGTTTTATTCAAAAATATTTTACAAAAAAAAGAAACCTTTTGTTTTCATAAACCGTCTTATACATAATCGCTTTAAAAATAAAATATCGACATTAAATCCCTATAGTTCCCCCCGTGATATAGTATCAAGAAAGTGTACTGAAACTATCTTGTAGAATATTGATACTATTCATATTTGGCCAAGCTTTTGCTTGGCCACTTTATTTTAAAATATACACTAACGTTATTTGTTAAACTTACCTAAAAACGCATTAATAAAAGAAACCATGTGTGGCTATAAATAGTCTATAACCAAACACAGCACAATATTGAAAAGCGTATAAATCCGTATTCTTAAAAGTATTGAATAGTAGCCGAGCTTTAAGTACACAGAAACCACTTTACATGATTAGGCAAATTTCAATCTGAGGCTGTCTCAAAAGGGCAGCCTCTTTTTTATACCCAAAAAGTAAAAGTTTGTGTATAAGTAGAGGTATTAAAATTAGGTTTAATCAATTGATTGATAT
>JANOZW010000082.1:0-2788 GCA_031429575.1 Ferruginibacter sp.
AATCAAAATATTTCTTTGCAAAAAATCAAAAACAGGCAATAAAAAATAACGATTAATATATTTTACAAAAGAGAAAACGCCGCTACCATATGGCACCAAATTTTCCATTTTATTATCGTACTTTTTTAAGATATTATAATCACTTGGCCCATAATAAAATTGGAGTGCAGTATTGCCATTTGTAGCCACAGGCAATTTTACATTAGATGTAGAACGGAATAAAAATTTTGCACTATCTCCCGCTACTTTCCAAGCAATACTTCCGCTTTCAAATTTACTTTTAGAAGAAAGAGCTGCTATAAAAAATTGTTGCTTAGCGGCTATCCAATTAAATGATTTATCAAAGGTTTTTGTGTCATCTTTTGCAGCGTGTTCAAAATCAAAACCATCTTCTTGCACATACCCAACTTGCGATTGTGTTAATTCATATTTATGGTCTTTTTCTATTTGTGGAGCTTCTGTTTGCCATAAAATATTCATGCTATTTTGTGTGAATAAATCTGCGCCTTTTGTAATGATGTTTAAGTCCATCATATAATCATTAGGCTTTAATGTATATTGATGTACAACTTCTTTCTCACCTGTGCTATCGCCAGTTTTAAAAGAAATGGTTTGGCTTTTATCTGCATTTGTAACTACGGGTTGAGCTATAAAATTTATGTTTTCCGTTTCCGCAGTTAGATTATTACCTCTATTTATTCTATAAGTAAATTTATTAAAATCGCCACTTTGTAGTTTTACGATTGAGCTGTCGTACTTTTTAAATTTCTTTAATTCTACCATTGCAGGTTGTGCACCTCTGGTAGAAAAAGTAACTTTCATTACGTCATTCTCTACAGAAATCATTTTAGGAGCGGTGGTATCTTGCAACAACCCGCCTGTTTGCTTCACAATTTTTTGAGAATCTGCTTTAAGGGCATCTATTTTAGCGAGTGTAGTATCCACTTTGGGTTTAAGTGCGGCTATTGAATCAGCGATATGCTTTTTTTGCGCTTCAAACTCACTTTTGCCTCTATTATTTATATACAACATTCCTATAAGTAATGCGCCAATAAGGGCAAAACCAATCATTGTATTTTTATCCATTCCCATTTCAGTTAATTTATAAGTTTTATGTAAACGTTCGTTTTTTTTTAATGTTGTGCAAATACATCAAACAATAGTCCGTAATAATTAATACGCCTTATTGGCATGAAGGCTGCAAATGTACTAGTTTTATAATGTACATTATAAAAAAAATGCCTTCGTTTAGGAAGGCATTTTTAGTTAGTAAACTAAGCTTATTTTTTTGCAGCAGGAGCAGCAGCGGCAGGAGCAGCTTTACCAGCTGGTGCTTTAGCAGCCGCTGTTTCTTCTTGCTTCAACTGACGTGTCATTGTTACAGATGCAATTGGAATACGTGGAGAGTTCATAATCTCCATGTTATCTGCTTTAATATTTTCAATACGAATGTTTTCATTAAGCTCAAGCGCACTAATGTCCACTTCAATATTTTCTCTTAAAAATTTAGGAAGTGTTTTTACTTTTACAGATTTAATTTTTAATACCAACTTACCACCGGCTTTCACACCTGTAGGTGTTCCTGTGTATTTAAGTGGTAATGTTGCAATAATTTTTTTGTCGTCAACAAGTTCTAAAAAGTCTAAATGCACCAGTGCATCAGATACTTTATGAAATTGTAGATCTTTCAAAATGCACTTGTATGCTTTACCATCTACTTTTATATCAGCAAACATAAACTCTGAGGTATAAACGATACCTTTAAAAGCTGAAGCTGGCGCATGGAAATTTACCTCTGTTTTACCACCGTAAATTACAGCAGGCACAAGTTGCTGAGAGCGAAGTTGGCGGGTGGCTTTTTTTCCGCTTTCGGTCCTCAGTTGTCCTTCAATTGTAATTGTTTTCATTATTGTTGTTTTTTTATGAGGTGCAAAAGTAGGGGTTTTTAGTTAGATATTAGACGTTAGATTGGTAGATTTTAGATAATAGATTGTAATACAGGTGGCTTTAATTATACAATTAAAAGATATTTCACAAAATTGTTGAATTTAAAAAGTCTTACCTGATACTTGAATTGTTTTGATACTTGCTTGTAAACGTTAAGTTTCTGTCTAATATCTTGTGTCTAATTGTCTTAAGTCTAATCTTCTTATTTCGCCCCTTTCAACCTACCTCTTATAAACAAACTATTGATACTCTTGTTTTCATAAGCATTTCTTAATGCCACGGCAAACAGTTCATCTACAGAAAGCACTTTAATTTTGTCGCAGATATCTTTTACAGGAATGGTATCGCATACTACCAATTCTTCCAATACACTATTGGCAATATTTTCATAAGCCTTACCGCTAAGTACAGGGTGTGTACACAATGCACGTACACTTCTTGCGCCTTTTTCTTTCATAAGAGCGGCACTCTTACAAAGTGTTCCACCAGTGTCGCAAATATCATCTATCAGCACAACATCTCTATCAGCCACATCTCCAATCAATACCATGCTCGCTATTTCATTTGCACGCTTACGATGTTTGTCGCAAATAACCATGTCTACTTCAAAAAAAGTAGCCACTTCTCTTATTCTATTTGCACTACCAACATCAGGAGCAGCAAAAGTGAGGTTTTTTAAATTTAAACTTTCTATATATGGGATAAAGATTGCCGATGAATCTAAGTGATCTACAGGTATATCAAAATAACCTTGAATTTGTGGAGCATGTAAATCCATAGTAACCACTCTATCTGCACCTGCAGCAGTAAGCATATTAGCCACAAGCTTAGAGCCAATAGC
>JANOZW010000083.1:0-8440 GCA_031429575.1 Ferruginibacter sp.
GGACTAACTACTAACTCAGCTTCCCTATCATCACCTCCATTACTAAAAACACCATCGGCCCCAAAGTCCACTAATTTGACTCTGAAAATAGTTGCATTGGGAGTCCACACATCTATATGGTAATACTGCATGCTTGTAGCATCTATCGTATTTGCACCTGTAAATTCTACACCCACAAAATTTAAATTGGTATATAACTTAGTATCGTTACCTGCTATTTGTACATCAGCAAGCGTTGCTTGGCTCCACGATGTTCTCCAAGTGTCGGTTGGCACATTGGTATATGCATTGCTAAATAATGAGAGAACATTTACAGCATCTACTGTTGGAGTGGGTGCCGCTACTGTAGGTTGTGCAAAAGCACCAAAACCAATAAATAACAGAAAAATTAGGGAGTAAAGTTTTTTAATCATCTTTTTGGGGGTTTAAAAGTTTGGGGGTAATGAAAAAATTGAGGTTTAACTTATTGTTTTGAAACCCAAATATCAAATATATTTATACTAATATATATTTTTTAGGTACGTCTATACTACATCAATATTTTTTAAATAATTGATAATCAATTCAAAAAAAATACATCATTGCTACTACAAACTATTATTTATATTTATAGGGTGAAAAAATTGCTTTTATACTTTTTGTGTATGTTTTTTGTTTGGGCATCATTTGGTCAGAATACTATTGGTTTGCCCCAAATACAAAATTTTGGCATAAACGACTTTCATGCGGGCGCTCAAACATGGGATATTAAGCAAGATGAAAACGGTAGAATGTATTTTGCTAATAATGAAGGACTACTAACATACGATGGAAATTATTGGAAACTATATCCACAACCCAATAAAACAATACTGCGTTCAATAGCTATAGACGATAAAAATAGACTATACGCAGGTGGACAAGATGAACTTGGTTTTTATACTGCGGATAACAATGGAGTACTACAATATAAATCTTTAAAAAACCTAATTCCACTTGCCTATAAAAAATTTACAGATGTATGGGATATTGAAATTTTTAATGGGTCTGTTTTTTTTAGAACAGCAGATAAAATTTTTGAATATAAAAATGGTGTTATACAAACGTATCCTGCTACTTCAGTTTGGCAATTTATGAAAATGGCAGGTGGTAAGCTTTTTGCATTGGATAAACAGAATGGGCTTTTTCAATTTATAAATAACACTTGGCAGCCATTGTTTACAGAAAATCCAATACCTAAAATTGAAATAACAGGAATAATTGTCTTATTGGACGGTAGTTTCTTAATTAGCTCATTACAAAATGGACTATTTATATTGAGTAATGGTACGCTTACGAGGAAACCAACAATTATTGATGATGTTTTAATGAAAGGGCAAATATATGCCCTAGACCAAATAAATGAAAACGAATTTGTAATTGGTACTACTTCTAATGGATGTATTGTTATGAATAAAGAAGGAGATATTGTACAAAAAATAGGTATGCAAGAAGGTGTAAAAAACAACAATGTGCTGTCTGTTTTTTTAGATAAAGAAAAAAACATTTGGGCAGGCTTAGATAATGGGATAAGCTTTGTGGCTTACAATGCAGCCATAAAATATATAAAACCAAGTAGCAATAATGAAGTGTCAGGTTATGCTGCAAGGGTTTTTAATAATACATTATACATCGGCACTTCAGATGGAGCTTATGCATCGCCACTGTTACTTTCTAACAACGATCTTAGTTTTTCAAAAGGCAATTTTACACAAATAAGTAATAGCGGCGGGCAAGTATGGCGACTAGATGAAGTAAACCAACAATTGCTAATGGGCCACCACAATGGAGCGTATGTTATACAAAATAATATAGCCACTCAATTATCAGGTGATAATGGTATTTGGTTGTTTCAACCTACCACAGCCATACAACCGGCTAATAATATTTTAGCGGGATCTTATGAAGGGCTTTCCATGTATGAGTTTGCAAATAATAAATTTACAAGCAATTATACGCTTAAGGGATTATTTGAATCACTCCGTTTTTTAACAATAGACAACAATAATGATATCTGGGCATCTCATCCATATAGAGGTATTTATAAAATTACATTGGCTGTAGATAACAAATCATTTACTTCGGAATTATTTACAGAAAAAAATGGACTGCCTTCTGCTTTAAGAAATTATGTTTTTAAAATAAAAAGTAGAATTGTTTTTTCTACAGAAAAAGGGTTATATGAATATGATGTAACTGCGAAAAAGTTTATTCCCTCACCATTATTGTTTAACGTATTTGGTGCAATAGGTATTCAATACCTACATGAAGATACAGAGGGAAACATTTGGTTTTGTATAGATAAAAAAATAGGTGTTGCAAAATATGTGGAACTAGAAAAAAAATATTCACTCAATTATTTTCCAGAGCTTACAGGAAAAGTTTTAGCAGGTTTTGAAAATGTATATGCTTACAATAAAGAAAATATTTTTGTGGCATCTAATAATGGTATTATTCATATTAATTACAAGAAATACAATACAGCAAAATCAACGCTTACCGTTTTATTAACCCAAGTAAATGCTTTTGGTAAAAAGGATAGTCTAATTTTTGGTGGCTTTTTCCAAAAAAGTATAGATAGCAGTTACAAGCAAGATAAAAATGCTATTCAGCAATTTCCAATAAGCAATAACTCCTTTCATTTTGAATTTAGTGCACCATCTTTTGCTACACAAAATAATATTGAGTACAGTTACCAATTAAAAGGATATGAAAGTAAATGGGATGAATGGACATCTAAAACTGAAAAAGATTATACCAATTTGCCTAGTGGAAAATATACTTTTAATGTAAAAGCAAAAGACAATACAGGCAACGAATCGGAAACAGTAAGTTATAGTTTTGAAATAATGCCTGCATGGTATAACACCATATGGGCTTATCTTTTATACGCATTATTGTTCATTCTTGCAGTGTTTTATTATAGCAAATGGCAAAATAATAAATTTAAAAAACAACAAATAAAATTTGAAGAAGAGCAAAAACAATTAAAATATATTCACCAATTAGAACTGCAAAAAAGTGAGAAGGAAATTATTGAATTGCAAAATGAAAAATTGATCAATGAAGTAATTTATAAAAACAAAGAGTTGGCAGATGCTAGTATGCATTTGGTAGAAAGAGGCGATGCATTGGTAAAAGTAAAAGATGAATTACAGCAGTTGTATAAAAAAACAGGCGGTAACCATGATGTAAAAAAAGCCATACAATTGGTAAGCGATATTGAAAAAAACAATACCAATTGGGAACAATTTTCTAACCACTTTGACGAAGTAAATAATGGGTTTTTAAATAAATTAAAATTAAAATACCCAAGCCTTACCAATACTGATTTAAAAGTATGTGCCTATTTACAATTAAAACTTTCAACCAAGGAAATAGCACAGTTGATGAACATTTCTGTAAGAGGAGTGGAGATAAGCAGGTACAGACTTCGCAAAAAATTGCAATTAACTACTGATCAATCCATCAATGATTTCTTAAACGAAATTATAAAAGAATAAATTATTTTTCTACGCAATAACCTTTTCCATAGCCATGCCCCTAGAGCCCTTTATTAAAATGGTACTGTTTTCTATATGCTCATTTTTAAACCAATTAGCTACTTCATCAGATGTATTAAAGTGCAATATATTTTCAGGTAAGTTTGTGTAATCTCTTCCTGCTAAAATTATTTTCTCCCATTTGTATTGTTGTAATAAATTTACCACGCCTGCATGTTCTTCAATACTCTGTTCACCGAGTTCCATCATAGCGCCCAATATTACTATTTTATTTTGCCCACTCATTTTTGCAAAATTTTCAATGGCTGCTTTCATACTGCTTGGGTTTGCGTTATATGCATCTAGCAAAATTGTATTTGTTCCTTTTTCAATTATTTGTGAGCGACTATTTGATGGCACATAATTCTCAATAGCTTGTTTTATTTTTTCATCTGGCACTGCAAATGCTTTACCAATGCAAACGGCACTTAGTACATTCGATAAATTATAATTGCCAGCAAGTTGTGTTTTTATGCTATCAATATTTGCTCCACCAGTAATAGATACTTCTAAAAAATGTTCATCCTCTTTTATTATACCCGTTACACTTGCATTGGTAGTACCATAAGTGATTTTGTGTTGCACATGTTTACTCATTTCTATCAAGTAATCATAATCTGTATTTATAAAAATGGTACCATTATTTGTAGCAATAAAATCATACAATTCTCCTTTGCCTTTTCTTACGCCTTCTTCACCACCAAAGCCTTCTAGGTGTGCCTTACCACAATTATTTATAAGCCCATGTGTAGGCAATGTATATGCGCAATAACTCTCTATTTCTTTTTGATGGTTAGCACCCATTTCTATCACAGCTATCTCAGCATCTTTTTTTATAGATAAAATAGTAAGCGGTACACCAATATGGTTATTTAAATTTCCTTGGGTAGTGTATGCTTTAAGATGACTATTTAATACCGCATAAACTAGTTCTTTTGTTGTTGTCTTTCCATTGCTACCTGTTATGGCTATAAATGGAATATTAAATTGTTCCCTATGATGTTTTGCCAATGCCTGCAAAGTGGTAAGCACATCATCTACATATATTATTTTATCACTCTGAAAATTCGTTTTTTCGTCACACACACAATATGATGCTCCCAGCTCTAGCGCTTTTTCTGCATAGTTATTTCCATTAAAATTTGGTCCTTTTAATGCAAAGAAAATATCGCCAGCTTTTATTTTTCTAGTGTCTGTTTGTACTGATGGATACTGTAAAAATATCGTATATAATTCTGTAGTAGTCATTTTGCAAAAATAGTGAGCTAAAGTTATAAAAATAGAAAATCGACTTTTTAAAATTATTTCCTATAATTATCTTGGCTTACATTTAAAGATGTTGCTATTAAATATTAGGCAACTGCAAACTGTTTCTCTTAGAATAAATTCTGATAAATAAAACAAGCAATACGCAAATAATCAAATTTACATCTTTGTGTATCGGTGTATTTTTTAATAATAAATAAATACCGCCGCCGGTGGCACAAGCTGTTGCATATAGTTCACCTTTTTTAAAAAGGTTAGGTACATCGTTACAAAAAATATCGGCAATAAGCCCGCCAAATGTTGCAGAAATTACCCCCATTATAAGTGCATACGCATCGTTTACACCATTACGAAGCGCTACTTCTATACCTGCGGCGGTAAATAAACCAATACCCAAAGCATCCGTAAAGAAAATGGTTTTACTAAATTTATTTACCCCTTCTTTTACTAAAAATGTAATGATACCGCCAGCAAAAACAAGGCCTAGTGCAAAATAATCGTTCACCCAATTTACAGGTCGTACACCTATTAATAAATCTCTAATAGTACCACCACCATAGGCCGTGGCAAATGCTACTACTAATCCGCCAAAAATATCCATCTTAAATTTTCGGGCTTTGAGTGCACCCATGAGGGCAAATACAAATGTACCCGTATAGGTAATAATGTTTAGCAATGTCATACTGTAAAGTTATATAAAGTGTTATCTTCGATACTATAAAACTTTTAATCATGAATTTTGAAACCTTACTTTTCGATATTGAAAATGGCACTGCCATTATTACCATTAACAGACCTGATAAATTAAATGCCTTAAACAAAAATGTGTTTAGAGATTTAGATGATGCAATGACCGAAGTGATGAATAACGATGACATAAAATCTGCTATCATAACTGGTGCTGGTGCAAAGGCATTTGTAGCAGGTGCCGATATTAGTGAGTTTGGAGGGTTGGATTTGGCTGAAGCTATGGCTTTGTCAAAACGTGGACAAGACATATTCTTTAAAATCGAAAATAGCAATAAGCCGGTTGTAGCTGCTGTAAATGGATTTGCACTGGGTGGTGGTTGTGAGCTAGCCATGGCATGCCATTTTAGATTGTGTAGCGAAAATGCAAAGTTTGGCCAGCCAGAAGTAAACCTTGGGTTGATACCTGGCTATGGCGGTACACAACGCCTTACACAACTAGTAGGCAAAGGGAAGAGTATGGAACTACAAATGACGGCGCATATTATTGATGCGGCTGAGGCATTGAGAATTGGTTTGGTAAATCATGTAACAACGGCAGAAAGTTTGCTTGAAAGAACAAAAGATATTTTACAAATTATACAAAGCAAAGCGCCCATAGCTGTTGGTAAAATTATAGAATGTGTAAACGTAGCTGTGGTAAGTGATAGTGCTTATACAAATGGTAAGAGTGGTTTTGATAAAGAAATTGAGGCATTTGCAGATTGCTTTATAACAGAAGATATGAAGGAAGGAACAACTGCTTTTTTGGAAAAGAGAAAGGCGGTGTTTACAGGGAAATAAAAAAGCCTCCCTAAATCCCTCCAAAGGAAGGCCTTTAGCCTTTGGGACTTTAAATTTATTTTTAAAGATTAATAGTAATAATTTAAAAATATGGAGAGAAATAGTCTACGTAAAAACTTTTGAATTATTACAGAGTTCAAAAATCCCCCTTCAGTGGATTTAGGGGGTTAACAATCGTATCACTTTCACAAAATGTGTTTTCCAATACCCAGTTAATTTACTCTCTACTACACCAATATTTTTACCAGAAGTAGAACTTATAAAAGTCGGTACAACACCTGCTATTGTTACAATGCCCATATGCCCTACAATGCCTGTGGAGTTATCCGAGCCTGTAAACAACATAATATCTCCAGGCTTTGCATCTTTTAAGTCTACGTCCACTCCTTCGTTTGTAAAATCTTTTGAAGTTCTCGGTGTCTTTACATTAAAGTGACCAAATACAACCATTATAAATCCGGAACAATCTAATCCATTAGCTGCTGTTGATGAACCATATTTGTATGGCGTACCTATAAATGTTTTAGCATATTGTATAAATTCATTTCTATTTATTTTTAAGGGCTTGGTAAATACTTTTGCCTTTGTAGAAGATGTATTTGTAGCAATTGTTTTTGTTTTTGATGGTTTACTCGCATCTTCATTTGTAGATATTTTTTTTGATGAGCTACAAGAAGATATCAGAATCGAAAACAATATACCTGCAGATAAAATTTTAACCATACATTTTATTTGCTGCAAAAATATCATAATACTAGCGATGAAGAAATAATTTATATTGTTAAATTATTTCTTCATCCTCTAACATAATTTTTGTTGCAATTAAAGTGTTACCAAATCATCTTCTTTTACAACAGCATTTTCTGTTAGGTTAGTACTAAAGCTATAGGTTTTTGAATATTCTTTATTACCTGTAGATAAATTGAATATCAAAACCTGCCCATCTTTTCTTTCAATTTTAAATTTTTGAATTGTAAAGTCAGAGTTCAAGTTGTCAATGTACAATTCGCCTTCTACTTTATCATTTATTTTTAAAATTTTATTTGTAGTTTTTAATCGCTTTGTTTCAATAAGAAAACAAATATAATCACCCTCTACACCGGTATATTTTACAGAAAAATTATTATTATTTTTGAGTGCAGTATTTGTTTGTGCCATGCTAGTGTTGCCAATAAATGTAGTTGCGATAAGGATTGCTGCAATTGATTTTAAACTTTTCATTTTTTTTAATTTAAGTAGTTAAACATTTTTTTGTAAAGCATTTTTTAATAAATACTTTTTTTGATAATGCAAACATACAATGGCATTTTATGGGTAAAAAAGCATTTTTATCTAATTTTTATTATTGCAAAATAAAAATGAATGTTCTGAAAGATAAAGTGGAAAAGGGTTTTGTAAGAATGGTTTGATTACAGCCAACAATTTTTTGCTGTATTTTTTTATAGCACTTAACAATTACTTAAACTAATAAAATATAAAAAAGATTGAGAATTGTTTATATTATTTTATGGCTGCTCTGTTGGTATTTGCCTTCTAAAATTTTGCTCATACTTACTTTATGTACTTTTGCTTCTAACCAACTGATAATATCTAAGTAAGCAAACGTTCTTGTTTCGTATCTGCTTTTGTGCAAACTTTTTATTTTTTCTAAAAGTATTAATAGCGCTTGCTCCATTTCTTTTCTAGAATTGTGAAATGATTTTCTAAGAAAAGTAAACATTTCTTCTTCAACAATGGTAAGGTTTTCTTTTTTTGCCATGTATCTATATACCGATTTGGTGAGGTACTCCATTAACTCGTAATTACCAAGTTCATAGTGCGACATTAAGTGAATGAGTCGAGCATAACTTTGTAAATAACTTCTTACGTCTGTATTTTCGTTTATAATTTTTTGTACAAAATCTATACATGTGCTATAGTTGCCGCTGCCAAAGTATAAGGTTGCTATTTTATAATTAAAGAGCATTACTCTATGTTCATCTATAAATAATTCATCTTCTTTTAAAGCTTTGAAAATATGGGGTACTAATAAAATCCCTTCATTAAAACTCCCTGTAATGCTGTGTAAATTTATTTTGGCGCTG
>JANOZW010000084.1:0-3512 GCA_031429575.1 Ferruginibacter sp.
CTTACACAATATTTTACATGTTAAATAAACGATTATGAAACCTAATTTATCTACATTATTTTTATTTGTTTCACTTTTTGTTTCAACCCAAGCTTTAGCCCAACAACAATTTTTTACAGATGCCACTGAAAATGACTTTCAAAAAACTGGGCAAAAGAGAGTAATAACACCCACTAATTACAGAACCCTGTCATTAAACGATAATAGTTTTAAAAATTTTATAAAAGATATTCCATTTGATCGTTCTACAAAAAATTACCCTATACTCGAAATTCCAATGCCAGATGGTAGTACAAGCAAATTTTCGGTATGGGAAGTAAGCATTATGGAACCCGCTTTAGCAGCAGCATATCCACCCATAAAAACGTTTAGAGGCAAGGGTATTGATGACCCTACAGCAACATTAATATTTGATCATACCGAGTTCGGATTTCATGCTATGATTTTATCCCCAGTCAGTGGTTCCGTATATATTGACCCATATTTTCAACAAAAAAATGATTATTACATATCTTATTTCAAAAAAGATTTTAGCAAGTTTATGTATCCGGAGCAAACTCCGCTAATACCTACAGGGATATTAAACAAACCAACTTCTACTGAAGCGGTACCTGTTGGGCCATGTAGAGGCACACAATTATTTACGTACCGCTTAGCGGTTGCATGCACTAATGAGTATGCAATGGCTGCCACAGGGCTAGCAACACCTACCGTTGCACAAACACTAGCTAAAATTGTTACCACCATAAATAGGGTAGATGGTGTGTACGAAAAAGAAGTATCGGTAAGATTAATTTTAGTAGCGGCAGAAAACTCCATCATTTTTCCATCGGTTGTGGGTGATCCATTTACAGGGAATGATGATCCATTTATTTTAATTGATGAAAGTCAAACCATTATTGATGCAAATATTGGAACTGCCAATTATGATATTGGCCATACATTTAGTACAGGAGCTGGTGGGCTTGCAGGTTTAGGTGTAGTTTGTTTTGCAGGTCAAAAAGCAAGTGGTGTTACTGGTTCATCTGTACCAGTGGGCGACCCTTATGATATTGATTATGTGGCGCATGAAATCGGTCATCAATTTGGCGGTGATCATACATTTAATAGTACTACTACTAACTGTGGTGGTGGCAATAGAAATGCAGCTACAGCTTACGAAGTAGGCAGTGGAACTACCATTATGGCTTATGCAGGTATTTGTGCTACTGATAATATTCAATTAAACAGTGATCCATTTTTCCATTCAGTTAGTTTTGATGAAATTAGTACATTTATTGCTACAGGAAGTGGTGGAACATGCAAAGGTATTATCGCCACAGGAAACGCACTACCAGTAATTACTTCCATGAGTAATAATGGCGTGAGCATTCCTGTAAATACGCCATTTACATTAAGAGCGGTGGCTACCGATGCAAATGGCGATGCCTCGCTAACCTACTGCTGGGAAGAGTGGGATACAGGCACAGCTGGCGCTTGGAACAATGGAGCTACAAGTACTACCGCTCCACTTTTTAAATCTCGTATTCCAAAAACGGTGGGCTTTAGAAATTTTCCAGATATGGCCGTTATAGTAGCAGGTTTTCCTGCAGCACCTGCCGCTACATTAGATGGTTTAAAAGGCGAAACCCTTCCTTCGGTTACACGTGCAATGAAATTTAGATTAACAGTGAGAGACAATAACCCCACTGGTGGTAGCGTGGTTACAGGCGGAAATGGTTGTCAGGCAAGTGTTGGAGCGGTATTTCAAATAAACACGGTAGTACCTGCAGGGCCTGGGGTTTGGAGCGTAACAGTACCCAATGGTGCTGAAAACTGGTTAGGAAACTCTTCACAAACCGTTACTTGGAATGTTGCAGGTACAACAGCTTCGCCAATTAGTTGTAGCAATGTAAATATTTTGATGAGTCTCGATGGAGGTTTGAATTATTATGATACTGTTTTAGTAAACACAGCAAATGATGGCTCACAAACAATAACAGTTCCTAATATTGCTACCACAAATACAGTAAGATTTAGGATAGAATGTGCCAACAATGTTTTTTTCGATATTTCTAATGCCAATTTTACCATAACGGCTGCGGCAAATCCTAAATATATTACTGCTACAAATGGCAATTGGAATACTGCATCTACTTGGGTAGGAAATGTGGTTCCTCCAGCTACGGCCGATTGCATTGTAAGGCATAATATAGTGGTAACGGTAGATGCTACCTGCAAAACTTTAAAAATGGAAAAACTTCCAGCGGGATCTGTTACTGTAAATACAACTAGAAGATTAACGGTGACAAATTAATATTTTCAATTTCTTTTTCTTTTTTTATTGTTTCGATTTTATTCCCAATGCAAAAAAATGAAAGGCATTCGGGGCTGTGTGCCATATACAATAGTCAGCTTTTGTTCGGCGTATTACGGGCTCCGCTATCGCTTCGGTACTTCGCTGCGCTACTCACTAAACCCTTCATACACCGCAGCCCTTCATCTATAGTTTTTCAATCAACAATACTGCAAGGTTCATATTTTTTCTGCCAACAACTTTTCTATTCATACATTTAAAACTGCATCTTTGTAATAAGAATCTTTAAAGCATGATAAAACTCTCTTACAAAAAAATAAATCTTCCTTTCAAATATCCCTTTACCATTTCTAAAGGCACAAAAACACATCAACCATCGTTAATAGTACGTTTGGAATATTTTGGAAAAGTTGGCTATGGCGAAGCACCAGCCATAACATACTACGATATTACGGTAGAAAAAATGATAGAAGATTTAGAAGCAAAAAAACAATTTGTAGAAAAATTTTCATTGAGCGATCCTGAGCGTTATTGGCACTATTTGCATCATCTTTTTCCAAACAATCCTTTTTTGGTATGTGCACTTGATATGGCCGCATGGGATATTTATGGCAAAATGAAAAAGAAACCATTGTATGATTTGTGGCAGTTGGATACCACTAAAGCACCCATTACAGATTATACCATTGGCATAGACACTGCCGAAATGATGGTAAAAAAAATGACAGAAAAACCTTGGCCTTTATACAAAATAAAAGTAGGTTTTGATGGCGATGTAGAAATGATAGAAACGTTGCGCAAGCACAGTGCTGCACCGTTTTGTGTAGATGCCAATGCGGGATGGACACTAGAGCAAGCCATGCATAAAATTCCATTATTGAAAACCCTAGGAGTCATTTTTGTAGAACAGCCTTTGGCAAAAGATGATTGGGATGGTATGAAAAAACTGTATGCTGCATCTCCATTACCTTTATTTGCTGATGAAGCTTGCGTAAAAGAAAGTGATGTAGAAAAATGTGCCAATCATTTTCATGGCATAAATATAAAATTAACAAAGTGCAGTGGTATTACCCCAGCTCGTAGAATGATAGCAAGGGCAAGAGAATTACAATTGCAAGTAATGGTGGGTTGTATGAACGAGAGTACGGTAGGCTCCGCTGCCATGGCACATTTGGCGCCGTTGTTAGATTATTTAGATAAGGATGGACCGCTTTTG
>JANOZW010000085.1:0-8780 GCA_031429575.1 Ferruginibacter sp.
TTGGCCGGTTGCAGGTCTAAAATCGATACCTATAATAGATTCTCCAACATTTAAACCAGTAATTGCTTTGGAAACTACACTATTTGCTTTTGTAGGATCAAAGGTTTGAAACATACCTGCATCACTAATGGCATATGCAACTGCATTTGTAGGAATAGCAATATCAATAATATTTGCGGCAATGTTTGAAATAAATGTAGTAGCAGCATTGGTGGTATTTACAGTATATAATTTTACAACATTGTCTACAACTAAAGTAGCGAGTATTGCACTATTATCAGCATTAATATCAAAACCAGCTTTACCTGTAAAATTCACATTTAAATTTCCAACTTCTACTAAAGTGCCATCGTTAGGAGGACTTTGTTTAAATAATTTTTTTGTGCTAATATCTATATCGAATAAATCTGTAGCAGCAGCGCTAGATAAAGAATTTGAGTATGCTATAGAAGTAATGGCGGGACTAGCATTGCCATTGATGGTTAAATCAACAGCTGCTACTCCTCCAGTTTCAGGATGTAATCGAATATTTTGCCCAGTATTGGTTACAAGTCTTACCCTATCTACTGTTGGGTTAAAATCAATATTTGCAATGGTTCCTGAAATTGCTGGTGTAAAACTAGCTACACCTAAGGCTGTAGCGGAGCCTGTGCTTAGATTAATAGCATATAACCTACTGCTATTACCTAACGCATAGAGCTGACCTGTAGCAGGTCTAAAATCAATACTCATTAGTTTTTCGCTAGGCTGTAATCCAGTTACTGTTAATACTGTTTCAGGGCTTTCGGTAGTTTTTGCATTATATTTAATAATTTGGTTGGCATCATTTAAACCATAAAATACGATATCAGGTTTTACGATTGCTATTGGTTCTGTAATGATATCATCATCATGCTTATTACATGCAAAAAAAATAGTTGATGCTGAAATAGTAAGTGTGATAACAATAAGGAATTTGTTTCTAATAAAATTCATAATAATATTTTTTTATAAATACGATTATGAAAAATAAATAGTTGAAAATTTTTGAAGAAATTTTTATTTGCTTAAAAAAATATAGAAATTTTAATGATTTTTTTGATTAAATTAAAAAAGCCGCTTTAAAAATAAGGCGGCGTTTTATTTACTTTAATGTTTTACTTCCAGTACTTTATTTTCATCGTGCTTATATTTAAATAAAAATAAAAACAGCACCAAAATAATCATGGCATATCCTGCAAAACTAAACCATATACTTTGCCAATCTTTTACGCCAACATTATTTACCGTAGTTGTAAAATAATCTACAATTTTACCTGCAAACATACCTCCGAATATTGCTCCTAGCCCGTTAGTCATTAACATAAATAAGCCTTGAGCACTTGAGCGTATTCTACTATCCGTTTGTTTTTCTACATACAAAGAACCAGATATATTAAAGAAATCGAATGCCATACCATACACAATCATTGACATTATTAAAAATACAAAACCTGTACCTGGGTTGCCAATACCAAACAATGCAAAACGCAATACCCATGCAGCAAGACTTATAAGCATTACTTTCTTTATGCCATAGCGTTTCAATACAAATGGAATGGTTAAAATAAATAAAGTTTCAGAAATTTGAGAAAGCGAAATCATAATATTGGAATGCTTCACTGCAAAAGCATTTTTATAGGCATCTACTGCTCCAAAATCTAATAAGAATGAGGTACCAAACATATTGGTTATTTGCAGTGCGGCTCCAATAAGCATGGCAAACAAAAAGAACACAGCCATTTTTCTGTCTTTAAACAACACAAAAGCATCTAATCCTAGTATTTGTGAAAAACTCTTTTTTTCCGTGCTTTTATTAATAGCACAAGCTGGTAAAGTAAAACAAAACATAGCGGTTGCTACTTCTGCTACTGCTGCAAAATTAAACTGTTTGTTATTACCTGTCCACCCAAGTAGATCTACCAACCACTCTGCTACTATAAACCCGATTGTACCCCATACCCTTATTGGAGCAAAGCTTTTTTGAACATCAAAATTATTTTTAGACAATAAGGTATAAGAAACAGAATTGCTCAAAGCAATGGTAGGCATGTAAAAACAACTTGTAAAAAATATGGCATAATACAACTCATTGGCATCAGTAAGTGTACCAGCATAATATAAACATACACCTGCAAGTAAATGACATATACCCAAAACGATTTCTGCTCGCAAATATTTATCGGCTATAATCCCCATAAGCGCAGGCATAAATAAACTAGCCCAACCCATCGTACCATAAGTAGCACCTACAAGGCTTCCTCTTACACTCATATCTCCAGGTAAAGTAAACATATAACCCCCGAGTGAGATGAGCCAAATACCCCACACAAAAAACTGTAAGAAATTCATTGTAATTAGCCTATTCTTTAAATTCATAGCTTTTATATAATTAGTAGTTTTGATAAAATGAATTTGTAAGATATAAAATTATTACGGCTACTTAAAAAATCTTTTGCACAAAAAAAGCTGGCTCTAGCCAGCTCATGCATCTTTTAATACTATTTCTAAGGTTTTACATCTGTAGTAACTTCTTTACGAGCATTCTCATTTAAAGATTGTGCGTTTTGTTGATCAACTGATCTTAGCAGAAAAAAACCGATAATAAGGCTTCCTACCATTACAGTACAAGCTATAATTAAAATAATATTTAATTGCTCTGCCGAAAATCGATATAGAAAACTTTTTGGCTTGGTTGAGTCTGCTGTTTCAACTTTAGGTGAATAGTAAGTTAGTTCTTCAAACATTGGAATTGATTTTATAAAGCAAAGCTATGCTCATAATTGCTTATTAACAAGGTACTTTGTACTCAATCTTTTGTATAGTAATTTTTTACATAAAATTTTAAAAATAAGTAATAATACTAGGAATATTTACAAAGTGTTGATACTTAATCGAATTTAAAAAATACAGTTGTACATATACATTCTGCAATTTTTCGTACATCTATGTGCAATCCAAAAAAGTGAGATACTAATGTAAAAATGATTGATAAAATGGTGTAAAACACAATACCACTATTAAAAGAATTGAATAATTTATTGCCCTTTAGTTTCTTAATTTTGCAAAAATATATACCCCATGAGTGATTTCGTAGATATACTTATTAAGGCTACAAAAGATATTGACCTAAAAAATATAGCCCAAAAAATAAAAGAAGAAAAAAGAATTAATGATAATGAATGCATTACACTTTTTGAAAAAGCTGATCTAGCTTTTGTAGGTATATTGGCAAATTTTGTAAGAGAAAAATTACATGGCAACAAAACGTATTTTAATAGAAATTTTCATATTGAGCCCACAAATGTTTGTGTATTCAGTTGTAAGTTTTGTTCTTACTCAAGATTATATGCTAATAAGGAAGAAGGATGGGAATTAAGTATAGACCAAATGCTAGATATCGTAAAAAGTTATGATGGTAAACCTATAACTGAAGTACATATTGTAGGTGGTGTACATCCAAAAATGAACCTAGCATATTTCATTGAATTGATACAAAAAATACATGCGCATAGACCTAACTTGCATGTAAAAGGATTTACAGCGGTAGAGTTAGATTACATGTTTCGAAAAGCCAAGCTTAGTGTAGAAGAAGGAATGAAAACCTTACAGCAAGCCGGTTTACAATCATTGCCAGGTGGTGGTGCAGAAATTTTTCATGAAGATATTCGTACAGAAATAGCTGGCGATAAAGTAACTGGAGATGGTTGGTTACACATACATGAAACTGCGCATAATCTAGGTATGCACAGCAACGCTACTATGCTATATGGACATATAGAAAAGTTTGAACACAGGGTAGATCATATGCGAAAGCTGAGGGATTTACAAGATAAAACGAAAGGGTTTAATACATTTATACCACTTAAATTTCGCAACAGTAATAATGATATGAGTAATGTAGCCGAAAGCAGCATTACAGAAGATATGCGTATGTATGCCATTGCCAGAATTTACTTAGATAATTTCCCTCATTTAAAAGCATATTGGCCAATGCTAGGCAGACAAAATGCACAATTATCTTTATCATTTGGTGTAAACGATATCGACGGCACCATAGATGATTCTACTAAAATTTACAGTATGGCAGGTAGTGAAGAGCAAACACCAACTATGACCACAGAAGAATTGGTAACACTAATTAAACAAGTAAATAAAAAGCCAATTGAAAGAGATACTTTGTATAATGAGATAAAAGATTTTAGTTAAAAAACTTACATAGTGTCATACTTTGTTATTACCCTGCATAAAAGTGCGGGGTCTTTTTTGTGTAGTAAACAAAGAAAAACCCCAAACAAAAATGAATGGGGTTTTACATATCTTAAAAATTAGATTAGAAATTTCTAACAGCTAATTCAGTCCTTCTGTTTTTAGCACGACCTGCTGCACTTGTATTGTCAGCCACAGGTTTAGTTTCACCATAACCGGTAGATTTTAAACGATCTTCAGCAATACCTTTAGATACTAAATAATCTTTGACTGCTTTTGCACGATTATCAGATAATGTTTGGTTTTTAGCATCATCTCCTTGAGCATCTGTATGACCGTCAACGTCTATCATTAATGTTTCATCAGATTTTAATAATGCGGCTACTTCGTTTAAGGCTTTAAAAGATTTAGGCAATAACTTGAAACTTCCTGTTGCAAAGAAAACATTCTTAGCCGCATAATTAATTTTTTCAATTACTGCTTTGTCAATTTCTGGACAACCTTGGTTACTTGCCGGACCTTTACGATCAATACATTTATCATCTTCATCATTTACACCATCACCGTCTGTATCTGGTATTGGGCAACCTTGATAACGAGCTAAGCCTTTTACAGTAGGGCATTTATCATCTTCATCATTCACACCATCACCATCCGTATCAGGTATTGGACAACCTTGGTATTTTGCAAGACCAGCCACATCTGGACATTTGTCTTCAGCATCACCAATTCCGTCACCATCTTTATCGGGACAACCTTGTAAAGCAGCTGTACCGGCTACATCAGGACATTTGTCATCTGCATCTAATACACCATCGCCATCAAGATCTAACACCACAGGCGGTGCGGGAGGAACAATCTTTGCTGGTTTTTCTCTAGAAATATTTTGAGCAAAACCTAGTGAATAAAAAAGATTATCTTTAATAACGTCTTTAGTAAGTGCAAAACGATATTGTGCTTGTACCAAAATATAACTAATACTATTAAAATTAAATTGAGCACCAACACCTGCAGGAACGTATGCTCCAAATTTACCAGTATAATATCCAGCTCCAACACCAGCAGTTAAAAAAGGAGAAATAAGCGCATTATCACCATATGGTCTAAAATTTAAAGCAGGCTCTAACTCGGTTCCTATAGTTGTTTTTGAACTTGAAACAGGAGATAATCTGTCAATTGTACTGTAATCATGAAATAGCAAATTTGCTTTCACAGATAAATCGATTGTATTTGTTAAACCTTTCCAGTATGATACGCCAAATCCATAATCCATATCTTGAATTTTACTAAATGTTCTAGTACCTGCTGAACTTTTAAGGGTTACAGCTGTAGCTAAATCTAATGCGTTAAAATGAATGCCAACAAGGCTACCTTTTTTTGCAGAAGAATATTTGCTGTCCATCATTTGCGCAGAAGCGAGGGTGGCTACCACCAAAAATGAAAATAACAACGTAAGTTTTTGTTTCATAAATGCTAATTTTTAATTTAAAAGGTTATCTCACTATAATATCCCTACTCTATAATATCAATTTCGGGCATTGTGCTAAGTAGCAAATGTAATATCTTAATCCGTACAAATCAAGAATTTTTAACAATTCTATAAATTTTATTTAAAGTTTATGTAAAATATTATCCGTAAGATATCAATAATAAAAGTAATGCTGCATGAAAATCAATGTTTTTTAAAGTTTATATTTTCAAAACCCAACTATTGTAATAAAATTTAAAAGCATATTTTTTCATAACCTGTAAAATATTCTCCTATATTTGCAGCCCAAATTAGAAAATAAGACTTGGTAGCTCAGCTGGATAGAGCATCAGCCTTCTAAGCTGAGGGTCATTGGTTCGAATCCAATCCAGGTCACTGTATTGGACAAATCGAGAATTGCTTCGGTTTGTCCAATTTTATTTTCGCTGAAACCTTTATCCATGCTGTATATTAGCCTAACGGCTTCATTTATTCGGGCGGTTCGATAACGGAATCCGTCAAAAGTGAGTTTTTCGGGATATATCGAACCAATTATTTCTCTCTTGTTTTCATTATTAGCATTTTCATATAATTTATCGAGAGATGTAAGTGTGGCTATAGCTTTATTCAGTAAGGGTTCTATGTTATTACTTTCTTTTGAAAGCCCCATCAATTTTGATTCCAAACCAGTTATTTTCTTTTCATAGTCAGATTTTATCAACCTGTATTCCGAAGGCTCTATTTCGTTTGCTAAAAGCAATCTACGGGCATTGGCAAGTTCATTACTAGCTTTTTCCAAGGCTTCCTTTACTAGCTTCACATCTACTCTTTGAGATTTTGTTTTTGCCTTAAATTCTTCCTGTATTACCAATTTGTAAACCTCGGTCATGCCCGGTTTAGGTACAAATTTTTTAAGTTCTTTCGAGAATAAATCATTTGCATTTTCTGCTTTAAATCTTGCTCCACAATATGAGATACAATGATAATAATAATATTTTCCACTTCTTCCTTTTGAAGCACTTCCGGTTAGTATCTTGCCACACTTAGGACAAATTAGATGTCCCCTTAACTGTAAAATATCCATCCCTCCTACTTTAGTGCTATACATTTTTTTCTTACCATTCAAATAATCCTGCAAATCATAAAATAATGCCTCCGAAATTATTGCTTGGTGTTTACCAAGAACGTGGCTTGATACTTCATCTTTGTAGCCACTGAGATAAATACGACCACAGTACAAAGGGTTTCGTAATAAATGCCAAAAGTTAGCCTTAAAACATATAATATCTTTTTTAAAAGTCACTTTCATTATTTGTTCAACATTTAATTGCCCCTGAGCTATTGTTTTAGATGCCCATTTTCTTATTGCTTACTCTGGTTCTTTTAAAGCAATAAACTTTTTACCATCGTCTGTAATTTTATTTGCATATCCTATTGGTACAGGCCCCATGTACCGTCCTTCTTTTTTGTCTTTCCTCATCCACATCAAAACATTTAATGCCCTACGATCATTTTCTACTTCGGGTGCTGCCAAATAAAATGCCAACATCAATTTGTTTTCAGTCACAGCCAAATCTAGTGGCTGTTCAATAGCTTGAGGTTCTACTTCTAATTTTCGTAATGTATTAATCATCTGGTAAGCATCTCCGGCATTGCGGCTAAACCTATCCCATTTTGAAAAAAGAATAAAATTTCTAACATACTACAATTTGCAAAGAAAAATTATATTGAACCAACTTGTGAATACTTAATACATCGACTTAAAATTACAGAGCAATATTTTCTGAAAAACAATAAACATAGAAACTTCTTTGAATCACTCAATAAATTTATTCAAGAAAGAGAAGATATTGCCAACGTTTCTAAATATTGTATTAGAGATTATAAATCGTTAAGAAAACATTTATTGGCTTTTGAAAAATATTGGAAAAGACCTTTATCATTCAGCACACCCGATATTTTTTATGAAAAAATTATTTATTACATAACTTATAAAGCTGAGAAGCCCGATAAAAAAATTGGTTTAAAATTAAATAGCATAGGTAAACAAATAAAAAACCTTAAGGTATGGTATAATGATAGCAAACTAAAAGACAATTTGTCCATAATAAACATTTCGTCTTTTAAAAAGAAAAATTAGTTGGTTGACAATATTTATTTAACCAAGGCTGAAATCAATTTGATTTGAAATTTTAATTTAGTAGAAAACCCTGAACTTATTACCGCAAGAGATTTGCTTGTTTTTGTATGTTATACTGTCTTACGATATTCTGATATCCATTCTTTAAAAGCCTATCATTTTAAATAAATAGTTGTGGGTAATAATGTATAAGCGGCTTTTGTAAAAACATAGTGAAAAGTAAATGAAAAAGTAGAAATAGCACTTATACATTTGGCAAAAACTGTAGTTGAAAAATATGAACACGAATTACCAAAAATGTATATGAACGATTTTTATAAAAAGATAAAAAAGATTGGAGATTTAGCTGTCTTGCATTACTATATAGCCATCTCACATAAAATTGGAAATAATATCGAAGAAGATAATCATAAAAAATATGGGCTCCTCTCCTCTCATGTTTGTAGAAGGTCATTCGCAATAAATATGTATTTAAGAGGTATTGCTCCTGAAATTATTATGACAAACACTGGGCATAAATCATTTAAAGCTTTATTTACATATATTAAAATTAAAAAAGCCATTTATGTTGTATGGTTATTTTGAAAGTAATAATATAGTGCAATCTTTAAGTACGAAAATATAGACAGATTTATAAATACCTATTATTGCATATTTAATTCTTTATTAAATGTAAAGATTTTATGATTCATTCATTTTTAAAAACACACTGCAAATACATAATTAATTCCATATAAGGTAAAATTATTCCGAATGTAAAAATAGAATAAAACTGAGATACTTCATTACGCTGCATATAAAAAAATCTATTTGTACTTAAAAACAAGTTATTGGTGCATAGAAACCCTATTTCTATATTAAAATATTTTTTTTAGAGGAAATTACTGAATTTTATGAAATGAAAAATACCTTAAAAGCTGCTATATTATTTTGGGTTTATTATTA
>JANOZW010000086.1:0-2642 GCA_031429575.1 Ferruginibacter sp.
GCCACCCATGGCTTTTACCTGTAGTTCGTAAGCCTCTGCGGTGCTTTTACCTATTGCCATTATTTTTTCCGCTTCTGCCAAACCTGTTTTACTTATACGCTCTGCATCTGCACTAGCATTAAGTTTGGTGGCTTCCGCTTGTGCACCTGCTCTTGCTTTGGTAGCTTCTGCTTCTGCATTTGCACGCATCTTTGTTGCTTGCGCTTCGGCATCTACTTGCAGTTTTAAACTGCTTGCATCACCCTCGGCTTTTTTAATGGTAGCATCGGCAGTACGTTGTGCAATCTCCACACTTTGTTGTGCTTTTACTATTTCTTTTTGCATGTCTGCAATAGCGGTTTCCTTTTCCATACCCTGGCGTTTTTCTTGCGCCATGCGTTGTGTGCTGTATGTTTTTTCTTCTTCTTGTGCTATCTTTCTATCGGTTAAAGTTTTCATCAAACTCTCTGGCGGAACGATATCACCTATCAAAGTATCCACCGCATTTACGTTGTATTCATCCAACACTTCTTTCATATTATCCTTTGCAGCTTGTTGTCTTTCTTTACGTGTGCTAAGGAAAGCTATCACATCGCTATCTTGCGCAGAGTTGCGGAAATAGTTGCCAATAGTGGGTTCTAGCACTTGGCTTACCAAATTATTCATGCTGCCAAATCGTGCAATTACTTTAGGTGCTTCAGTTGCAGGTATGTGTATGATTTGTGATACATCTAAATTAAATGGGAAACCATCTTGGCTACGAACCGTGATTGTACTCAAATTTTTATCTAGCTGATGACTCTCGCTTCTAGTGTTTGCCCAATTCAAAACCAAGTTTGTTGTAGGTACCAATTCTACTTTCATAATGTATTTATTGAAAGGATATTTACCTGGGCCATAAGGCTCCATCCACACACCTCTGTTGCCTTTGCTTACAATGTTACCATGCTTGAAACTCTCGCCTGTTAAGTCTTTGCCGTCTTCGCCAATGTAAGAAATTACTACACCTACATAACCAATAGGCACATCTGTCATCGGTACTTCTTCAATTTGTATAGCCCATGGATTGATGTTGTAACTACCTGCCAAAATAATAGATGGTTGCAAACCTCTGTTACCATCATGCTTTAAAAATGTATCAAAGTCTTGGAAGTTGTTGTGTCCATCAATGTACTTACCTGCTATTTGTCCACTCTCAATAGGGTGTCCATCAAGCGATGTTACAATGCCTACCATGTTTTCGTGAATGATAATCATGTCGGCAATGGTAATGGTAAATGCATAGTTATTGATACGATAGGTACCTGCGGTGATGTAGGCAGTTTGTCTACCTTTTTGTCCACCGTTGTCTAAAAACTTTTGTGCATCTTGAAAGTTGTCGCTATCAATTTTGCGCCCGAGTATAGCACCGGTAGGTATTTCAGCGCCATCGTTTGCTAAAATTAATCCGATTTTACCTTCTGGTATTACAGCAAAAGATTGCATATCTACACCGTATTGCCAAGGCCACATGCCCCAATATAAACCTGGTGCTAGTGTTTTTGCTTGAAACCCTGCTTCGCCTTTTGTTGCAATAATTCTACCATCGGGCAATGATTTGTTTGCACCAAAGAGTACGAATTTTTTGTTTACAAGGCCGAGCTTATCTTCTGGTACAATGACCATTCCGAAGAAAACTCGTAAAATAAATTTGTAAAAAACGATTGATGTAATTAGTAGGAGTACCCACCAATAGTTTGTAAATAATTCTTGATAGTTCATGGTTGTTTAGGTTTTGTTGTGATTGAAAAAAGTTTAAATTATTTTGATGTCAGACTGAGTTTGTCGAAGTAGGGTGAGTTTAAATCGAAGCTACTTTTATAAATGGCATCGCCTTCGACAAGCTCAGGCTGACATATTTTTAATTCGTTGCAAATGGTTTCTAAACGAAATAGAAATTGTTACAAATGTGTAATTGTAAAATGCACGAAAGTGCTAAGAATCCTAAGGTTTATCATACCTCAAGCATATTTTAATTTATGGAAGGGGGCTTTACTCTTTGGCGAAAAGTAAATAATTTGGCAGCTATAAAAGCATTCATATTGTTGGAGCAGTTGCTCGTTTTAGTTTGATATGTCAAAGATATAAAGTTGTTAAATATTGTTAAAGGTGGATTAGGATGGATGGTAGAAAATTATTCATGAATGGTAAAAGTTCCCTATATCTCCCCCGAAAAGCCCCCCCTATTTCCCCCCGAAGCGGGGAAGAAACTAGGGAGAAAAAGTAAGAGATTAAGTAGAAGAAAAACTATTTTTATTCTACTTAATCTCCTAATTGTCCCTTACTTTATTCCTTACTTTATCTTCTACTTAATCTATTACTCAATCTTCGAGCACTCCCTCACCACGAAGTGGAGAGGGTAAGGGTGAGGAGAAGAGGCGTGTTTTATGGAAATGTTGTAATTTATCATCTTACAATAAAACCTACAACTATGGCAGAGATAACCACAACCAACAGCAACAAAGTCGGCAAACGCTGCATTAAAAAAAGCACCAAAGTAGATCTTACTCCAATGGTGGATTTAGGGTTTTTATTAATTACATTTTTTGTATTTACTACCACTATGAGCCTGACAACGGCTATGGGAATGGTAACACCAAAAGAAGAAGGACCAAATACACCCA
>JANOZW010000087.1:0-1617 GCA_031429575.1 Ferruginibacter sp.
ACGGCTTTAATTAGGCGGTATTCGTTTTCTACTTTTAATGTCTAAAAACTACAATTATGAAACAAATACTATCAATTATTTTATGCTGTGCCTTAGTACCTCATTTTGCAGAAGCACAAGCATCGGGCATGTTTGGGCAAAAGATAGATGTAAGCATGTATAGAGGCAAAAAATTTACACTGCAAGCGTATGTAAAAGCCAAACTGATAGATACAGATAGAAAAAACGGCGGAAGCTTATGGGTAAGGGTTTTAAAAGGTAAAGCCATTGGCGCAGAGCTTTATTCAAACAATGCCATTAGATTAAATGAATGGAAAAAATATACCATTATCGATAAGATTGATGATAGCGCTACTACAATGATTGTTGGAGGATTGTTTGATGGTAGAGGCGTGTATTCGTATGACAATTTTAAATTAACAATACAGCTGGCAAAAAATAAAGCAACAGATATTCCTATTGTGGATAATGATTTTGAAACCGATAGCATAGAATTTAAAAAAAGTTGGACTGTTCTTGTATTACCCAAAGGATTTATTACCAAAAAAACAGATAGCAATGTTTTTGCTGGTAGGCATGCGCTTGTGCTTGATGGCTCTAAAGTAGAAAAAGAAAATGGCTTAGGCGATAATGACAATGTAGGGAAATATGCTACCGTAAATGGAGTGAAAATTTATTACGAAATTTATGGAGAAGGACAGCCTTTATTATTGATGCATGGTAATCAACAATCCATTGCTGCATTTAGGGCACAAGTAAATGTGTTTGCAAAAAAATATAAAGTAATAGTTGTAGATACTCGTGGGCAAGGAAAATCTGGCGAAAATGGTAAACGATATACATACGATTTGTTTGCAGCAGATATGAATGCCTTGCTAAACGAATTGAAAATAGATAGCGCAAACATTGTAGGCTGGAGTGACGGTGGAAATACAGCCTTGATAATGGCGATGAAATATCCTAAAAAAGTAAAAAAACTAATAACAATGGGTGCAAATATTTTTATAAATGAAAAAGATGTAATAGAGCCTGCCATGCTAAAGAATGTAAAAGACGGCATTAAACTTTGGCAAAAAGACACTTCGTATGATAATAAAAATAGCGTACGTTTATTAAGAATGTTGCTAGAAGAGCCAAAGTATCGTTTTGAAGATTTGAAAAATATACAGTGCCCCGTATTGGTTGTGGCAGGAGAAAAAGATGATATATTAGAACTGCATACAAAAGGCATAGCTGCCAATATTAACGCAAGTAAGCTTTATATTGCAGCAAAAGAAACACATTATTTTCCTCAACAAAATTCCAAAGCATTTAATGAGCTCGTGTTAAACTTTTTGGAAGATAATAAATAGTAAAATGAACAATACGAAAAAGATATTATTAAATTTTTGGGAGGATAAAAAATTTGTAAAGCAAAACCTGCTGGTATGGCTAATCTTATTGGCAGTTTTTTGTGCTATAAACTTGGCAGCTAATGGTCTTGCATATAATGAGGCCTATATTGATATTGGCTTAGCTACATTGGCAATGATTTTAATTTTTTATACTAATTTTTTTATTTGTGCATTGTTTTTGGGTAGAAAAAATAAAATGTTAATGTTATGGGGTTTGATCTAT
>JANOZW010000088.1:0-8529 GCA_031429575.1 Ferruginibacter sp.
ATAAAATACAAAAATAATACACATTTTGATAAATCAACCATAATTTATTTAACAACAAAATACGAATCGCTTTATATTTGGTAAAAGATAAACATATGCGATTGCTCATTACACTACTTTTTACCTTTTTTATACAATTAACGATGGCTCAAAATGCAACTACCAAAAAAGTGGATGATTTTTTAGAAAAACTATTAAAGAGTAATCCAGCTTTTAAAGATGTGCTTGCAAATAAGGATGCGCATCGTATTCAAATTGTATATACAGAAATAAATAGAGATGCAAAAAACAAACCTTCTTTTAAAACACATACGTATAATGTAAACCACAATATATATTTTTATCCAGCTAGTACAGCAAAAATGCCAGTCGCATTTTTAGCTTTGCAAAAATTGAATGAACTAAACATTAAAGGTTTAGACAAAGAAACTACCATGCTCACAGATAGTGCTTGCTTAAAACAATATGCAATAACCAACGATTCCACTGCAGAAGATTACAATGCAAGCTTAGCACACTACATAAAAAAAGTTTTTATGGTGAGCGATAATGAAGCCAATAATAGGTTGTACGAATTTTTAGGACAAGAATACTTAAATAAAAATTTAGTAAAGCTTGGTTATAAAGATGCACAAATTTTACACAGGCTTGGTGTATCTTATCCTGAAGATGTGAACAGGCATACAAACCCAATACGGTTTGTAGATAAAAACAATACATTAATCTATAACCAGCCAGCGCAAGTAAGTAAACTCAACTATATAAAAAGAAAAGATTTTTTAGGAAAAGCATATTACAAAAATGATTCACTCATCAACCAGCCATTTGATTTTTCCATAAAAAATAGATTATACTTAGACGACTTACATGACATGCTGTTAAAAGTAATTTTCCCTGAAGCGTATCCTTCAAATAAAAGATTTAACTTAACAAAAGCTGATTACAATTTTTTATTGAAATACATGTCTCAAATGCCCACGGAGAGTACATTTCCGAAATATGATACAGCGGAATATTATGATGCGTATTGTAAGTTCTTAATGTATGGTTCTGAAAAAGGCGCTATACCAAAAGATATTAGAATATTTAATAAAGTTGGTAATGCGTATGGTTTTTTAACGGATGTAACTTACATCGTAGATTTTGAGAAAAATATTGAGTTTGCACTAACTGCCACCATACATGTAAATAAAGATGAAACGTTTAACGATGATAAATATGAATACAATACTGTTGGATTTCCATTTATGAAAAACCTAGGAAAAGCTATTTATGATTATGAACTTACAAGAGAAAGAAAATTTAAACCTAATTTGAATAAGTTTATAATAAGGTACGATAAATAAAATAACATAGAGATTTAGAGGATTAGAGAAAAAATATTTCTCTAACAAGTCGATACCCAGAAAACCAATACGCATTTTATTTTCCCTTATCAATATATTCATTAGTAAAATGCGCTGTATGTTTTGGCTTTGCAAATTTTTCTTCATTATACATTTTTGAATTGCCCCTTGGTATGGAAAGCGAGTTCCATTTATTATCACAAAGCATTTTACCAATAAAAACGATTTGTCCAACATGGTAAGGATAATGCGCTAGTTGCCTATTTATTGCTTCTGTAACAGTATGACCTTGGTTACGAATAAATATTTCTTTATCAAAATCATCTTCGGTTAACAAAGTCAATGCATCAAATAAACATTTCCACCCTTTGTCCCATAATGCAAGAAATTCCTCTCTATTTTTAATATCATTTTCAAATTCAGTTTCTCTATTCCTCCACTCCTTCTCACCATCTGTCGTTAAAAAATTTGTCCAACGGCTTACCATATTCCCAACCATATGTTTTACAATAATGGCTATGCTATTGCTTTCTTTATTGTATTGCCAAAGAAGTTGTTCGTCATTTAGCTGTATGAATGTTTTTTCTGATAATGCTTTGTAGTATTCAAATTGAGCAATGGCAGACTTCAAATAGTTTTGATGCATACTATATTAGTTTAGAGAATTAGCATTTATTTATTGAAGATAAATTTATTACTTTTTTTTAAAGTACGCTTTATTTTTCGTATTTATATTTTGTTGCAGTAATCGTAAGAACAATATCTAAAAAAATGAAAAAGAATTACTAATAAAAATGACCCTATTATTTTAAGTACAAAAATATTACCGAGTATGTAATGATAAAAATAATGTGCTACAAGAAATAGTTTTACTTTTTTGTTTAATAAATTTTACAAGCATGAAAGCCCTTCCCGTAAATACTGTAAGTTTTTACTCATATTGTGTAACACCTGCTAATGTTTATTGATTCAACTTTACCATCTACAATAAAACAATTTCTATTTAAGGAAATTTTTCTTGTTCTTTTTAGTTAAAAATTTATAAACTATTCCAGATGGATTTACATTCAAAATTCCCCTATTGGCTCCTCAAAAACGGAATAATAAATAGTTATCCTTCTATGCATGAAAATGAAAAATGCAATGTAGCCATTATTGGCGCAGGAATATCTGGAGCGATGGTAGCATGGTATTTGGGTAAAGCTGGCATTAAAACAATCATCATCGACAAACGACATGCAGGCACAGGTAGTACTTCTGCTAGCACCGCATTATTACAATATGAAATAGATGTGCCCTTACACGAGTTAATTGAAAAAGTAGGTGAAAACAATGCAGTAGAAAGTTATAAACTTTGCTTAGATGCCATTTCAAAAATTGAAAAAATTTGTACTATAGCTGCGCCTGAAGCGGAGTTTATTAACAAACCTAGTTTACAATACGCCTCACAAATTAATCATGTAGAAAAACTAATGAAAGAATATGACGCTAGAAAAAAATACGGCTTTGAAGTACAATGGTTAAATGAACAACAAGTAACAAATAAATATGGCTTTAGTAAACCAGCAGCTATCTTGTGCAAGGATGGTGCAGAAATAGATGCTTATAAATTTACCCATAATGTTTTAAAATATTGCACCAACCATTTCAATACAAAAGTATTTGATAAAACAACAATTGAAAAAATAAATAAAACAAAAACTGGTTTTGAATTAAGTACTGAAAATGGCTGTAAAATTAATTGTAAAAATGTAGTAATAGCTTGTGGGTACGAATCTGAAACTTACTTACCTGAAAAAGTTACCAAGCTACATGCAACTTATGCAATCGTAAGCGAACCAATACTCGAAAAAAATCTTTGGTATAAAAATTCCTTGATATGGGAAACTGCTGACCCCTATTTATACATTAGAACCACAAAAGATAAGCGAATATTAATTGGTGGTAAAGATATTCCTTACACCAGTGCTACTGCAAGGGATAAAAAACTATCGGAAAAAGTAAAAGCTCTAGAAGAATCTTTTGCAACCCTCTTCCCTTCCATTCCTTTTAAAACAGATTTTAGTTGGGCTGGTACTTTTGCTGGAACAAAAGATGGATTGCCGTATATAGGAGAACATAAAAGTAAACCAGGTATTTATTTTGCATTGGGCTTTGGGGGCAATGGTATTACGTTTAGTTCTATAGCTGGAGAAATAATACGTGATATTATTACCCGAAAGAAAAATGATCATTTGGGAATTTTTAAATTTAATCGCTAACAATAAAGAGTATGGAACTGAAAAAATTATCTCATAAAAAATATTTAAAGATACATGAACAGCCTGCACTTACCGCAGAAGCAGCCAACTTAGTTTATATAAATGATACATGTGATGGTATAGAAAGACTTAAAAAAGGCAAAGGATTTTCATATCGATTTAAAATGACAATTGTAAAAGATAAAGAAATTATAAGTAGGATAAATAAATTAGCCATTCCTCCTGCTTGGGAAAACGTATGGATTTCTCATATGGAAAATGGTCATTTGCAAGCAACCGGTTTTGATGCTCGCCAAAGAAAACAATATCGCTATCATGCGCTTTGGAATTATTTGAGAAGCGAAACAAAATTTCATCACTTACTAAAATTTGGAAAAGTAATTCCACTATTAAGGTTACAACTTGAAAAAGATATGTCCATCAAAGATATTGGCGAAAGAAAAGTATTGGCAACAGTAATAAGCTTAATGGAAAGAACCTACATAAGAATTGGCAACGAAAGTTATGAAAAAGAAAATGGCTCTTTTGGATTGAGTACTTTAAAGGATAGGCATGTGGAAATAAAAGGCGACACAATAAATTTTTCTTTTAAAGGAAAGAAAAGTGTACAGCATGATATAGCATTAAAAAATAAAAAATTAGCAAAAGCAGTAAAGGATTGTAGGGATATACCTGGGAAAGAACTTTTTCAATATTACGATGATAATGGAGAACGAAAAAAAATTGACAGCGGGATGGTGAATCATTACATTAAAGAAGCAACAGGTGGTAATTTTTCAGCCAAAGATTTTCGCACTTTGGCAGGCTCATTAAACATTTTACATTCCTTTGCTGCCATGGAAGAAGCCATTGATGAAAAAGAAAGAAAAAGCAATGTAGCAAAAGCACTTGAAGAAGTAAGCATGAAATTAGGCAATACTAAAACCGTTTGCAAAAAATATTATGTACACCCAGCTATCATTGATATGTATGAGCAAGACAAACTAAAAAATTATTTAAAGCAATTAAATAAAATTGAAGAAGATGATGATAAAGCTGGATTAACGGTAACAGAAAAAATACTAATGAAATTACTGGAAGGCTATAAAAATATTGGTTTTTCTGAATTGTTAACCCCTGAAATGAATACAAAAAATTAAATGTACAATCATATAATTAATTTTATGAACAAAACAATGATTCAATATTTTCACTGGTATACAGAAGGTGAAGGTACATTATGGAATGAGTTAAATGAAAAAGCCGAATGGTTAGCATCTATAGGCATTACAGCGGCATGGCTGCCCCCTGCATACAAAGCTGCTGCCGGTAGTTATAGTGTAGGATATGATGTGTATGACTTGTACGACTTAGGTGAATTTTATCAAAAAGAATCTATAAAAACAAAGTATGGTAGTAAAGAAGAATATAAAAATGCTGTGTTGTCACTACAAAAAAATAATATTGAGGCTATTATTGATGTTGTTTTAAATCATAAAGGTGGTGGTGATGAAACGGAGAAATTTATGGCTACAAGGGTTGATAGTGAAGATAGAAACAAAATCATTTCTGAGCCAGAAGAAATTGAAGCATTTACAAAATTTACTTTTCCCAGCAGAGGAGGGAAATATTCAGAATTTGTATGGACACATCAATGTTTTACTGGTGTAGATTATAATAATTTGAAAGAAGAAACAGCTATTTTCAACATACAAAACGAATGGGGAGATGATTGGGAAGAAATGATAGATATTGAAAAAGGAAATTACGACTATTTAATGTTTAATGATATTGAATTTAGAAATCCTGCTGTAAGAGATGAATTGAATCGTTGGATAATGTGGCACATGGAAGAAATTCCTTTTGACGCAGTAAGACTAGATGCAGTAAAACATATTTCTCCAAAATTTTACAATGAATGGCTGCATCATTTAAGAGAAAAATCTGGCAAAGAAATTTTTGCAGTAGGAGAATATTGGGCACCAGGTCTTCTTCCACTTTTGTTGCGTTATATAGAAGCTACAGAAGGTAAAATGAGTTTATTTGATTCAGCGTTACAAAATAATTTTCACATTGCTTCAAAAGAAGGAAGTGAGTATGACTTACGAAATATTTTTAATGAGACTTTAACCCAAGCTCTTCCTGAAAAATCTGTTACCTTGGTTGATAACCATGACACGCAACCGTTACAAGCACTTGAAGCGCCAGTAGGAAAATGGTTTAAGCCGATTGCGTATGCATTAATATTATTACGGCAAGACGGTTATCCATGTATATTTTATCCAGATCTTTTTGGTGCAAATTATAAAGACTCAAAAGAAGATGGAAATGAGCATGAAATATTTTTAGACAAAATTGAAGAACTTGAAATGCTTCTAAAAGTAAGAAGGCACTATGCATATGGAGTACAAAGAGATTATTTTGATGATAAAAATTGTATCGGCTGGACGAGAGAAGGTGATGATGAAAACAGTGGTTGCGCTGTAATAATATCCAATGCTGATGCCAATGCTAAAAACATGGAAATGGGGAAAAAATACGCAGGTAAAACTTTTGTGGATATCCTAAAAAAACAAGAGGAAGAAATAATAGTATCGGAAGAGGGTTGGATTGAATGCAAGGTTATGCCGGGTTCAGTGAGTGTTTGGGTGGATAAAGATGGAATGATTTTATCATGAAATTAGAGTCCGTTTTTTAAACTAAAAATCAACATTAAAGTCATCAATTTATGCCGATATTATCTTCAAGTTTGACCCATTACTAATAATAAAACGGTTTACTCCTAAACAACTGAGCTAAACTATTTGACACCACAAAGCCTCATAGAAATGTGAGGCTTTGTGGGAGTTATCCCGAAATTTCGGGATCGAGCCTGAAACCCTCCCGATTGAATATCGGGATGCGCTAAACTAAATGAGATTAACTCGTTGACACAAAAAAACCTCACATTTCTATGAGGCTTTGTGGGAGTTACAGGAGTCGAACCTGTGACCCTCTGCTTGTAAGGCAGATGCTCTAAACCAACTGAGCTAAACTCCCTTTTTCATTTTGGGATTGCAAAGATAGGGATAAATTTTTCCTAGCAAAACTTTTTTGAAAATATTTTATCTAAATTTATTTTTCAAAGCTGCTAATGCATCAAACATAGTCTCAGCGGGCTTTTCTTCTTTTATAGCTGGCTTAAATAATTGCTTTGGTCTAAGCTGTTGTGGCTGCGCAGGCGCAGCTTCTGTCTGTTTTATAGACAATGCTATCCTCTTACGAGCCACATCTACTTCCATCACTTTTACTTTTACGTGTTGGTTTAGTTTTAGCACTTCGCTTGGGTCTTGTATGTACTTATGTGCAATTTCCGATACATGTACAAGGCCATCTTGCTTTACACCAATGTCAACAAAAGCACCAAAACGAGTAAGGTTTGTAACAATACCTGGCACTTCCATTCCTACATGCACATCTTCTATTCCAAATATTTGTGCAAACTCAAAAATTTGCACCTCACTTCTTGGGTCAAGGCCTGGCTTCTTCAATTCATTTATAATATCATTTATCGTATGCGCTCCAAAACTTTCGTTGATATATTTCTTTTTGTCAATCGTAGTGAGTAATGTTTCATTACCAATTAATGTGTTCACATCTGCATTAATATCTTTTGCCATTTGTTGCACGAGTGCATATGCCTCTGGGTGTACTGCACTTGCATCAAGCACATCATGTGCACCTGGTATGCGTAAGAAACCAGCGCATTGCTCATACGCTTTTCCACCAAGGCGAGGTACTTTTAGCAATTGTTTACGGCTTGTAAATTTCCCTTCTTGTTTCCTATAAGTTACAATATTTTCTGCAATCGTACTCCCAATACCACTCACATAACTAAGCAAATGTTTACTGGCTGTATTTAAATTTACACCAACAACATTCACACAACTCACCACCGTTTGATCTAGTTTTTCTTTAAGTCTTGGTTGGTTTACATCATGTTGATACTGCCCTACCCCAATACTTTTTGGATCTATTTTTACCAACTCTGCCAAGGGATCCATCAGCCTACGGCCTATGCTCACAGCGCCTCTTATCGTAATATCTTGGTCAGGAAATTCCTGCCTAGCAATTTCTGATGCCGAATAAATACTTGCACCATCTTCGTTTACCAAATAAACAGGTAACCCAATATTTAACTTCTTTATAAATTGTTCTGTCTCTCTTCCTGCCGTACCATCACCAATGGCAAATGCTTGCGTATCGTATTGTTTTACCAAAGAGCGAATGGTATGCTCTGCATCATCCATCCTATTTTTTTCGTGCACAAAAATCAAAGCCGTTTTTTGCAACTCTCCTTTTTCATCTATACAAACTACTTTACAACCAGTTCTATATCCTGGGTCTATGGCCAATATTTTTTTACTACCTAGTGGCGAGCTCAATAACAACTGACGAAGATTTTCTGCAAAAACATTTATGGCTTCTTCATCTGCAGCCGATTTTAATGATGTACGAAATTCGGACTCCAAACTTGGTTGCAACAAACGACGATAGCTGTCTTTAATGGCTTTGCGAATTTGTTCGCTACAAGTGCTCATGCCTTTTATATAAACATCTTCAATAATTTCTAATGCAATTTCTTCTAACGGTTCTATGGCTACTTTTAAAAACCCTTCTAAAAATCCACGCAAAATGGCTAGCGTTCTATGCGATGGTATGGTAGAAATTTTTTCAGAAAAAGCATAATAATCTTTGTACTTAATGGCTTCTGTTTCTTTATCGGTAATCACGGTACTTTTTACCAATCCTTCTTTTTCAAAAAACCTACGTAGCTTTTCTCTTACGGTAATATCTTCATTTACGGTTTCAGCTATTATATCTCTTGCGCCTTGCAATGCGGCATCAGCGGTTAATACTTTTTCATTTATAAATGCAGCGGCTTCTTTTTCTATATCAATATC
>JANOZW010000089.1:0-21419 GCA_031429575.1 Ferruginibacter sp.
TGTATCGTAAAAATGATAAAAATAAAATTCTTAACAATTGTTTACGTGAAAACGTATTTAACAATATTATGTGTGATACAAATTTTTTAAAGTATGGTATTCTGCTTAAAAAGTTTACCAACAAACTTACACGAAGATATATAAGCAGTAGAAAAATAGCAGCACAAATACTTACTGCTAGCAGCACTTCTGCAGTGTATGCTGGAAAAAATGTAAAAACCTGTGGGTTGTTGCTGTAAAATTTTACATACAACAACCCCGCTGTGCCCATTAATATGGTAACAAACAGTTGGCTAATGCTCCCTAAAATGGTTAATGGTATGGCATCTAAGCGATTTTCTTCTTTTACATATAGTATTCTTCCACCATATTCGCCCACACGATTTGGTGTGAGCATGGTAATGCTGCAACCTGCTAACACACTTTTAAATGCTATGAGAATAGAAAATTTTTCTAAAGGCTTTATTAATATTTGCCATTTGCGGGCTTCTATACCCCAATTTACAAATACTAGCAAGCATGCTAACCACAATGTGGGTGCATGTAGGCTTTGTTTTATTTGCAACCAACGATTGGCAAGGTCTGGCTGCTGGGCTATTTGTTTATACAAACTCCAAGAGAGAATGATAAAGATAAGTGGGCCTAAAAACCAATTGAATAATATTTTGATACTTTTGCGCAGATAGTAATTTTGGTAAAAATAACGAGCGTATTGCAAAAGACAACAAAAATAATTTTAGGTATAGATCCAGGTACGATTGTAATGGGCTACGGGCTTATAGCTGTAAAGCAAAAAACGATTTCATTGGTAGATATGGGCGTACTCAAATTATCATCTAAACAAGATGCTTATGAGCGGCTGCAAAGCATCCATCAGCGAGTGATTGATTTAATAAAAGAACATAAGCCAACAAGCTTTGCCATTGAAGCACCCTTCTTTGGAAAAAATGTGCAGAGTATGTTAAAGCTAGGAAGGGCACAAGGTGTGGCCATTGCTGCGGCTATGCAAGCGGGCCTGAGTGTTACAGAATATTCTCCCAAAAAAGTAAAACAATCTGTAACAGGAAATGGTAATGCAGATAAATTGCAAGTGCTAAAAATGCTGGAGACTATTTTAAAATTTGAAGCAGAGCAGAAAACATACGATGCTTCGGATGCATTGGCAGTGGCCGTTTGCCATCATTACCAAGATAGTAATATATTGGCAGGAGTAGGGGGGAAAAACGACTGGAAAAGTTTTATCGCAAAAAATCCGGAGAGGGTGAAGGTGAAATAAAAAATGTTATTTCAGCAACGAGCGTGCACTAAAATTTAATTCAACACACTCGGCTCTTTCTTAATTTTAGCGCCTTCTTGTTCTTTAATTTTTGCCCAGCCACCTACAACATTTCTAATATTGTGTATGCCTTCTTTTTTAAGAATGGAGGCAGCAATTACACTTCTGTAGCCACCTGCACAATGCACGTAAATATTTTCGTTTTCTTCAAATTGTGCCAATAAAGTTACATCCGTCATTTCAGCCAAAGGCAAATTAGATGCTTCTTCTAAATGCCCATCTCCAAATTCGGCTTCTTTACGAACATCCAATACGGTAATATTTGGATCGTGTGGCAAATCCATTATCAATTCATCGGGCTCTACATCTACAATCATATCTATTTTTTCGCCTGCATTTTTCCATGCTTCAAAACCACCATCTAAATATCCAGCCATTTTATCAAATCCTACTCTTGATAATCTTATAACAGATTCTTCTTCTTTGCCTGGTTCTGTAACCAGTATTATTTTTTTATCAAACGATAAAAGGCTACCTGCCCATTCAGCATACCTGCCCTCAAGCCCTATGAATATTGAGTTTGGTATAAAGCCTTGTGTAAATATGGTAGCATGGCGAGTGTCTAAAATAATAACATCTTCTTTAGCTAGTAATTTAAATTCTTCTAGCGACAATGCTTTTGTGCCATTGGTTTTTACTTCATCAATACTATCATATCCTTTTTGATTGATAGATGAGTTGATGGCAAAATAAACTGGTGCAATGTTTAAACCAGTGGTTACTGATTTAATAAAATCTTCTTTGCTCTGTGGTTGCAATGCATGGTTGGTTTTCTTTTCTTCGCCAATGGTACTAAACGTATTTGGTCCTAAATTTTTTCCACAGCTGCTACCTGGGCCATGTGCAGGATACACAATTACATCATCTGGCAATGGGATAATTTTTTCCTTTAATGTTTCGTACATAATATCTGCTAGCTCTTCACTACTCAAATCTCCACTGCTTAAATCAGGCCTGCCTACATCGCCTACAAATAATGTATCGCCAGTAAAAATAGCATGCGGATTGTCGTTTTCATCTTTCAATAAAAAGCAAGCGCTTTCTAGTGTATGCCCCGGTGTGTGTAATACTTGAAAAGTTACATTTCCTAATTTATATTCTTGTAAGTGCTTTGCATTTTCTATTGTAAATGTTGTTTTAGCACCTGGTCCAAAAATAATGGGTGCTCCAGTAGCCTTGCTTAAATCTATATGTCCACTTACAAAGTCTGCGTGAAAATGTGTTTCAAAAATATATTTAATGGTAGCATTTCTTTCTTTTGCCAATGCCAAATAATCATCAATGTCTCTTAGTGGGTCAATAATAGCCACTTCCCCTTCGCTTTCTATAAAATAGGCTGCTTCGCTAATGCAATTGGTATATATCTGTTTAATGAACATGTATCTCGTTTTATTTGGAAGTGCAAATTTACGAAATAAAAAAAGCGGATGATTGTGTCATCCGCAAATAATTTTATTACCTTAAAAAAACTATGCTACTAAACTCTCTGTAACACCAGTAATTTGATCTATACGCTTATAGTTAACAGTGTAGTAGATAAATTTACCATCACGCTGTGTGCTTACAATACCTGCTCTGCGCAAGATAGCAAGATGCTGCGATGCTACAGATTGCTCTAAGCGCATGCGAACATAAATTTCTGTAACGGTAATTTTGTCTTCTGTTTCAATAAGGGTAAGAATTTGCTGTCTCAATTTGTGATTAAGTGCTCTTAAAACAAGCGCAGCTTTTTTCAAATTGTGATAGTTTACCTTTAAGGCATTTTCTGGGGATTCAGGTACAACTTTAAGTTGAACCTTTTCTTGGGTTGCAATCATTCGTCTTCGGGGGGATTTAGTGTTTGAATAATTTGATTGGTGCAAATATATATCAATTTGTAATTTAATTGAACCCTTAGCATTTAGACATGCAAAATAATTATACTATAGCGTGTAGAAAGGTTTCGAATATTGCGGAATGGAGGAAGATAAATTGGCAAAATCAGATAATACAAATTTTTGAAATGTCAACATATTCAAAGCATTAGGAAGCATTTTGTTTTCTTTAAAAAGCGCATTGTTAATTTTTGAAATGGCTTTCCATTTGCTCATTCCGCTGCCAAAAAATATTAACATATTTTCGTCATAATTTTCTGCAAACGATTGCGGGGTAAGCACTATAGCATGGGGAGCTACTAATTCATTAAAATTTTCATCATATATACTAGTAAAAACTTCCATCCTTCTTGCATCAATCATAGGGCAAAATAAATAACTGGTTGTTTTTTCCATTTGCAGCATCATATCTTTTGTCATTACCTCTAATGTGCCAACAGTAATGAGTGGTTTATTTAACGCATAACACAATCCCTTTGCAGCGGATAAGCCCACACGTAACCCTGTGTATGATCCTGGACCAAGTGTTACACCAATAGCATCTAATTGGGAAGGATTTAAATTTCCCTTAGCTAATAACTCCTTTAAGGCTACATGTACAAATGCTGCATGGTCTCTTTGTATGGCATTTGTTTGTACTGATAGAATAGTGCCTTCCGTTGCAATGCTAACACTAGCGGTTTCTAAAGATGTATCTATATTTAAAATAATACTCATGCTTGTTTATTCATTTCGTTTTCCATTTCTGGAGCAGGTAAATATCGTTCGTCAGTTTCAGCTAATTTTTTCAATAACTGATAAATATTTTTTAATTCAATTATTTTACTCCACTCAAATGGACCATAAGGATAATTTGTACCCAACTTCATGGCAATATCAATCTCTGCTTCCGTGCTTACATTTTCGCCTTTGGCAAAGTATGCTTCATTTATTATCATGGCTATTATTCTTGCACTTACAAAGCCAGGTTCATCATCAACTATAATATATTTTTTGTTTAATGTTTTAATGATTGACGCCACTTGCGGTGAAATTGAGCCTGCTATTTCCCAAATGTCTTTCTCCAAAAAACCTTGCCAAGCATTTATTCTAATAACATTTTTTGTTGTTTGTATAGCCGAAAGTGTTTTTACGATACTATTTATAAAAACTGGAGCATTCAAACTTCTGTAATCAACATCAGCACTATTAGTTTGCAAATTAAAATACGCATCTGCATTTTTTTCGGCTAAAAAAATGGGTAAATCATTTACTCTTTTCCACTCCATCGATGGGTTTGTATTTTTCAAAATCTCCCATTGTGCATCATTAGCAATTACAACAAATGTCATTTTATGATTTTCAGCAAAAATACGTGCTATAAAGAGGATATATTTGCGTTATAAAAAATAATTTAGCATGAGCAAAATAATAATACAATCAGATAAGGCAGCACCACCTATTGGTCCATACAGCCAAGCAGTAAGAGCAGGAAACATGTTATTTCTATCTGGCCAGGTAGCATTGGATGCTGAGGGCAATTTGCACATAGGCAGCCTAAAAGAAGAAACAACACAAGTAATGAAAAATATTGGAGCTTTGCTAAGCGAAGCTGGTGCAGGGTTTGAGCATATTGTAAAGACAACTATTTTTTTAAGCGATATGTCGTTTTTTAGTGAAGTAAACGAAGTGTATGGTAGTTATTTTTCTGCTGATTTTCCTGCAAGAGAAACGGTGGCCATAAAAGGATTACCCAAAAATGTAAACGTAGAAATAAGCGTTACCGCTTTTATGTAAAATGATATTAATTACCGCTAAAGTACATCCATACCTCATTGAAACTTTTGAAAAAAAGAGTGAAGCAGTATTGTATTTGCCAGAAATAAAGTATGATGAATTATTAGAAAAACTTTCTACTGTAACAGGGTTGGTTGTAACCACCAGATTAAAAATAGACAAAACCATTATTGATGCTGCACCATTATTAAAATGGATTGGTAGGCTTGGGAGTGGTATGGAGCTAATAGATACTGATTATGCTGCAACAAAAAATATTGCCTGCATCAGCAGCCCCGAAGGCAATAGAAACGCAGTAGCAGAGCATGCCATGGGTATGTTGCTTACCATGATGAACAATATTATAAAAAGTGCTGCAGAGGTAAAAGAAGGCAAATGGATAAGAGATGAAAACCGTGCTACAGAAATAAGTGGAAAAACGATTGCCATTATTGGGTATGGAAACACAGGTGAGTCTTTTGCAAAATTGCTTTCTTCTTTTGGTGTAACCATGCTAGCTTATGATAAATACAAAACTGATTTTGGTGGAAAATTTATTAGAGAAGCAGAAATGGAACAAATATGCAGGTATGCGGATGTAATCAGTTTTCATGTACCACTGAGCGACGAAACAAAATGCATGGCAGATGAATATTTTTTTGATGCGTTACAAAACAAACCTTTTATCATAAATACATCTAGGGGAAATGTGATAGACACTACTGCCTTGATAAATGCTTTGGGCGACAATAAAATAAGTGGTGTGGCATTGGATGTACTCGAAAATGAGAAACTAGACACATTAACCATTGTGCAAAGAGAGCAGTTGGATTTTTTACTTGCACACCCAAAAGTGTTGATAACCCCACATATTGCCGGTTATAGCCATGAAGCTTTTTATAAAATGAGCGAAGTACTCGTAACCAAACTAGAGGCATTAAAACTGACATAGATTAAATGGGTACTTTTAAAGGTATCGCAAGAATTGTCAGCTTTGTTATATACTTTTAAACTTGAAAGTGCTAGCTAAAAACTGACAGCTCTATCCCTAACAAAGCGATAATTTTATATAGCTCCATTAAGATTTTTTTTAGAAAAAATACCTTATATTTGTATTATCTACAACGCTTCCAAAAAAGGAGCGTTGTATTTTTTTTTGTAAAACACTAAAATGTTTTTTATGGCGGATACTAATTATGTAACACAAGAAAATTTTGATAAACTGCAAATAGATTTGCATCGTTTAAAATCTGTAGATAGACCTGCAGCTAGTGCAGCTATTGCAGAAGCTAGAGAAAAAGGTGATCTTAAAGAAAATGCAGAATACGATGCGGCTAAAGAAGCACAAGGCCTGCTAGAAGCTAGAATAAATTATTTAGAAGGCGTGGTTTCTACAGCAAGAATATTGGATGAGGCTACCATAGATACCAGTAGAGTAAGTATTCTCACAAAAGTAACTTTGCTAAACCTTGGCACTAAAAAAACGGTAACCTACCAAATTGTTTCTGAAAACGAGGCAGATTTAAAAGCGGGTAAAATATCTGTAACATCGCCCATTGGTAAAGGCTTGTTGGGAAAGGTAAAGGGAGAGGTGGCAGAAGTGATTGTGCCGGCTGGAGTATTAAAATTTGAAGTAAAGGATATTTCTATTTAAATAAAATTGCAGAACTTACAACCCGTTCGCTTGTTTAGTGAACGGGTTTTTTATGAATCAAAATAAATAGTTTGAAACAACCTTTAACTTTTAACCTTCAACTCTGTTATGACAATATTTTCAAAAATAATTGCAGGTGAAATACCTTGTTACAAAATAAAAGAAGATGAATATTTTTTAGCTTTCTTAGATGTGTTTCCTTTGGTAAAAGGGCATGTATTGGTGGTGCCTAAAATAGAAGTTGATAAAATGTTTGACTTGCCCGAAAATTATTTGCGAGAAATATTATTATTTGCAAAACCTATTGCCGCTGCTATAGAAAAATCTTTTGATTGTAGGCGCTGTGGGATAAGTGTAATTGGGCTAGAAGTGCCACATGCGCACATGCATTTAGTACCTATGAAGAGTGCAGATGATTTAAATTTTACAAGAGAAAAATTAAAAGTAGCTGAAGAAGAAATGAAGGAGATACAGGGAACGATTTTGGAGAATTTGGAATGAATGCCATGCCTATAGTCCCGAGGCATTGGCGCCAAATTAACTTTTAAAATTATCGTTCTAAAACCAATACTAGCAAGCCTTTTAACTAAACCGCTGACGGGGTTTTCAACCGCCGTCAGGGTTTGACGACCTTTCTTTAAATTATAAAAGTATTTGTGGTAACCCCAACGGCGGCTTTCTGCCCCGTTGGCGGTTGTGTAGAGACTAACCCATTACGATAAATGGTTTTATCAATTTATAAATACATTCTTAATTTGACGCCAATGTCTCCGAAGGGGAGAGAAACACACGAGATTGTGCATGAGAGTAGGTTTTGAAAAAATAAAATGATATTGTCAATCTAGTGCATAATCTAATGCATAATAAAAGATGAAAAATGGTATGCCGATGAAGTGAGTGACACAACGATGATGACCATAGCTGCTTCTTTGTTCGGACAAAAAGAAAAGATTTTTTTATCTAAATTACTACAGAATTTTAAAATACTATCGCATTCTTTCAGACTTCTAAGCCCCTCCTTCGGAGGGGTTTGGGGAGGCTTAGTTTTTGTATTTCTTCACAATAACACTCGCATTGTGCCCACCAAAACCAAACGTATTGCTGAGTGCAGCATTTATGGTTCTGTGTTGCGCTTTGTTAAATGTAAAATTAAGTTTATTATCTAGCTCAGGGTCGTCAGTAAAATGATTGATGGTAGGAGGTACCACATCTCTTGTAACAGCAAGGATACAAGCCAATGCTTCCAATGCACCCGCTGCGCCAAGGCAATGCCCCGTCATACTTTTGGTAGCACTAATATTTAGGTTGTATGCATGATCGCCAAATACATTTAAAATGGCTTTTGTTTCAGCAATATCACCAAGCGGTGTAGAAGTGCCATGTACGTTTATATAATCAATATCCGATGGTTGCATGCCTGCATCAGCAAGGGCTGCATTCATTACATTTTTTGCACCCAATCCTTCTGGGTGAGGAGCGGTAATATGGTGTGCATCTGCCGTGGCGCCACCACCTGCTATTTCGCAATATATTTTTGCACCACGAGCAAGTGCATGCTCTAGTTCTTCTAATATTAATACACCTGCACCTTCGCCCATTACAAAACCATCACGGTCTTTATCAAATGGGCGACTAGCCGTTTTAGGGTCGTCGTTTCTTTCGCTCATGGCTTTCATGGCATTAAATCCACCACAGCCTGCTGCACTTATTACTGCTTCGCTACCACCTGTTACAATAATATCTGCCTTGCCCAATCTAATATTATCAAATGCATCTATAATGGCATTGGTACTGCTAGCGCATGCACTCACTACAGCGTAGTTTGGCCCACGAAAACCATGCTTCATAGATATTTGCCCTGCGGCAATATCTAATATCATTTTTGGAATAAAGAAGGGGTTGAAACGAGGTGTGCCATCGCCGGCTGCAAAGTTCATTATCTCTTCTTGAAAAGTAATGAGCCCGCCAATGCCACTGGCAAAAATTACCCCCACTCTATCGGCATTGGCATTTTCGGTAGTAATGTTGGCATCTTTTACTGCTTCATCAGCAGCTATCATGGCAAACTGTGTAAAACGATCCATTTTTCTTGCTTCCTTTCGGTCAAGGTAAAGAGTAGGATCAAAATCTTTTACCTCACATGCAAAACGAGTTTTAAATTTTGAGGCATCAAATTGCTGAATCATATCGCAGCCACTTACACCATCGGTAAGCCCCTGCCAATATTCTTCAACAGTTTTGCCTAGTGCAGTTAAAGCACCAAGGCCAGTAACTACTACTCGTTTTAAAGCCATATAAATTGCCTGTGATTGTTAAAGAAATCCGTCCCGCAAATACTGCGGGACGGAAATAAATTACTTAGCGTTAGCCTCTAGGTAAGAAACAGCTTCCCCAACAGTAGTGATGGTTTCAGCTTGTTCATCAGGAATAGAAATATTAAATTCTTTTTCAAATTCCATGATAAGTTCTACGGTGTCTAAGCTATCTGCGCCTAGGTCGTTTGTGAAAGAAGCTTCTGTAGTTACTTCTTTTTCATCTACACCTAATTTATCAACGATAATTGATTTTACTTTTGTAGCAATGTCTGACATGTTTGTAATATTTAGTTAATACGCTGCAAAAATATACTTTTTGGCAAAAAAACAATCAATTAATAAAATTTGTTTTGATATGTTTTTCACCATTTTATATTATTCAAAACAATTAAAGTTTCATTTTTTATTGATTTGGAGCATGGGCAGCGGTTAAAAAATGAACATTTGTATCTCGTTTTTCGTTTCAAGTTCTCCAAACCGCTGTTGGGGCAAAAGCCCGCAACAGGGTTTTCCGAACTTTTCACTTCAACCGGGGCTAGGCTCAGCAGAAAATCTTTACTGAACTTTTATTATGCAATAGATTTAAAGGATTGACCAATTTTATTCTTTTATTTTATTACAAATCAGTTTAATACAATAATTTCATTTTTGTAATAATTTTTTTTCGTATATTGTATTTCTCCTTATTCCTTATCATTTAAAATACGCTTGCATGGCACTAAAACAAATAGACCACGGTACAAACGAATATTTACAAATGGTGAATCTTAGGGATAATGTGCTGCGCCGCCCACTAGGTCTCACTTTTAGTCATGATGAATTGGCTAAAGAAAAAGATGAAATTTTAATAGCTTGTATGGATGATGGCGAAATGCTGGGTTGTTGTATGCTCGTAAAAGTAGATAAAGAAACAGTAAGGCTTCGCCAAATGGCTGTGGCACCAAACCTACACGGAAAAGGTATAGGTGCTTCTATCATAAATTTTGCAGAAAATCTTGCTAGGGACAAAGGTTTTAAAACAATGACCATGCATGCAAGAGATAGTGCTATTGGCTTTTATGGAAAATTTGGTTACGCTATAAAAGGCCATCAATTTACAGAAGTAAATGTGCCGCATCATGTGATGGAGAAAGCGTTGAAGTAGATTTCAGTTGGCAATTTGCAAAGGGCAGTTGGCAAAAAGCAGTGGGCAATTTTCAAGGAGCAGTTGGCAATTTGAAAAGCAATTAAAAATTAAGCATCAGATTAGGATCTGGGCAATTTGTTAAATATACTTTTGATTCCTTAATGCTACATACACCGGGGTAATCGCCTTCTTTTATACCCATATCTTCTATAATTTGAAAATGCAGATGGGGTGGCCAATCACCGTTTTCATTTGGGTTGCCAAAATGTGCAAATATTTCGCCTCGGGTAATAAATTTTCCTACACGCATTTGTTCTAAATTGGCTAAAGTTAAATGCCCATACAGAGTATAAAATGCAGTTGTATCTAAATTGTGTTGTAGAATAATGGTAGCTCCATAATCTCCAAAATTATCATTGTAAGCAAAGCTGTGTACCATGCCGCCCATGGGTGCATACACTGGTGTGCCTACTGCGCCCCATATATCTACACCCAAGTGTATGGTGCGTGCTTGCTCGCCAGCAAAGAGATTGCTACGGCTGTAAAATGTGCGATTTTCGTTGTAACCACCCATGCCAAAATTTGCATTGGCTTGCTGTAGTTTATCATTGATGTATGCAGAAAATTTTTTGGTGTCTGCTATTAAGTCTTTGGTGATTTCATTGTTGGCTGCTGTAAAATCAAATGAGATGATGGTATCTTTTTCCTTGTCTATTTTGATGATAGGGTGAAAAGTGGGTTGGTGTTTTTTGAGAATGCTGGTGAGGTTGAGGTTCATTGGTGTAAGGTAAGATATTTTTGCCGGGAAGTCGGGAAGGCGTTTTTGTTTTACCGTCTTATCGACTTTTCGGCAATGAATTAAGGCGGTAAGTTATTTTGCTTCGCAAAATTTGGGGATTTCAATTTTTGCCAAGAATTTTTTTTGCCGGAAAGACGGGAAGGCGTTTTTTGATTTATCGTGTTACCAACTTTTCGGTTATAAAAAGTCGGGAAGTTTTATTTTGCTTAGCAAAAATTTGAAATAAAAATCCCACAGAGGACACAAAGGAACACAAAGAAAAACCTAGTGAAGCTTTGTGCCCTTTGTGGGAAATATTCTTAAACCACCACATTTATCATCCTTCCCTTTACAAAAATAAATTTCTTTACCTCTGCACCATCCATCCATTTTAAAATAACTTCATTGCTTAGCACTGCTGCTTTGGCTTCTTCTTCTGTAGCTTCTGTAGGTAAATTAATTGAACTACGGGTTTTACCATTTATAGACACAGGATATTCTTTGGTAGCTTCTACCAAATACGATTCGTTTAGTGTTGGATAATTTGCATCTAAAATAGAACCTTCACAACCCAGCGCCGCCCACAACTCTTCTGCAATATGCGGTGCATAAGGTGTAAGCAAAATAAGTATTTGAGATAAAATATCTTTCTTATAACATTTAGCATCTGCCAATTCGTTTACCGAAATCATAAAGGCTGCTACGGCTGTGTTGTAAGAAAAATTTTCGGTGTCTTGCTCTATTTTTTTAATGGTTTTGTGGAGGATTTTATACTCGGCGGTTGTAGGGGTTTCATCAACCCATTTAACCTCACCCCTGCCCCTCTCCACAAGTGGAGAGGGAGACGGGGCGACGTCCGTGAAGAACAACCGCCATAATTTTTTTAAGAAACGATGTACACCCTCAATACCCTTTGTATCCCAAGGTTTGCTTTGCTCTACTGGGCCGAGGAACATTTCGTACATGCGGAAGGTATCGGCGCCGTATTGGTTGCACAAGTCATCAGGATTTACGGTGTTGTATTTTGATTTGGACATTTTTTCCACTTCGGCTTCGCATTCAAATTTATTTTTTTCATTTTGAACAAATTCTATAGAATTGAATTCCATTTTTTCAACTTTATATTTTTCTACATCTAACACAACTCCATCTACTAAACTAATATTTATCCTTCTTCTAGTTAAAGTTGATCCTGTTATTAAGTTGTTTTCAATGATATGATTTACGTAGCTGCTAGTTTTTGCTAATCGACTTGCAATTGTGTTGGAAGGAATATTACCACCATCTTTATAATCTTCAATCAAATCAAAAGAAACAGCCATAGGATCCGAAATAAATTGATGATTAGATTCATCTTTTTTAGAGCCAGTAAATTCAATAATCCAAATAAATCTTGAAGATCCCGTTATCATCCCCTGATTCACCAATTTCTTAAATGGTTCTTCAAAGCCGATATAACCTAGGTCGTATAAAACTTTTGTCCACATGCGGCTGTACAATAAATGCCCCACGGCATGCTCGGTGCCGCCTACATAAACGTCCACTTGGTTCCAATAATCGCTGGCTTTTCTATCGCAAAAAGTTTGAGTGTTTTGTGGGTCCATGTAGCGGAGAAAATACCAAGATGAACCTGCGTAGCCGGGCATGGTGGAGGTTTCTCGGCGCAAGGAAACCTCACCCCCGCCTCTCCAAGGGAGAGGAGCTGGCGAGCTCTCTGCCTTTTCTTTTAACTCTTGTAATCTTTCAGATATGGCTCTCTTTACATTAGTGATGTCATCTAAAACTTGTTCGTTTGTGAAGCGAATAATATCAAACCCAAATTCTTTTAACCAATTTTCTCTGGCTTCATCAAAAATAATTTGTTCTTCTTCATTGTGATAACCTCCATCAATTTCAATAATTAATTTTCTTTCTAAGCAAACAAAATCTGGAATAAAGCCTGCAATGGGATGCTGCCTTCTAAATTTATAATTATCAATGTATCTATTGCGAACCAACTGCCACATTTTATCTTCTGCTTCAGTTAAGTTTTTACGATTGCGTTTTGCAAACTCAAAAGTATTTTTCCACTCTTGAACAGTACTATTTAAATAGCCATATTTTTTTTCTTCTTTTCCATCTTCTAATTGGTCGAGCGGTTCCCTCTCCTTTGGAGAGGGGTTAGGGGTGAGGTTTTCTTGGCTCCTCTCCTCTGGAGAGGCGGGGGTGAGGTTCACCCAATCTGTCATATTTGCCAATGGCCCTTCACCCTCTGGCCCTGGGCCATATTTTTCTGCATGAGGTAGTTCTAATGGTAAATCTGTTTCTGATAATGCAATGGCGGTTTCTTCTTGCCACACAATAGGAAAAGGCTCGCCCCAATAACGCTGGCGGCTAAAGCCTGCATCTCTCATTCTATAATTTACCTTCCTTTTTCCTATGCCTAGTTCTTCTATTTTATTGATGGCTACTCCAATGGCATCTTTCATGAGCATGCCATTTAAAAAATCGGAGTTTTGTAGCGTAGCTTCTTTGGTGGCATTGGCTTCTGTGCCATTAAAATCATTGCCAATAATATTTGTAATGGGAATATTAAAATGCTGTGCAAAGGCAAAATCTCTCTGGTCGCCGCAAGGTACCGCCATAATAGCACCTGTGCCATAGCCTGCTAGCACATACTCTGCAATCCATACTGGTATTTGCTTTCCGTTAAAAGGGTTTGTAGCATGCGCACCTGTAAAGCAACCTGTAATTTGTTTTACTTCACTCATGCGCTCACGGTCGCTGCGGCTTTTTACGTAGGTGAGGTATTCTTCTATTTTTTCTTTTTCGGCATCCGTTGTTATTTGTGCAACTAAAGAATGCTCTGGTGCAAGTACAAGAAAATCTACTCCGAAAATTGTATCGGGGCGTGTGGTGTAACATCTCAACCCCGTCTCTTCCCTCAACCCAGGCCCTTCTCCACGGGGTGGAGAAGGGGGAAGTAACTCGCTACCTTGTGAGTTTTCTTTGTGGGTATGGGTTTGTTTAGAATTGGAAAGTTCTTTTAATTTTGCTGTTATTTTTTGTTTTACATCTTCGATTTTTTTTAGGATTTCATCGTTTGTAAATCTTATGACGGTAAAACCAATTTCATTTAAAATTCTTGTGCGATTTTCATCATATAATTTTTGTTCTTCATTTTCATGATAACCGCCATCGGCTTCTATAATTAATGCATCTTGTAAACTTACAAAGTCAACAATAAATGCATCAATAGGGTGTTGTCGTCTAAACTTTACTCTGAGTTGGCTACCTCTTATAACTTGCCATAAGGCATCTTCAGCATCAGTAAAATCTTTTCTATTTCGCTTAGCCAATTCATAATGCATCGGCGACGATACAGAATATTTTGGAGCCAATGCTGCACCCTTTTTTTCAATCTCTTTTTCACTCTCTTTGCCAATCTTCTTTTCGGTCTCGGCGCCACCCTTCTCCCCTTGGGGAGAAGGGAAGGGGTTGAGGGAGAAAACAATCTCCGCTCCTTCACTCCTCCCAATCCAATTCCTCTGCATTTCCTTCATTGGTTCGCTGAAGTTTACTGTTTCCAAGCCTTGTAACAATCTGTCGGCATAGGCCGTAATGCGCAAATACCACTGGCGCATTTTCTTTTTTATTACAGGGTGGCCACCACGTTCGCTCACACCATTTACGACTTCATCGTTTGCTAAAACTGTACCTAATGCTTCGCACCAATTTACTTCGCCAAAAGAAGAAAATGCCAAGCGGCGTTTCATTAAAATAGCTTCTTGCTCGGCTTTGGAAAATGCATTCCACTGCTCCGCAGTAAAATTGCTATTGCCTTTGGTTTTGTATTTTTCTATAAGGTCTGCAATGGGTCTTGCCTTTTGTTGTGTATTGCAGAAGTAGGAATTAAATAATTCTAAAAATATTTTTTGCGTCCATTTGTAATAAGATGGGTCGCTGGTGCGTACTTCTCTGCTCCAATCGTAGCAAAAACCAATTTTGTCTAATTGTGCTTTAAAGGTTTCAATATTTTTTTCGGTAGTAACAGCTGGGTGTTGCCCTGTTTCTAATGCATACTGCTCTGCTGGTAAGCCAAAGCTATCGAACCCCATAGGATGCAGTACATTAAAGCCTTTGAGCCTTTTGTACCTGCTATAAATATCGCTGGCAATATAGCCTAATGGATGTCCTACATGTAAACCTGCACCACTTGGGTACGGAAACATATCCAACACATAATATTTTGGCTTTGGAGATTCGTTGGGTACTTCATATACCTTGTTGTCTTTCCATTTTTTTTGCCACTTCTTTTCTATTTCTCTAAAATTGTATTCCATGGTTTAACCTCATCCCCGTCCCTTCTCCCCGAGGGGAGAAGGGGGAGAAATGCTTTTTTGACCTCATCCCCGTCCCTTCTCCACAAGTAGAGAAGGGTGAGAAATGCAGTCCTTTTATTAATGATGTTGTTTACCTCATCCCCGTCCCTTCTCCACAGGTGGAGAAGGGTGAGAAATGCAGTTCTTTTATTTTTTTACTCTTTTATTCTTCTGTTATTTAAAATTTTAATTTTGAATTGATGCTATAATATCTATAATCTATTCCTTTTGAAATGAAAGAAAGATTGCTATTTCGTGAGAGCGTGAGGGATTGCAGCGGCTACCCCACAGCTGAAGCCTTGTGTGTTGGCTTTGTGGCGAGGAGTAATAGCGTATAGCCCGACCCCTTTGCCGCACAAATTTTATGATGCTTCCAAAAAAATAATAATGCTTTGAAATGTACATACTTGCGGCAAAGGGGGCACGCCCCAATTTTTCTCAAAAAACTTTTAACAAATTAATATGCAGCGTTATTGGTTTTCTTAAAATATATTTGAAGACCAAACGACTGATTATTGCCAAAAATAAACTAAACATCACAAAAACCTTATTTTTGTCTGCATTCGGTATTATAAAAATATAAAAATAGACTTTTAGATATGGCGCAATTTGGAAAAGCATCGAGCAAAAGAGGGAAACCTAGTTATATATATGCCATTATTGGCGTGGCTTTGGTGTTGTTTTTATTTGGCATTGTAGGCTGGTTTTTTATAAATATTCGCAAAACGGGCGATTATTTTAAAGAAAGCATACAGGTACAGGCTTTTTTAAACAGAGATGCTCCTAAAAAAATGATTGATAGTGCTACCAATTATATAGCAGCATTGCCATCTACAAAATCGGTGGAGTATGTAACGAAAGAAATGGCTGTAAAAAAATACGAGGCGGAGAATGATACAATTTGGAAATCGTTTATAAAAGCCAATCCACTGCCGGAGAGTATTGAATATTACGTGAAAGCCAATTATGTACAATCGGATAGTTTGAACAAAATAGCTTCGCACATACAGGAGCTTTACCCTGGCTTGGTGGCAGAATTTAAATTTCCGCAAGAGATAGTGGCTAAGGTGGGTGACTTTGCTAGAAACCTCGTGATTGGATTTTTAATAGCGGCTATTTTACTTACTATACTTGTTATATTTTCGATAGATAATACGATAAGGCTGGCGATGTATAGTAATCGTTTTCTCATAAAAACGATGCAGATGGTGGGTGCTACGAGATGGTTTATAGCTAAGCCAATAAATATTCGCTCTGTTATTAATGGCTTTATAGCGGCATTACTAGCAATTGGTTTGTTGATTTTATTTATTTATTTGATAGAAGCCTTTAGACCCGAAATAAAAGTGCTAAGAGACAACAGAAGTATGATATTTCTTTTTCTTTCTATCATTGCATTGGGTATTGTGATAAACCTTGTGAGCACGCACAGGGCTGTTATAAAATATTTGAAATTGAAATTGGACGACCTATATTAAAACTTTAAATTGCACCTTCAATAAAAAATTATGCTTAAAGAAAATAAACAAACGGCGGTAAAGACAGACAATAATTTGTTTGGCAAAGAAAATTATATGTGGATGGTAGCGGGGCTTGTGGTGCTTGCGCTTGGGTTCTTCCTAATGTCGGGCGGAAAAAGCGCTGACCCAAAAGTGTTTGATAAAGACAGTGTGTATAGTACAACTCGTATTACTATAGCGCCATTGCTAATTATTATTGGTTTTGTGCTGGAAATAGTGGGGATAATGAAGAAGGCGAAGACAGTTGGCAGTTAGCAGTTGGCAATTTGCAGTTTGCAGTGCGCAGAGGGTTATGCTTTCTGCGCATTTTTTTGCCTCACCACCTCACCCTTTCCCTCTCCATCCCGCAGCAGTGCGGGAGAGAGGGTGTGCTGAATAGGAGTGTTTCCTTAATTTAGATAGGATGAGTTTTTGCTGAATCATAGTTCTATTTACTTTAGTGGAAAGGGATATGTTATTTTAGTAATCTTATTTTAGTTTCTATCCTATATTTTTGCCAGAATATTTTATATCCTTTAATTATTAAACCCACTTCATGAATTTTTTTGAATCGATTGTAATAGCAGTAGTAGAAGGACTTACGGAGTTTTTGCCCATATCATCTACAGGGCATATGATAATAGCAGAGCGACTGCTGGGTGTGCAGGAAACAGATTTTGTGAAACTTTTTACAGTGGCTATACAGCTTGGGGCTATTCTGGCGGTGGTGGTTTTGTACTGGAGAAAATTTTTCAATTTTAGTAGTTGGCAGTTTTATGCAAAGCTTATTATTGGCGTAGTGCCCGCATTGGTATTTGGTTTTTTGTTTAATAAAAAAATAGATGCCATGCTGGACAGTGCTACTACCGTGGCTATAGCCTTATTGATTGGTGGTATTGCATTATTGTTTGTAGATAAAATTTTTACTAAGCCACGCATAAAATCTGATGTGGATATAAAACCAGTAAATGCCTTTATGATTGGTATGTGGCAATGCCTTGCTATGATACCTGGCGTGAGTAGAAGTGCTGCATCTATTATTGGTGGTATGCAGCAAAAGCTTACTAGAAGCGAAGCAGCAGAGTTTTCATTCTTTTTGGCAGTGCCTACTATGCTTGCGGCTACTGGATACAAATTATTAAAATACTATAAAGAGGCTGGTAACTTTACTATCGAAGAAATAAAGTTATTGGCTGTGGGAAATGTAGTGGCTTTTATTGTAGCTATTATTGCCATAAAATTCTTTATAAACTTTGTGAAGAAATATGGGTTTAAAGTATGGGGTATTTACAGAATTATTGTGGGGGTGGTTTTGTTGTTGTTGATATGGAAGGGAGTTATTAATGGTTAATTCGTTTCTTGTTAAATCGTTTCTCGTTAATTCGTTTCTCGTTAAATCGTTTCTCGTTTGGGGTTTGTTGTTTGGTGTTATTTTGTTTGCTGTTGGGGTACCAAAGTTGAGTAGGTTTGTTTTTTGTTCTTTTTTAGTTTTTAACTTTTATAAAGATTAGCATTGCTGTTTCAACAATAATTATTATTTTACCTACTTAATAATTGCTATGCAAACTGCTTCTAAAAAAATAGTGAACGGATGGGCCATGTACGATTGGGCAAATTCTGTTTACAATCTGGTTATTACGACTACATTTTTCCCTGCTTATTATGCGGCTGTAACGGGTACGCAAAACGAGCAATTTAAAAATGGTATTCCTTTTTTGGGTCGCACATTTGTAAATACCGAATTGAAAGATTATGTATTGGCATTTGGGTTCTTGTTGATTGCTATTTTTTCTCCTATACTATCTTCTGTGGCTGATTACAAAGGCAACAAGAAAAATTTCATGCGATTTTTTTGTTACCTGGGTGCTACGAGTTGTGCGTTTATGTTTTTCTTTGATGGGGACCATGTAACGCTAGGGTTGATGTGCTTTATGACTGCTGGCATTGGTTTTTATGGTAGCCAAGTTTTTTATAATTCTTACTTACCCGAAATAGCTGCTGAAAAAGATATGGACCGCATCAGCGCAAAAGGCTATACGCTTGGGTACATTGGTAGTGTAGTAATGCAGATGATTGGTTTTGCCATGGTCATGCTAATGCCGGATAACCCACTGCCTTTAAAACTTACTTTTTTATTGGTTGGTATTTGGTGGGTTTGTTTTGCACAAATTACTTTTAGGGCATTGCCTTCTACCCCTAAAGCAGAACTAAAAAGCAAACACCATGTACTAGCCAATGGGTTTGTAGAATTAAAAAAAGTATGGAGCCAATTGAAACATATGCCTGTACTTAAAAGATTTTTATCAGCCTTCTTTTTTTATAGTATGGGTGTGCAAACGGTAATGTTGATTGCCATTGATTTTGGAATAAAAGAATTAAAATTGGCCAACGATAAATTAATTATTACCGCTGTTATTATTCAGCTAGTAGCCATTGCCGGTGCGGTTTTAATGAGTAAACTTTCTGCAAAATATGGCAATATAAAAGTGTTGCTTTTTACCGTATTGCTTTGGGTAGGCGTATGTATTGCTGGATATTTCATAACTACAGAAATGCATTTTTACATTATAGCCTCGCTGGTAGGTTTGGTAATGGGCGGCATACAATCGCTTAGCCGATCTACCTATGCTAAGTTTATGCCTGAAACAGAAGACACGGCTTCGTTTTTTAGTTTTTATGATGTTACAGAAAAGCTTGCGATAGTAATTGGGTTGTTTACGTTTGGGTTTATAGAAGGCGTAAGTACTATCAGACAATCTATTTTAGCGTTGGTAATATTTTTTGTGATTGGTTTTTTCTTTTTATTTCTTACCAATGCCAAACAAAAAACAATAGCTAGCCGTATTTAATAATTAAATTTGCGTATAAATTTTTTATAGATGAATCTCTTTAGTATAAACACAGGATATTTTAAACTAGATGGTGGCGCTATGTTTGGCGTAGTGCCAAAAAGTATTTGGAGCAAAATAAACCCTGCAGATGAAAACAATATGTGCAGTTGGGCACTGCGTTGCTTACTTATACAAGATGATGATAGGCTTGTATTGGTGGACACTGGTATTGGCAATAAACAAAGTGAGAAATTCTTTGCACATTATTATTTGCATGGCGATGATACACTCGATAAATCTTTAGCTGCACATGGTTTTACAAAAGATGATATAACAGATGTGATATTAACACATTTGCATTTTGATCATTGTGGCGGAGCAATAATTCGTGATGGAGAAAAATTGGTACCTGCTTTTAAAAACGCTACCTATTGGAGCAATGAAAGGCATTGGAACTGGGCTTTAAATCCAAATGATAGAGAGAAAGCGAGTTTTTTAGCAGAAAATATTTTGCCCATAAAAGAAAGTGGCCAATTAAAATTTATAGAAACAAGCGGAAAGGAATTTCCTGATAATATTATGATACGCATGGTATTTGGCCATACGGAAGCTATGATGCTACCACAAGTAACTTACAAAGGAAAAAGCATTTTGTTTATGGCAGATTTATTGCCATCTACTGGGCATATACCATTGCCGTATGTAATGGGCTACGATATGTTTCCTGCAACTACACTTACTGAAAAAGAAAATTTTCTTACCGAGGCTTTGCAAAATAATTATGTGTTGTTTTTTGAGCATGATCCTACCATAGAATGCTGCACACTTCAGATGACCGAAAAAGGAATACGAATGAAGGATAGCTTTAAATTAAGTGATTTGTAATTTTATATTCCTTCTATTTTGAAAATTTTCTAACTTGTCACAAGAAAACATTTATCAAATAACAAATACCAAGCTATCGCTATTAGAGCGCTTTGGATTGTACTATTTAAACTTTTTTAAAAAAATTGATAGTGACCAAAATGTATTTAACCATACAGATGAAGAGCTCACAAAAAAAGTAAATAGAATAACGTTAAAGGGAATTGGGCTTTCTTGTATAGTTGGTATAGCATGCGTTTTTCCTACTGTGTGGGTAGATGTGCATTTTGGAAGCAAATCTTTTTTGGTGCACTATGGATGGGTTGGGGGAGTAACAATAATAAGTATTCCTATTGAATTGTACTTGCTTTTTATTATAGCATTAAAAGCAGTATATGAAGTGAGCGAAGTGGTAAACTTGCATGCCACAGAGTCAGAATTTGAACAAGATGGCTTGTTTAGTGTAAAAAATATTTTAGCAAGAGCTGCCCTTGAACTGCCAGATCCTGAACTTAAAATAATGGGTATTGATCCGTTTAAAAGAATATCTAAAAAGAATTTATTGGTATTGGGTTTGCTATATAAAGCAAAAATATTTGTTAGCAATGTGGTATTAAAATATGCATTGATATTCATTGTTGGCAAAACAATTTTCGGGGTATCTATTTTATATGAAGCGGTGTTGGTAGAGTGTTTTTGGAATAGTGTGGTGATAAGAAAAGTGGTAAGAGAAGCAAGACTACGCTTATTTGGTTTTGCATTAGCAAATGAAATTGGTAAAAATGTGTTGAATGATAAATGCCTTGAAGAACTTTCTGCAACTGCACGGAGTGGGTGCTTACGTGCCATAGGCAATGCGGTGGTGATGGCTCAAAATTACCATCCAAATATGATTGTTTTGTTAATTCGTTTTCAACAAATATTAAAAATTAATGAGCCTGATAAATATGATGATTGGAATTTATTTTTAGAAACATTGAAAAACGACCCGTCAGAAACAGTTAGGCGCAGTGTGGCGAATAATCT
>JANOZW010000090.1:0-1707 GCA_031429575.1 Ferruginibacter sp.
TTTTTTTTTGTTGTTGCGTTTTTGTATCGTTTCTTTCTCACTTACTTTCTGTTTTAAGTATTTAAAACTTTCAGGTATATTTCCTATACTTTCTTCTGCCTGTACAAGGTCCAGCAAGCTTAAGGTTTGCACTTGATCAAATTGTAAACGCTTAGATATTTCAGTTGCCTGTTTAGAAAATTTTATGGCATTACTGTAATCTTTCTTTTTTAAATAGGCATTACCAATATTTTGTAAAACAACGGCTTTGTCAAATTGTACGTTTATGCTATCAAAAGATGCTAATGCTTGATTGTAATATAGTATAGCCGAATCATATTGCAATGATTTGTTGGTATGGTATAGCCCCAAAAAATTATTAAAGATGCCAATAGCAAAAGTCATTTGCTGCTTGCTAGCCAAGCCTAACCCTTTTTGTGAAATCAATAACAGGCTGTCGTAATTTTTAATAAAGTTATACGCATCACCCAAAACAATCAAGCCTCTTATTAAAAAAGTAGTATCGTTGGCTATCTGTGCAAGCTTGTTTGTTTCTTTCGCATAAAAAAAAGTTTTTGCAGTATCACCTATATATTTATAAATGCTGGAAAGGTTATAATAAGAGTTGATTATTTTTAACTCATTGCCCGTTTCTTTAAAAATATTTGCAGCTCGCAAATACAGCTCAACTGCTGAGTCGTAGTTTTGCTTGCGCTGATAAATGGCAGCGTACCTATTAATTAGACTAGCTATTTGGTTTTTTGAGGCTTTGTCGTCGTATTTACTTACTAGGTTATAAGCCTTATCCACCAATAGTTTGGAACTGTCTAGTTTCATCTCATAAAAAAGTAAGCCGGCACGTAAACCATATGCAATAGAAAGACCAAGAGGATAATTTACTTTATTTGCTAGGGTAATTGTTTTCTCAATAATATTGATTGCTTTATCAGGATCGGTAAATTGTATTTTTTCCGCATACTTATTTAATGTATTTATTTTAGCCGTGTCATCAGGTAAATAACCAATTATTTTTTCTTCATCATGTATAGTAATCTCCTGAGCGAATAATTCGACCGTGCATGTTAAAAAAAACAATATCGAAAAAAAATATTTTAGCATGTGTAGTTAAAATAAGCACATTTTAAATATATTGGTTGCAGCTGCATTTATTGTAAGCATATATTTTATCACGTTCTCTACATACATTTTCCAGCCAATAAAAACCATAAAAAATAAATAGCGGTTAACTCGGTATTGTAAAAAAACAACTTTCTATTAATATTCTGCCTCCCCTTTTTACATGATATTTTAAAGCTACAATCTTTTTTTTAAATATCCCCTTTTTAAGGGATGTGACATCTTTAACATTCACAATATTTTTGTTCTTGTAAAAATCATCCAACTTTCAATATTGTATAAAAACCATTAACAGTAACCTACTTACTTTGTAAATGTGTTTTTATGAAAAAGACGATACTTTTTTTTAGTGCTTTTCTTTTATCTCAATTATTATTTGCGCAGCCTGCAAACGATAATTCGTGCGGAGCAATAACCATACCTGTAGAAAACTTGGGTTGTGAACCAACAACAGTGTACAGCTATACTGGTGCCACATGGAGCAGTGGCAGTGCAAATACTTGGTGCGAAAATTTTCAAAATTTAGATGTTTGGTACAAATTTATTGTTCCACCAAATGGTAAAGCAATAGTTAAAGTAGATGCTACTGAT
>JANOZW010000091.1:0-4514 GCA_031429575.1 Ferruginibacter sp.
TTAAACGGATGCCAACTTTTAAAAAGTTGGCATCCGTTTAATTCACACTTCTGTTAAAATTGTGAATTCGTTTTTGAGCCCCTTTGAATTTTTATACAACATATCTATAAACTCATTCCCATAAACACTCACATATTCCAACACATTGTCCACACGCTCTTGCAAATTATTGTTTGGATACAAAGCCGTTTTCAATTTTTGTATTTGCCGTTGCTGTACTTCAAACTTTTTCTTTTCAGCCTTTAGCATTTTCTTTTCTAAAATTTCTAATTTGTTCAAAGCCTGTGTGCGCAGGGCGTGTACATGACAATTTAATGTATTATCAATATTACCTGCAACTGTTTTTATATTTTCATACACTGTTTTAAAAGCTTCTTTTTCTACTTTCAAGTCTAGCGTAAGTTCAGTTTCCTTCTTCACCATTTCATCTATCAATTGCCTTTCAGGTTTAAAAGTATCTTCATGTTGCAAACCCAAGGCTAGCATCTTATCGGCAACTTTTTTATTCATTATGGTAAATGAATTTCGCAATACCAATGGTGGAAAAAATGCACCTGCTGCTTCAAATACATTTTTTAATTCAAGCCAATACGCTACTTCTCCACCGCCGCCAATAAAGGCTACGTTTGGCAATATCATTTCTTGAAATACTGGTCGTAAAATTACATTTGGGCTAAACCTTTCTGCATTGTGGTGCAATTCTAACAATAAGTTTTCTTTGGTAAATGTAATATCTGTATTTGCAATTTTAAAACCATTTTTTACGGCTTCTATACGTTCTCTTTTATCGCCTTTTAAGTAAAATAAATTGATAGCCCTGCCGCTTGCTTGCACTTTATACTCATGCGGGAATGCAGCCACTGTTTTGGCTACAGCTTTTTCAGAAAACTGCTCTTCCAATTCTTTTGTGATGATGGGGGCAAATGCTGCTTTTAAATTTTTATCATCTGGCAATAAAACAACCAAGCCATATTCGTTAAACAAATAATGCACAAAATGAAAAGTGGCTTGCTCAATCGTTAAACCTTCTTTATATGTTGCTCTTACAATATCTACAATAGCACTGCCATTTTTTTCTACGGCCAATTGCCCTGCAATGCCATCTATTATTTGTATAAAATTTTTATCAATTATCATTCTGCCCACTGCACCCGTTTGTGTTGTTTGCCATTTGTATTCATAACCTTTTATGTGTACTTCGCCCAATTCATCTAAGTCTGCATCTTCGCTGCCCATGTAATACACGGGTACGAAATTATTTTCAGGCATAGCTGCTTTTAGTTCTTCGCAAAGTTTTATAGCGTGCAATATTTTGTAAATAAAATACAAATGCCCTGTAAAAATATTAGGTTGGTGAGCCGTACAAACTGTAAAAGTTGTTTCGTTAGAAAGTAACTCAATATTGGCTTTCAGCTTATCAGCTATTTTCAGAGCTGCATATTGAGTACTCAAAGTATCAACCAATAATTTTCTATTTACAGGAAAGTTTTTTCTATCTACAACTGCTTTTTTAACGCCATCCATATTGGGTTTGTAGTTGTAAAAATTATCTAACGCAGGCACAGCATCTAAATAATCCAACACCAATTTGGAAAATGCATTTGTTTGGCGATAAGAAATTTTATGGGTAGTAAACATTTACAATTTATTTTTACCTCACCCCCGCCTCTCCGAAGGAGAGGAGCCAGGCTACAATACTTTATAGTTATTTTAAAATCGCCAAGGTTCGTGCCTCACGAACCATTTGCTTTTATCTTCTACTTCGGTCTCCACTTCATTCTACTATGGTTTACAATATTTAATCCTCAGGAACAAACTTTAGTAATTCGTCAAGTTCTTTATCTGTAAGATTTTCTTTTTCAGATTTATCATAAATGGAAAGTAGATAAACTGTTTCTTCTGCAACAATAAAATTGGTTATAATTCTTGCTCCTCCACTCTTACCTTTTCCTTTTGAAGCTATTGCAATACGAATTTTATAACAATTGTTCCCAAGATTAGTACCTTGTTCTGGATTTAATTCAAGGCTTTCAATAAGCTCAAGAAATTCTTCTTTAAGTGAAGGATATTTTTTACTTAATTTTTTTAATTGCCTATCAAATGGAGGTATGAGAAGAATATTATAACTCATTGTATAATTGTCTTGCTGTTTTTAGTTTCAATTTGCCTTTTCTAGCTAAAGTTAAATTCTCTACAGCCTCTTTCATTTCATCCATTAACAAAGCTTTTTCGCTTGAAATAGTTTTTGCTTTTACATACGACAATCCCTTTAGCACTTCCATTAAATGCATTGCCTTATTGTCTTTAATGTCTAATAATACTTTCATAACATTTATGTTTTAAAATATTTTTTCGCTCTCGCCAAGGTTCGTGTCTCACGAACTATACGCTTTAATCTTGTACTTCGGTCTCCCCTTCAATCTACCATGGTCTATAATGTTCAGCAATGATATGCCCTTGAAGTGAGTGACACAACGATGTTGCCCATTGCTGAAAAGGTTTGGGCAAAAGCCAAAGGCTTTTTTGCCCAAAACAAAAAACCTCACCCCCGCCTCTCCAAAGGAGAGGAGCCACACTCTAAAACTTTGAAAATATTTTCCATTTTCAAAGACTAAAAGTCCCCCTTCGGGGGATTTAGGGGGCTACAAGTTCTCCCTCAATATCATAATCATAAGCCTTCGTAATCTTCACCATCACAAAATCACCAATGGTTAGTTTCTTTGTGGTGTTTATAATTACTTCATTGTCCACTTCCACACTATCAAATTCTGTACGACCAAGGTATCTGCCACTCTCCTTTCTGTCCACAATTACTTTGAGCGTTTTACCAATTTTTTCTTCATTTTTTTCTAAAGAAATTTCTTGCTGGCAATCCATTATTTCTTGTGCACGCTCTTCTTTTTCTTCTGCCGAAATAGTATCTTCAAACTCATGTGCGCTTGTATCTTCTTCGTGAGAATATGTAAACACCCCCACTCTATCAAACCTCATTTTTTGTAAAAATGCTTTTAGTTCTTCCACATCATCTCTAGTTTCGCCGGGAAAGCCCGCTATTAAAGTAGTACGCAAACAAATGCCCGGAACCTTTGCCCTGATTGCTTCTACGAGTTCTTCCATTTCTGCACGAGTAATATTTCTTTTCATGGCATGAAGCATATTATCGGCGGCATGTTGCAATGGCATGTCTAAATATTTGCAAATATTATCGTGCGCATTCATGGCATCTAAAATCTCCATCGGAAATTTTGATGGGTATGCATAATGCAAACGTATCCACTCCAAACCCGGCACTACTGCCAATTCATTTAGCAAGCGAGGCAGCTCTCTTTTTTTATAAATATCCAAACCGTAATATGTAAGCTCTTGTGCAATGAGCATAATTTCTCTTACACCACGTTTTACCAATTGCTTGGCTTCTTCTACAATACTTTCAACCGTGCGGCTCACATGCTTGCCACGCATAAGCGGTATGGCGCAAAACGAACAAGTGCGATTGCAGCCTTCGCTAATTTTTACGTATGCATAATGCGAAGGCGTTGCCAACATACGCTCGCCAATCAATTCGCCTTTATAATCTGCTTCAAACTTTTTGAGAATTTGTGGCAATTCCATCGTGCCAAAATACGCATCTACTTCTGGTATTTCTTGCTCTAAATTATTTTTATAACGTTCGCTCAAGCAGCCCGTCACATACACTTTATCAAGCTTCCCTTTTTTCTTTAGCGCCACATTATCCAAAATCGTGTTGATGCTTTCTTCTTTTGCCTTATCTATAAAACCGCAAGTATTTATGATTACTATATTATGGTCTAGCTTTTCATTTTCGTGAATGGTATCAATATCATTCGCAAGTAGTTGTCCACTAAGCACTTCGCTATCCACCATGTTTTTACTACAGCCAAGTGTAATAATATTTACTCTGTCTCTTTTGAGGGTTTTTGTCTTCATAATTTTTGCAGGTGTAAAGGTAGGTTTTTTGGGGCTTTGAGCATCAAATCACTATCAACTTCGGTTCGGTCTCCTTCGTTGTTCCGTACTTGTGCATATCCGCCTATCGGCGCATGCACAAGCACACTGCTTCGTCCACCGCAGCTGGTCAGCATTATACCCTTTTTCGACTTTTACCCACACTATCTCAAAAAAATATTTTACATTTAAACTCACTAAAACCTACCATCATGCGTATTATTAAAACAATTTTAAAAATTATTGTAGCGCTCGTTGTTATTTTACTTGTAGCTGCATTATTTATGAGTAAAGATTACACAGTAGAAAAATCTATTACCATCAACAAACCAAAAACAGAAGTATTTAATTACATCAAGTCGTTAAAAAACCAAGACAACTTTAGCAAGTGGGCAAGTATGGACCCATCCATGAAAAAATCATCTAAGGGTACAGATGAAACCGTTGGCTTTACTACCATGTGGGAGGGCAATAGTGATGTGGGCAAAGGCGAGCAAGAAATAAAAAAAATAACAGAAGGGCAAAGAATGGATTTTGAATTGCGTTTT
>JANOZW010000092.1:0-7261 GCA_031429575.1 Ferruginibacter sp.
AGCTATACACATACTTTACAAATTTTACACAAAGAAATAAGCATTGTTTTTTATGATGTTACTACGCTTTATTTTGAAGTAGAGCAAGAGGATGATTTGCGCAAAACAGGTTTTAGTAAAGATGGCAAGCATCAGCATCCACAAATAGTTTTAGGGCTATTGGTGAGCATAGATGGCTACCCTTTAGCGTATGACATTTTTGAAGGCAATAAGTTTGAAGGGCATACAATGTTGCCAATTATAGAGGCTTTTAAAGAAAAATATAAACTAAATAAACTAATTGTTGTAGCTGATTCAGGCTTAATGTCTGCTAGCAATATTGATGAACTACAATTAAAAGGATACGAATATATTATTGGGGCTAGAATAAAAAATGAGAAGAGAGACATTCAAGAAAAAATATTAGCATTAGCATTAGGCAACGCTGAAAGTGCTTATGTAGAAAAAGATAAGTACAGCAAAATTATTATTAGTTACTCTGATAAGAGAGCAGCAAAAGATAGACACAATAGAGAACGAGGATTACATAAATTAGAAAAGCAAATACAATCAGGAAAGCTTACTAAATCTAACATAAACAACAAAGGCTACAACAAATATTTAAAATTAGAAGGAGAAGTAAAAATAAGTATTGATGAAACTAAGTTGATAAATGCTAGCAAGTGGGATGGCTTGAAAGGATACATAACAAATACAACTTTAACGAAAGAAGAAATTATAGATAACTATAGCCACTTATGGAAAATAGAGAAAGCATTTAGGATATCGAAAACCGATTTACAGATACGCCCCATTTATCATAGGCTACAAAGAAGAATAGAAGCTCATATTTGTATTGCTTTTGTAGCCTATAAGGTTTATAAAGAATTAGAGAGACAGTTAAAAGAGAAGTTGTCAATACTTAGTCCTGAAAAAGCAATAGAAATAGCAAAAACGATTTATGCTATTAAAGTAGAACATCCAATAACAAAAAATGTAACATACAAAACGATTCTAATCACTGAAGAACAAAAATATTTAGCTAAAATATTCGAATTTTAGGCTTGGGTGTCCTAGTGGCGAAGACAGGAAACAGGGTACTTCATTAATGTCAACCTAAAATGGTTGGTGGGACACCAACCATTAAAAAAACAAAAGCAGTTTTTGTTTTGGATGAAATTACTACCATTTCTTTTTGAATAAGCGTTCCATTGGCATTAAAAATTTCTACAAATTGATTTGAAGAGATATTGTCTTTCCAATAAATATTTAGTTTTGAATTTTGTAAGATTGGGTTTGGAGAAATATTGATGGGATTGTTTTCTTTTTGAACAATTGTTTCTTTATTTATTGCAATAGTATGGCTCACTCGTGAGAAAGCACCTCCAAATACAATAGTTGAATATCTATTGCTAGCATCTGTTTTCACAAATACTTCTTCTAAATCAACTATACTGTCTTTTTTCTCTTTTCGTATTTTATTTGCATAACAAATTATTTCTTTAGCTTTATATACTCCTTTTTTTAGTACTGTTTTATCTTTATGTAAATTCTTCTGCCCCCAAGATTTTTGCGAAAACAAAAATGCAGGCAACGTAATCGTAAAAAAATATTTTAACCAAGGCAATTCTCTTTTTGGTAGTACAATTTGTTTATCCAATTGGTCATCGTAAAACCGCCCACAAACATTGCTAGTATTTTTTTTAAAGAAATTGGCTAGTTGTGTATCGGTCATTACAGTAAAATCAATTACTGTTTTTTTGCAAGAGCCACAATGCCTGCCTTCATTGCGCTGCTCCATCATATTCCAATCTTGGCTGCAGCTTTCTGGTATGTTTATAGAAATATATTTACCCATACTAAGCAGGACTGAGAATGTGCTAAATTAGCTGCATCAATCTTAAATCTTTAATTCTTCAATTTTAGATCACAACAGCATCCCCCAAATAAACCTAGCCTTCTGCTGCTTTTGCTCATCTGTAGCTTCGGAGCCTTGCCACCAATCTTTTGAACGCTCTTCAATAAATGAGCGCAATGATTTGTTTGTTTCGTATTTTTTTGCAACTATTGGCTTTATTCCATTTACATCTACGCCATTCACAGTTACTTTTGTAGCTATCCATGAGGTAAATAGCCTTGGTATCGTCATACCCATTATCATGCCTGGCAAACCTCCAATAGAGTTTGGGCCACCCGATACCATAATTTCATCAGTATAAAATGCAAATACATATACACTATCAAATATTTTTGTAACCGCTTTTTTACAATTAAAACCAGCAATAACCCTATTTTCATTTATCATTCGCCATTCAAGATTTGGCATGCTATCTTCAATATTAAAGGTAGAACCTATCAAATCTTTTTCTATGCTTTGTTTGCCCGTAGCATAATCTGTAAACCAGCTATTTTTATTTTCGTTGCGAAACCATACAGGATATTTATCTTTCTCTGCTAGGTAATCAAATTTGTACAAACTTTTATTATTGGCAAAAGTATAATTGTAATACTCGGTTTTAAATGTGGGCATTTTATCTACCATTTGTTCTTCCCAGTTGCTACTGCCCATTGTTTTTTTAATATTCGATTTTACCTCAAACTGTATGGTAGCTTTATCTATAAAAGTAGTTTGTGCATGGGCTTTACACAACATAAATAAAACAGGTATGGCAAGTATGATTATTTTTTTCATTGTATGATTTTGTATTGTTATCAATTATTTTTTTGTTGCAGGTTTGTTTTTAAAATTCCATGCAAAACCTAGCATAAAATATCTTTGTAGCCTCGTATTTCTTACTTCTGTAAAACCAAAGTCGCTAAAGTTTCTATCTATACCAATGTTTTGATTTAACAAATCTCTTGTAGAAAAATACACTGTGTATTCATCTTTTTTAAATGTACGTTGCAATTTTGTATTTAAAATATTAAAAGTAAGAGATGGCGCTTGAGCCGTTTTTTGTCTGCTATCTAAATTGTAATCTACATTTATTGACCATACTTTTTTATAATATATAGTTGAGTTTATGCCAAAGTTGGTAGATAAGTATTTGTTTTTAAAATTATTCTGTGATGTTTTTTGTAAATTATAATTAGGCCCAAAATACATACTTACATCATATTTTTTATCTTTCGATTTGTTGATATTAATGTTTAAACCCACATTTGTATTATCAGAAATATTTTTTTGATTGTTTACGAAACCAACAAATCGATTAAATCCACTATTAAAATTAAAACTAAAGCGGGTATCTATTTTCTTTTTCTTGAAACCCACACCAGTAAAAAAATTAAGATTTATATTTCCATTTGTATTTATTGGTTGTGTTTGTGTAGCACCTGTAGCTGTATTGGTCACTCTATTATTGGCAATAGAATTGTTTTCTACACTGAGTGATATAGTTTGATATTGCCATAGGTCTTTTACAAAATTATACCCAAAATTATTTACAGAAAAACTATTGGTAAAAGATGGTTTTAAATTTGGATTGCCTATATATTGGTTAAAAAGATCATTGTTGTTTCTAAGTGGCTGCAACTGGTCTATGGTTGGTTGTTTTGTTGTACCAGTGTATTTTATAGAAAAATTATGGTTGGCTTTTTTAGTATATGTTAAGTTAGCCGTTGGGTTAAAGTTCGTATAGTTTCTATTAGCAGTAATATTGGAAGATAAATCCTTTAAATTAAAATTAATAAAACTTACCCCCGCACCAACGTTAATTTTTAGCTTTTTATAAGAATAATTTATTTTGAAAGAAGGGATATTTTGTACAATATTTTGTCTGAAATTATTGGATAGTGTATCTAGCTTGCTATTATACTTTGCAGCGGTGCTATCATATTTTAAAGTAGCTTGATCATTTGTACCATGGTTTACAATTACCTGATAGCCTAATTCCAAAGCCATTTTTTTGTTTAAAGGTTCTGTATATACAACTTTGGTAGAAACATTGTTGGTAGTCTTTTCGTAATCTTTTTGTTGATTTATATTAACCCTGAGTGGAAAACCAAACGTATCTAATACTGTATTTTGCGATATCAATATATTTTTTCCACTATTGTTTAGTTGGTTCAAATCTCCTGTAATCGAAAATGTTCTTCTCGCTTTTTTAAATTTATGTTTTAAGGAAACATTCAAACCATAGGCTTGTTTATCACTATTTGTGGTAAGGGTTTTGTCAAAGCTATTTACAAAAATATCTTTAAAACCTCTCGTAATACCATTACTGATATCAGTACTTTCAGTATTATAAAAATTAGATTTTGCAATAATCTTAAGTGTATTTGCAGAATCAAGCTTTACTTCGTAGGTAGCTTTTAGTTTAACATTGTGCCTATTTATAAAAACATTGTTGTTGCTGTTGGAATTTAATGAGATATCTTTTATTTGATTTTGTGTGTATGTCGTTTTAGTATTGTTGTAGCGTTGGCTATTGTATTTTGGAGAAAAGTTAAGATTCGTTTTGTCATTCCATTTGTTGCTATATTGTACACCTGCATTTACATTGGTTAGAAACCCATTTTGCGCTTCTATATTTGGCTCTTCATCTTGGCTTGCTTGTGCACCAAAATTAAAATTTATACCGCCCTCTTCATCAAACATTCCATTGTTCTCATCATCATTGCCACCATACTTTTGTTCATCTTGCCAGTTCAATCCATCTTGGCCCGTATTACCATTCAATAAAAAGGCACTTAATTTTCTTTTCCCTTTAAACGAGCTCAACAAAATATTATCATTAAATCTGGCATCTTTTCCTTTAAGCAATCCTCCTGCTAAATCTATTTTTCCAAAGTAGCCCTTCTTTTTATTTTCTTTTAGTTTTAGGTTGATGGTCTTTTTTGTTTTGCCATCATCAATGCCAGTAAATTCTGCTTGGTCACTTTTTTTATCAAATACTTGTACTTCTTTCACTGCATCTGCACGTAAGTTTTTTACTGCCATCCCTGGGTCATCACCAAAAAATTCCTCACCGTCCACCAATACTTTTTCCACCGTTTGCCCCATGGCTTTTATCTTTCCATCTTTATCCACTTGAATGCCTGGCATTTTCTTTAATAATTCTTCCACGTTGGCATTGGCGCTTACTTTAAAGCTATCAGCGGTATAAATAGTTGTATCGCCTTTTATACGAATGGGGCTACCCGTTTTTACAATCACTTCAGCCAATAATTTACTTTTGGTAGTAAGCGCAATGGGGTTTACATTTTCAGTACTATTTTTTACTTGTATATCATCAATATACTCTCCAAACGTTGGATGTGTTACCGAAATAATGTAATTACCAGGTTTTATATTTTTTAAGGTGTAAGAACCATCTTCTTTTACTCGTGTAAACGCTTTTAAAATGCTATCTTTCGGGGAAAGTAAAGACACCACAGCATTTTTTACACTAACTTTTGTAGCGGTATCTTTTATATTACCTGATACTGTTACCGTTTGTGCAAAGGCTATGTAACTAATGAATAATAAGGCAAATAAAAGGGAGTATTTTTTTAACATGTTGATGGTTTTAGTTACTACGAAATCCTTCGTCTTACAAAAATGTGACAATTATTATTGCCCGCAAATTAAGATTCATTAAATTTATGTTAAACAACTAAATTACAAACGGTACAATTCTAAACACGAATGGCATACGAAGACGATAATTTTATAGACAGCACAAAAATGGTTTGGAATTATTCTTTCTTTTCTGAAGCTGATATTGCATTATTTCAATCAGGAAAAATGCACCATGCACATGAAAAATTTGGGAGCCATTTTTTACATTTACTACACGAAGATGGTTTTTACTTTGCCGTGTGGGCACCCAATGCTACAGCCGTTTGTGTAATAGGAGAATTTAATGGATGGAAAAATAATTTGCATCCACTTTTTGTAAGGTTAGATAAATCGGGCATTTGGGAAGGTTTTATTCCTCGCATGCCAGAAGATGCTTTGTATAAATATCAAATACAAGGCTTTGAAGGTGCAGAAACTTTTAAGGCAGACCCTTATGGTAAATATTGTGAGTTAAGACCAGGTACAGCATCCATCACAAAAAAATTGCACTATCATTGGACAGACAATGAGTGGATGCAAAAGAGAAAATACAACAACTCACTTGCTGCCCCATGGAGTGTGTATGAATTGCACCTTGGTAGCTGGATGCGGCCACAAAAAGACAAACCAAATCTTTTTAATACGTATGATCAAATTACGGAAAGACTAGTGCCTTATGTTAAAGAAATGGGTTTTACGCATGTAGAGTTTATGCCCATTACAGAATATCCCTATGATGGAAGCTGGGGTTATCAATGCACAGGTTTTTTTGCAGCTACATCCCGCTATGGCACGCCACAGGCTTTAATGCATCTTATAAATGAACTACACAAAAATGATATTGGGGTAATATTAGATTGGGTACCATCGCATTTTCCTTCGGATGCGCATGGCCTGTATATGTTTGATGGTACACATACATATGAGTATGCGGATATGCGCAAGGGTTTTCACAAAGATTGGAACAGTTATATTTTTAATTATGATCGTGCAGAGGTACGCTCATTTTTATTGAGCAGTGCGCATTTTTGGTTACAATATTATCATGTAGATGGACTAAGGGTGGATGCTGTAAATTCTATTATACGATTGGATTTTAGTAGGGCAGAAGGAGAGTGGGTGCCTAATGCAAAGGGTGGAAACGATAATGAAGAAGCCATCTCTTTTTTGCAAGATTTTAATGACATGGTTTATCGAGAGTTTGGTGATGTGCAAACTATTGCCGAAGAAGCTTCTGATTGGTCAGGCATTACAAAGCCCATAAACAAGGGAGGCTTTGGCTTTGGTATGAAATGGATGATGGGCTGGATGCATGATTCGTTTAAGTATTTTAAAAAAGATTGGAGCAAAAGAAGAAAAGTACAAAACGATTTTACCTTTAGCATGATGTATTTTTTTGATGAAAAATTTATGTTGCCCTTAAGTCATGATGAAATAGTGCATGGCAAAAGCCCGATGTTGTACAAAATGCCTGGCGATGAATTTCAAAAATTTGCTAATTTGCGATTGCTATATGGTTGTATGTACACACATATGGGGGCAAAGCTTAATTTTATGGGCAATGAATTTGCTCAAACAAACGAATGGAATTATGATTCAGAATTGCAATGGGAACTGTTGGAATACCCATCGCATAATGGTATGCAAGAATGGGTTCGTTGTCTAAATCATTTATATAAAAATGAACCTGCACTGCATCAATGGCAATTTGAAAAAAAGGGATTTCAATGGGAAGAATTG
>JANOZW010000093.1:0-7805 GCA_031429575.1 Ferruginibacter sp.
ATTTATAGAAACAAAAGGCGATTATCAATACAAGGCATTGCTGGGCGATAGAAAGCCTGCTTTGAATTATAGGGATTGAGAAAAATAAATACGAATTATTTATTATTGGTTGGTGTCCCCACCATAAGTGTTCGGAAGAAATTTTAGATGTTATGAACGTGTGTTGATAAGATTAGTTATTCGGTTTTAAAAAGTATTAAGTTCTTTGATAATAAAATGGATATGGACTTTATCAGCCGTCTTCTTTCATTTATACCTGATAGTAAATTAGAAGCATTTGCTTTAAACACACTAGTTGATAAGTATGCGAAAAAATTACAAGGAGAGCTTTTATTTAAACTGTTATTTTATTGTACTGTAACAGAGAAAGATAATAGTTTAAGGGGTATGCAATCAGCATTAGAGTCATCTTTGTTCAGAGCCATAAGCCCTATTGATTCTGTATTAACAATAGCACACAGTTCTATTAGTGAACGCCTTAGTTCTGTAAATTCTCAATATTTTGAGAAAATATTTAAGCATTGTGTAAAGCGATATAAAGAATCTAAAGCGGTTACACAAAATGAAATAATGCGCTTTGATTCTAAAATTGTATCACTAAGTAGCAAAATTTTAAAACTAGGCTATAACCTTAAAGGAGGAGATGCAGAAAAGTATAGGCTACTAAAATTTACAGTAGGTTATAGCGATGTACCTGATTGTATTTGTTTTTATACTGCTCAAACATATAACAGTGAAAATGTAGCATTGACAGAAACAATTATAGAAGATAGAAAAGATAGTAAAAATAGTATTGCTGTATTTGATAGAGGAATAACTGCCAGAGATAACTATGATAAACTTACGGACAATAACATCTTGTACATATCAAGAATAGACCCGAATGCAAAACATACAATACATATAGCAAATGAACTTAAAACAAGCATAGATACGGATACTTTAACCATTGTGAGTGACAGTTGGATTTACCTATACACTATGCACAATAAAAGAAGTAAACATGCAGTAAGAGTAATAACAGCAGTCAAAAAAACTGATGGAGAAAAAATAAGTTTCATTACAAATATTAAAAAAATAAAAGCTAAAGAAGTAACAGAAATTTATAAATCAAGATGGAAAATTGAAGTGTTTTTTAAATTTATAAAACAACATTTAAACTTTAGCCATCTATTAAACAGAACTGAAAATGGAATAAAAGTGGTAATGTACGTAACGATGATAGTATCAATTTTATTAGAACACTATAAAAATTTAAACAATATTAAAGGATACAAAATAGCAAAAAAGAAGTTCGCACAAGATTTAGAAACAGATATTATTTATAACATAGTAATACTTTGTGGAGGAAACCCAAAGAAAGCTAAAAGTATGTTGTATAAAAAATCTCCATAAATCTTCCGAACAGTTATGGTGTCCCCACCAACCAATTTTAGGACGAGTTAAAATTGATTTATTGGTTGATGTCCACACCAACCAATTTTAGGGTAGGCACAAATTATAATTTCGATTGGTGGGGACACCAACCGATAAGACAATTGCGTAAAATAAATATTAATAATTCTGTTCAATACATTTCTAAACAATAACCAAATAATGAAAATAAAATTATTGCTACTTTTTTGTGCTTTCAGATAATTACAGCGAATGCACAGCAATTATATTTCCCAGATGCCGACTGGCAAATAAAAAAACCAGGAGAGTTAAAGATGAATAAAAAATGGCTTGACAGTGCTATAACATTTGCATTAAATAATGAAAATAAAGTTGAACGAGATTTGCGAATAGCCAATATGAAATCATATTCAAGAGAACCCGGTTATAAAATTATTGGCCCAATGAAAGAACGATTAGGACCAGCAGGCCTTGTAATAAAAAATGGATTTATTGTAGCGCAATGGGGTGATGTAAACAGGGTTGATATGACTTTTAGTGCCACGAAAAGTTATTTATCAACTGTAGCAGGCTTAGCCATAGACCAGAGATTGATAAAAAATGTAAACGATAAAGTGAACGAATATGTGTGGGACGAGTCTTTTGAAGGCGAGCACAATGCAAAAATTACATGGCATCATTTGCTTACTCAATCATCTGATTGGTCGGGCAGTTTGTTTGGCTTGCATGATTGGGCAGATAGACCAGCAAAAGAAGGTGGTATTGATGATTGGAAAAATAGAAAACTATTTGAACCAGGAACGAATTACAAATACAATGATGTACGTGTAAATATGCTTGCCTATTCACTCTTGCAGGTTTGGCGCAAACCATTGCCAACAGTGCTAAAAGAAAAAATTATGGATCCCATTGGCGCATCTACAACATGGCGCTGGTATGGGTATGAAAATTCTTTTGCAAATATTGATGGGCTTATGATGCAATCGGTAAGTGGTGGTGGGCATCATGGCGGCGGTATCTTTATAAACACACTTGACCATGCAAGATTTGGTTTGCTATTTTTAAGAAATGGCAAATGGAAAAACCAACAACTGTTATCTGAAAAATGGATTAACGATTTACAAGAACCATCTTTTGCTAATAAAAATTATGGGTACATGTGGTGGTTAAATACCGATGAGCGATGGAAGGGTATTTCAACTAAAGTATATTATGCAGCTGGCTTTGGTGGCAACTATATTATTATTGATAAAGAACATGACCTAGTAGTAGTTACCCGTTGGATAGATGATGCGAAAGTGCCTGACCTATTGCATTTGGTTATTAAGGCAACAGAAATGCCTTAATCTTTTATTTTATTGGTTGCTTTCTCATCGCCAATACTTATAATTTCTGTTGGTGGAAATATCACAAGTGTTAGGAAGAAAAAACATGTCGCTCCTACGGAGCTATGATTAGGTTTATTGTTTATTTCTACTGACATGCCGCCTCTAACGAGGCTAATAAAGCTCCAGAGGAGTGACATGTCAGTAGATGAATATTAAGATTTATTGTATTAAGCTCCGTAGGAGCGGCATGTTAAAGGTATTTTTAAATCTTCCAAATGGCCGTGGTGGGGAAATCAACCGATAAGTTAAAATAAAGGAAATAAAAGCTTACATTATTTTTATAAAACTATGATGCAAAAAAAATTAACCATTATCAGTTTACTATTGTGTAGTTACTTTTTAACAACTGCACAGTCGTACGAAAAAATTCATTTTAATGCCATCGTAATAGATACGCATAATGATATACCTACAACTGCAATTGAAAAAAGCGTAAGCTTTGATAATAATTTAAAAACAAAAACACATTCCGATTTGCAACGCATGCTGCAAGGAGGTGTAGATGCACAATTTTTTTCTATTTGGTGCGATGGGCTAAAGCAAAACCCTTATGCATGGGCCAACAGAGAAATAGATACGGTAATGGCATGGGTAAATCGAAACCCATCAAAAATGAAGTTGGCAACATCTGTAAACGATATTAAAGAAGCGGTAAAACAAAAAAAGTTAGCCACATTGTTTGGCGTAGAAGGTGGCCATATGATAGAAAATGATTTGAACAAATTGGAAGCATTGTATAATAGAGGTGTACGGTATATGACGCTTACTTGGAACAATTCTACGCCTTGGGCTACATCTGCATTAGACGAAACAGCCCCACACAAATCCTCCCCAGAGGGGAGGACTTCCGAAGACTCTGCAAGAAAGAAAGGATTAACAGATTTTGGAAAACAAGTTGTAAAAAAAATGAATGAGTTGGGTATGCTTGTGGATCTTAGTCATGTGGGAGAACAAACTTTTTGGGATGCCATAAACACAACAACAAAACCTGTTTTAGTTAGCCATAATTGTGTATATACCCTATGCCCACATAGGCGAAATTTAAAAGATGAACAAATAAAAGCAGTGGGTAAAAATGGCGGTGTTATTCATTTAAATTTTTATAGCGGTTTTGTTGATTCTGGTTTTGAAAAACGCAGCAATGCTTTTACAGCAAAGCATAAAATAGAAATGGATTCATTGTTAAAAGTAAATCCAGAGCCATATTTTATGCAAGTGTATTTATTTGAAAAATATCGGGAGGAAGTAAAAAATATGCGGCCACCATTAAGTATGCTGATAGACCATTTAGATTATATTGTAAAACTAATAGGTGTAAACCATGTAGGCTTGGGCAGTGATTTTGATGGAGTAAATAGTTTGCCCCAACAGTTAGACGATGTAACAGCATACCCATTAATAACAAAAGCACTTGTAGAAAGAGGCTATAGTAAAAAAGATATACGAAAAATATTAGGCGGTAATTTTTTACGTTTGCTTAAGGAAAATGAAAAAAAGTAAAATTTATCTACTGACATAGATGATTAATTTCACACAGCTAAAAACGAGTTATGAAAAAATATTTCTTTCTCCTATTATTTCCTTTACAATTAACCGCACAGCAATTTTCTATAACAGAAATTGCTCGCTGGCAAAAACAATCGCAAAACGTTAGTATTATTAGAGACAAATGGGGCATACCGCATATTTATGGCAAAACAGATGCAGATGCAGTTTTCGGTTTACTATATGCACAATGCGAAGATGATTTTAAAAGAGTGGAACTTAATTATATTGAAAAACTTGGTCGCATGGCTGAAGTAAAAGGCGAAACTTTCTTACAAAACGATTTATACATCAAACTCATCATTGATTCTGCAGATGCGGTGGCAGATTATAAAAAATCACCGGTGTGGTTAAAGAAATTATTGAATGCATATGCTGATGGTATAAATTTTTATTTGTATAAAAATCCAACAACAAAACCTGTATTACTAAATAGATTTGAGCCATGGTATCCTCTCCTATGGACAGATGGAAGCATTGGCGCAATAAGCACAGGCAGTGTTACAGAAGCCGATGTAAACAATTTTTATTTAGAAGGTAAAGCGCCAACTGTTGCAAAAACAAGCATGTTTGAAGAAAACACAACAGGCTCAAATGGCTTTGCCATAGCGCCTTCCAAAACGGCATCGGGTAATGCCATTTTATATATCAACCCGCACGTAACATTTTATTTTAGGCCAGAAGTGCATGTAACAAGCAACGAAGGCTTGAATGTGTATGGTGCTGTAACATGGGGTCAATTTTTCGTGTACCAAGGTTTTAACGAACATTGTGGATGGATGCATACAAGCAGCGCTGTAGATGTAGCAGACATGTATATTGAAAAAATAGTAAAAAATAATGGCAAGCTTTTTTATGAATACGATAAAAAACTACTGTCTGTTAATGAAAAAGTAGTAACCCTACATTATAAAAAAGATGATGCCATACAAACAAAAATAATTACAACTTACTACACCCATCATGGCCCAATTATGAGCAGTCAAAATAATAAATGGATAAGTGTACGAGGCTATAACCGTTCTTTAAAAAGTTTGATGCAAAGTTTTTTGCGTACTAAAACAAAGGGGCTGGAAGATTATAAAAAAAATATGGCAATGCTCTCCAATACATCTAACAACACTGTGTTTGCAGATGATAAAGGCAATATTGCTTACTGGCATGGCAACTATGTGCCTCGCAGAAATAAAAAAATAAACTGGAGCAAAGCTGTAGATGGTACAACGAGTGCAACAGAATGGAAAGGCTTGCATACACTAGATGAGATTGTACATATGTATAACCCTGCAAGTGGATGGATACAAAATTGCAACTCTACTCCCTACTCTGTTTCAGGAAAAAGTAGTCCTAAAAAAGAAAATTATCCAAACTATATGGCGCCAGATGGAGAAAATTTTCGTGGAAAAAACGCAGCAAAATTATTGGGCAGTCAACATAATTTTACCATCGACAAAACAATTACTACGGGTTATGATACTTATTTAAGTGCATTCGAAATATTAATTCCGGCGCTGGTAAATCTATATGAAAAAAATATTTCTCCAAAAGATAGTTTTGATACAGATCTGAGAGAATCAATTTTAATGTTAAAAAATTGGGATTATCGTGTAGCAGAAAAATCGGTGGCTACTACACTTGCTGTAGAATGGGCGCAAAAATTAAATGCAAGCATTAGTAAAATTTATATTGGTGAAGGTGAGCCAGATCAAGTAGCCACTACTAAAAAATTTGCAGCTACTGCTACGGTAAACGAAATGTTTTTGCCATTAGCAGAAGTAATAAAAGAGTTGAAAAATAAATGGGGAACCTGGCAAATACCATGGGGCGATATCAACCGTTATCAAAGAATTTCATCAGATATTAACCAGCAATACAATGATAATGAGCCGAGCTATCCCGTTGCTTTTGCTTCTGCATTGTGGGGCATGCTCCCTTCATACAATAGCAAGTACTATGAAGGCACAAAAAAAAGGTATGGTGTAGCTGGTAATAGTTTTATTTGTGCCGTAGAGTTTGGCAAAAAAATAAAAGCAAAATCTTTGTTGGCTGGTGGCAATAGCGGCAATGCCTCATCGCCACACTTTACCGACCAATTAGACATGTACACAAAAGGGAAATTTAAAGAGGTATTATTTTATAAAGAAGATGTAGAAAAACATGCGGAGAAAATATATCACCCAGGGGAATAAGCTTGTACAAATTCTAAAGCCTATGATAGCTTTATTTACAAATCTTTATACATATTTTTCCATAATCACAGCATCTTTATCCACAAAGCATGATATTTATTGGTATTTTCATAGATATATAAAAATATTTTCATGAAAAATACGTTGTAGTATATCCACAAATAAACTAATGCCTTTAATATTATTTAAACCATAACAATGATAAAAAGTTACACTCAAAAAAATGTAGACATTAAAGTAAAACTATTGCTAGTAATATTTCTATCTTTTTTTACCCTAGGCGTAAAAGCACAAAAAGAAGTAGCAATCACTAAGCAGTATCTAAATGAAAATACTGCAAAGTATAACCTCAGCTTATCTGATGTATCAGAAATGAAAGTGTCTAGTGAATACTTATCCCCTACTACAGGTTGGTATCATATTTATTTTAACCAAACATTTGAGCAAGTAGAAGTTTATAACGGATTATTGTCTGTTACGTTAAAAGATAATAAGGTAGCTTTTGCTGCCAACAGTTTTATCCCTTTCATTACGTCAAAAATACCAGCCAATAAAATTGCAACATTAAATACTGACGTTGCATTACAAAAAGCAGCTGCTGATATTGGAATAGCTAATCTTGATGTTTCAAAAATAAAAGAACTTATTAAAGCAAATTTGGACAATGGGAAATTAAGCAAAGTTGTTTATGAAGACAAACAATTATCTAATGAAAAAATAGAAGTGAAATTATATTGGTTACCAATAGAAAATAATGTTGGCGAAAAAATAAATACCAACCTTGTACTTACATGGAATGTAAAATTAGTAACCAAAGATGGGCAGCACAGTTGGAACATACATGTAGATGCAAATACAGGAAATATTGTACAAAAAAAGGATGATGTAATTCATTGCGATTTTGGAAAACCTGAGCATGGAAAACATAACGAAATATGTACAGATGAAAATGTACTAGATGCTGTAACATCACCTACTGCTAATGGTTATAATGTATTTGATTATCCTTTGGAGGCACCAACATTTGGAGCTAGAACAATTGTAACAAATCCTTACACAAGATTTTTACCAGCAACCATGGGGCCAGGTACAACTAATGGCTGGCACAATGATGGCACTACCGATTATATTTATACAAGAGGAAACAATGTGTGGGCAAAAGATGATTTAGCTAATAATGATGAAGTTACAATAGGTTCATATCCTAGCTCTGCTACGTTAGATTTTAATTATCCTTATACCCTTGGTACAGCAACAGCAGCTGCCAATTTAAATGCATGTATAACCA
>JANOZW010000094.1:0-5778 GCA_031429575.1 Ferruginibacter sp.
ATCTTTTTCTTCCTACACACACTATTTTCTACTTGTAAATATTGCCCATAACTAGGAATAATTTCATACCCTACTTTTAAGTAAAGCCCAATAGCTTCAGGCTGTTTTTTGCCTGTTTCTAAAACACAAGCTGTGTAATTATTTTCTTTTGCCCATATTTCTAATTCAACTAAAACTTGCTGTGCTATTCCTTTTCCACGAAAGGACGGCTGTACAAACATCCTTTTTATTTCTACAGTATTGGCGTCGTATTCTTTAAATGCGCCACAACCAACGGCTAGTTCATTTATGTATGCAACTACTACATTTTTTATGTTTATTGTTTTATTAAACTGAGCATAAAAAGCATGTTCGTCGCCATCTCGTATGGCTAGGTCCTTATCGAGTAAGGTTACGAGTTTTTGAAAATCGGCATCGGCAGAAGTTGTTCTTTTAAGGGTTATCATTTTTTATTTTTCTGAACACATAGAAACATAGGCACATAGTTTCACATAGATATTCGTGTGGATAAAAGTTAAGTAATGGTATGCCGTACAAGTGAGTGACACAACGATGATGCTATGAAAAACCAATGCTGGTAAACAAAAAAGTATTAATTATCCGACAGCATCATTTTTACTACCATTTCTTTCATGAGCATTGCGCCAGAAGTACCGCTATCTCCTACTCCTTTGCTTTTAAGATCGTAATGGTGCATGAGCAATAGCATTTTTTCTATACCGGGATAACCATAATTTTTCATGGCATCTTTTGCTTGTGATAAAGAAATGGGATTGAAATAAAACAATGGTTTTAGTGCTGCATCGCTTTTATCATTCATACCATATACGGCATAAATTTTACTGAAGTATGCATAAAGCGCTGGCAATACCATTTGTATGGCAGCGGCTTTCGGATTGGCTTCAAAATAATTGATAATTTTTATTGAGCGTGCCAAATCTTTCTTTGCAATAGCGGCTTGTAATTCAAATACATTGTACTCTTTGCTTATGCCAATGTATTTTTCTATATCATCTTCATCAATCGTTTTTTTATGTTGAAGATTTACAGAGAGTTTGTCTATTTCATTTGCAATTCTACTTAAATCATTGCCTGTATGCTCTTCTAACAATGAAGCCGATTTTGGTTGTATAGTATAGCCCTTTGCCTTTGCTAATTCAATAATCCACTCCTGCATCTTACCTTCGGCTATTTTTTTGGTGGTGAGTACCTCGGCATTTGTTTGTAAAATTTTATAGAGCTTGGTTCTTTTATCCACACCCTTGGCTTTGTAGCCTACCACAAATATGGTTGTTGGCAAAGGTGAGGTTATATATCCTTCTAGTTTGTCAATATCCTTCATGTGCTGGGCTTCTTTAAGTAGCACAACTTGTTTTTCGGCAAACATGGGGTAGCGCCTGCAAGCGTTTATAACCTGCGCCCAATCAGCATCTCGGCCATAAAATATCGTTAAGTTAAACTCAGCTTCTGCTTCTGGCAATAGATGGTGCTCGGCATAATCCATTACTTGGTCTATGTAATACTCCTCTTCTCCCTCTAACCAATACACGGGTTTGAAAGACTTTTTTTTCCAGTTTCCGATAATTTTTTCAACACTCATACGCTTAAAATATAACTTGACGTAGCTTTAACAATTCATTTTTCCATCTTTGGCATAGTATTCGTAAATATGCTGTAGAATTAATAATAAAATAAAACACGAAAATATTGTATTAAACTTTACCTTTTTCTCAGAATTTTAATTTTAATATTTTAAAACGATATATTATGGCATTTGAAAACTATCCTGAAACAGGACAAACAACAACAAACACTACAGTAGTTTCTCCAAAGGAGAAGAATAACTTACGTGCAATACTTACAGGAGGCTTGCTAGTGGCTCTTCTTGGCACTTGGGGTTATATTATTTATGATAAAAATAAAACCAAGGAAACGATAGAGCAAAAAGAAACATTGGTAGCAAATACATCTACACAGCGTGACCAACTTCAAAAAGAATTAGAAGATGCGGCAATGCGTTATGATGAACTGAAAACTGGTAACGCAAAGAAAGACAGCACGATTACTTCTAAAGACAGGGAAATAGGTGAAAAGCGTGCAAGAATTCAGCAATTGCTTAACAAAGCAAATGCATCTGCTGCTGACCTTGCAGAAGCTAGAAGGTTGATTACCTCTCTTAATGGAGATATTGCAGGCTATAAAGAGCAAGTAGCATTGCTTACTGAGCAAAAAACACAGTTGATTACTGAAAAAGCAGTTGTAACTCAACAAAGAGATAGAATAAGAAGGGATTACGACTCATCTACCCTTGTAATTAAACAAAAAGAAAGTTTGATTGATGTAGGTACAACACTTCATGCATCTAACTTTAATATTGTGGGTATAAACGAAAAGCGTAATGGTAAAGAGAAAACTACATCTACTGCAAAGAGAGTTGATAAGTTACGTATAAGTTTTGACCTTGATGAAAATATGATTGCTCAAAGCGGTACAAAAGAAGTGTATGTATGCATTACAGCTCCCGATGGTAGTCCGGTAGCAGTAGAAGCACTTGGTTCTGGAAAATTCAGTGATAGAACTGGTGCAGAAAAACCTTTTACTCAAAAAGTGGAGGTAAACTATACTCAAAATAAAAGACAATCTGTTAGTGTAGATTGGAAACAAAATTCAGATTTTATAAAAGGCAACTATAAAATAGAAGTGTATAACAATGGCTTTAAAGTAGGCGAAAGTTATAAAGCGCTTAAAAAAGGGGGCCTTTTTAGTTAACGATTTCGATACACACACGCACTAATAGGGTGCACACTTTAAAAGCGGCAAATTTATTTGCTGCTTTTTCTTTTTAGAACAATGCCCTTAATGAAGCTCTGCCTGTATGAATGGTAGGTGAAGTGGCAGATTTTCTACCTTCGTATTGAATGCTTAGTTCAATATTACCACCGAGACGCTTCGTTAATTCTGTACTCCATAAATAGTTTTTACCTGGCAATAAACCATCGAGTATTAGATAGCCAACTGTAGAATTTTTAGCGGCATTGGATGCTTTAAAATCAATATTATTATACGTAAATTTTGCATTTATACTTGTACCCGAAAGAATATTGTATTTCACTTCGGTAATAACGGCATTGTTTATGGCACGCTCCATAGAATCTATTCTGTTTTGCTTTTGCGAAAAACTGTAACCAATACTTGCACGAATATTTGATTTATAAACGTACGTTAGACTTGGCTCTACCGCATTTTGTAACACATTGTAATTCCTATTTTCGAACTTAGCAGCTTGTGTAGAGAGCACATTTTTAGATTGTTTAAATACTATGGTAGATAATAAGTTTCTATTTACGCTTGCACGTATGCGGCCTTGTAAGGTACGCAGGGTTCTACTTTCAAAACCATAAGAGAGAATAGACTTTGATGAGTTTTTAAAATGTGTAAACTCTAACCCAAATTTTGAACTGGTGCGATTATAAAAAAATGTATTTGAAAAAAAAGTATTTAAAGAAATCAACGTAGTATCGACTAATTTTTGTCCGAAAGGATTGAATAAAAAATCGTTTTTGGACAATTCTTTTTTGCTTATTTGCAATGATGAACTGGTACTGCTACGCAATAAAATTTTTCTTATCCCATTATTTTTTAATGGATTCATAATGGCTTTGGGATCTAAATCTACACTGTAATTAAACTGTAAATAATTTGCTTTTACATATTGATTGCTTGGTGTAAAAACCCTGATATATTTTCTTTGATCTGGAAAAATAGCTTCTTCGAATTCGTTAAGTTCAGGAATAGAATTGTTGTTATAGTCTATCCATGTATATAAACCTTGCCCAGCGGGTACTTCAATATATGCGTATTCTCTTTTTTGTTCCTGCCCACTTCCTACTTCGTACAATACATTTCCATTTACAAATCCTTTAAATTCATTTACAAAATATTCTACCCTGCCTAAAATACTTCTATCCCCTTTTTGTCTGCTAATACTACTATCTATAATGGTTAATTTTCTGTATGTACCAGTAAAACGAAACTTGTGATGTTCATTACTCATGAGTTCAGAAAAAAAACTGTAATTATCACTTTTATTGGCAGGTTGCAAACTTGTTCTTTTCGTTTGCAAATCTTTTCTTTTGGTAAATGAAAGCCCCCATTTGTTTAACTTGATTTGATTAGATCGCACATACCATTCATACACATTAAAGCCAAAACTAGTAAGGTTTAAGGTATCAGGAATTTTATCTGTAAGCTTATTAAACTCACCTAAATATTTAAAGCCTGTTTGTATGTTTGCAAATTTTGTAAATGTTTTATTGGCATCTATTGTTGGGCGAAAGAAATTTCCTTTTTGTAAACGAGCTGTAAAATTGGTAAAACTGATATTGGCGGTTATATTAAAATCGTTTTTCTGCATATGCTGCGCAATGGTTTGTCTAAAGCCATTGTAGCCATCTGATCTGTTGTAATTCGTAACATCATATTGAAACGTATTTGCTTTACTGTACAATAATTTGGCAGAGGCATTACTTATGTGTTCATTAGCTGGTGTTAAGTCAAATGGTAAACTCCAATCTCTTAAAAATTCAACATTACGGAGCCGCTCTATTGCTTTAAAACGAGCTTGCACAAATTCGTAACCAACATTGGTTTGCAAAGCAAATTGTTTTTTAAATATGTGCAGCGATTTGCTATCGTTTTGCAATTGAAATTTTGCTGCCATGCCTGTGTTGTCTTTTTTATCTCTTGCTGAAAAAAGATTTACATCATAATTGCTCAAGGCCACTTCCGTTTTTATTTTTGTATTGTCGTTTAATAAATACTCATTGCCGGCTGTAAATACTTGTAACTTTTTGGGTGTTACCAATAAAGTTACCGGTTCCCAATCGCCTTGTGGCAATCCATTTATAGGTACGACCCATTGAAAAGCCCTACCATTAGTAGCATTGAGCAATTGTGTGTAGTTACCTTTACCTATACCTACGAATGTGAACGATAAAGAATACAACACATCTAAAGGGTTATTAGATTGTACAAATATATTGGGGTATGTGATAAAATTATAGAGAGAATCTATTTTTTTATATAATAATTTTCCAACAGCAAAAGTATCTCTCACTGCATTTTGATAGAACGCTGTAAGAATACTATCTCCAGTATTTGCTAAAAACTGTTTTTGCATTGGGTCTAATATCTGATCTATGGAAGAGTTTTTAGCATCGCTATTTGAATAAGCACCTAAGTAAAAATGTAGCTTTTTATTTACTTTAATTTCATCGCTAGCATACAATTGAGAATTTAAAAAACTCCTATCTGAATATTCAAATTCTATCTGTATCCTCAAATCTTTGGTGATTAAGCGCCTTGGTGTAAATGTAATTTCGGCCGTGTTATAATTAATTACATAATCTTCATCTTCTCCCCTTTGCAATTTTTGACCATCTATAAAAACCCTTTCAGTATTAGCCAATACTACAAAATACAATTCATTGTTTGCACCCCTAAGCCTGTATGGGCCTTGGTTTCCTTCTAGTGGCGTTAAAATATTTCTAGTAAACTTACCTTTTGCCACGGCACCACTCACCAACAATGAATTAGAAATATGTTTGTTAATTTTATTCTCTGTTAAAAAAGAAATACCCTGTAGCCTTTTATAAAAATTAAGAAAATAATTTTTGCTTTCTCTAATATCAATATCACCAAGGCTCACCTCCCATGTTTTCTTTTTTGCTTGAAAAAATATACGATCGAAATCACGCAGGTCTTGGGTATTACCCTCTG
>JANOZW010000095.1:0-1669 GCA_031429575.1 Ferruginibacter sp.
CAAGCCTTCGCTCATGGTAGGGTGAGGATGTACTGCATTTAATAATTCATGTGCAGTAGTTTCTAGTTTTCTTGCTACTACCGCTTCTGCTATCAATTCTGTTACCCCAGCACCAATCATATGGCAGCCTAAAAATTCGCCATACTTTGCATCAAATATTACTTTTATAAATCCTTCGGTTGCACCAGCAGCAGTTGCTTTTCCACTTGCTACAAAAGGAAACTTTCCAACTTTTAATTCATAACCTGCTTCTTTTGCCGCTTTTTCTGTATAACCAACAGATGCTATTTCTGGAGAGCAATAGGTACAACCTGGAATATTGTTGTAATCCATTGGTGTTACTTTATGCCCTGCAATATGCTCAGCAGCGTTTATACCTTCTTTACCTGCTACGTGTGCAAGCGCTTGCCCAGGCGTACAGTCGCCTATTGCGTATAAGCTAGGTATGTTTGTTTGGCCATAAGCGTCCACAACAATTTTTCCTTTATCAGTTTTTACACCCAATTCTTCCAAGCCAATGTTTTCAATATTAGCCACAATACCCACAGCACTTATTAAAATATCAGCTTCTAAGGTTACTTCTCCAGTGGGTGTTTTTACCGTAGCTTTTACGCCAGCCCCTGTTGTATCCACCTTTAGCACTTCGCTATTGGTCATTATTTCTATGCCTTGTTTTTTAAATTGCTTTTCCAATTCTTTAGAAATATCTTCATCTTCTACAGGTACAAGGCGAGGCATAAATTCTACCATGGTTACTTTTGTATTCATGCTATTGTAGAAATATGCAAACTCACTACCAATAGCCCCACTACCACATACAATCATGCTTTTTGGTTGGGTAGGCAATACCATGGCCTTGCGGTATTCAACAATTTTTTCTCCATCTATTGGTAAAGTAGGCAACTGACGAGCCCTTGCTCCCGTAGCAATAATGATATTGGTGGCCTCGTGTATTTGTTTGCTACCATCAGCAGCGGTTACTTCCAATTTATTGGCAGCAACCAACTTACCATTACCCATTATTACCTCTATCTTATTTTTCTTCATTAAAAAAGCAATACCCTTGCTCAATTTATCTGCTACACCACGGCTGCGCTTTATTACAGCCTCAAATTCGTGCATTGGGTTTTCTACTTTTATGCCATAATCAGCAGCGTGCTTGGCATACTCATATACTTGCGCACTCTTTAACAATGCTTTGGTAGGAATACAACCCCAGTTTAAACAAATACCACCCAAGCTTTCCCGCTCTACAATAGCTACTTTTTTGCCAAGTTGGCTAGCTCTTATAGCCGCAGGATATCCACCTGGGCCACTACCTAATACAATTACATCATATGCCATAAAATAAGTTTGATTCTGTTTTAAATAATTGCCGCAAAGGTAATTTATAATGGCTAATTAAAAAATGGAAAATATTTTTCTTCTATTGTGTACCAATGTTGCTATTATGCCCATGTTTTTAAGGAAAATATTAAATCCTACTCAAACAATTCCAACTTATTCTTCGGTCTCCGCTTATCTTCCCATTTAAAATTCTTAAGGTATTTTTTATCGGCAGGTATTTGGTTTAGTGGATACATCGTGCCATCCACATTATTTATAAATTTTATTTTCCGTATCTCTTCTTTTACAAAATATACATCCGCCACATCGCCACTGGTTCGGT
>JANOZW010000096.1:0-4675 GCA_031429575.1 Ferruginibacter sp.
CCCCCTATGTAGACGAGTTTTTTACGGACGCTTATGGCACAGCTGTTGGCGTTATAAATGCTTCAGCTCCTTTTAAAGTTGTTATAGAAGCGCATGCCGATGAAATAAGTTGGTTTGTAAATTATATTTCTGCAGAGGGATTAATTTATTTAAAAAGAAATGGTGGTGTAGATCATCAAATAGCGCCAAGCATGCGTGTAGCCATACATGGCAAAAAAGGAAAAGTAAGAGCTGTGTTTGGATGGCCCGCTATACACACACGCATAAGCAACAATGATAATAAAGAACCACAACCAAAAGTAGAAACGCTTTTCTTAGATTGTGGTGCTCGTACAAAAAAAGAAGTAGAAGCGCTGGGCATACATATTGGCGCTATTGCAGTGTATGAAGAATGTTATGAAGAGCTAGCGCACGGGTACCTTATTGGACGTGCATTTGACAATCGTGTAGGTGGATTTATGATTGCAGAAGTGGCAAGATTATTAAAAGAAAATAAAAAGAAATTACCGTTTGGTTTATACATTGTAAATGCTGTGCAAGAAGAAATAGGCCTGCGTGGTGCAGAAATGATAGCACGAAAAATAAAACCCGATGTAGCTATTATTACCGATGTAACACATGATAGCACTACGCCTATGATAAACAAAATGATTGAAGGAGATTGCGCTTGTGGCAAAGGTCCATCGCTTTGTTATGGCCCTGCAGTACACAATAAATTATTAGATTTTGTACAAGCCACTGCTGATACAAATAAAATCCCTTATCAGCTAAGAGCAGTAAGTAGAAGCACAGGTACAGATACAGAATCGTTTGCCTATGCCAATGATGGATGCCCTTCTGTACTCATTTCTATCCCACTACGTTATATGCATACTACGGTAGAAATGCTGCACAAAAATGATATAGAAAACACGGTAAAGTTGATGTACGAAACATTGATAACACTTTCCCCAAAAACAAACCTTAGTTATTTTAAATAAATTTTTAATGACCGATACCGACAAATATATTAGGCTCTTTGGTACTATCTTTTTTACATTCGTTGGTTTTATTGTAGCCTTGGGTTTACTTATACTTGGGCTTCGTACGCTTTTTGGTGTGCTAGATTATATGCCTTGGTTTTCTGTAATGTTTACACTATTTATTATTTGTGTACCAGCAGTGTTATTTATCACTGTTTATTTTATTTACATAAAGCATACCAAGCCGCATCCATCAAAAGCTGCAAAAATATTTTCGTATATTATTTTCACCATTGCGTTAGCTGCATGGTTTTATTTTTGGGTATTAGATATTATAATTTTCTTTAAACATCATTATACAAGCATTGGAGAATATCATTGCTATAACCTTGCATTTTTAGCAGCCAATGTTTTTATTATATTTTTAGTAGGTATTGTGCAAGCTCTTAGTACAAAAAAAGAAGTAGGTTGGATGGAGAAAAGTAGGCAGCGAGAAACATTGGGACAACAGACAACAGACGACTGACTACTACTTATTATTAGTTAAAGTTTATTTGTATAGAAAAATGTCTGTTGTCTTTGGTTTGTTGTCTGTTTTTCATCGTCTATGGTCTTTTATCTTTCAAGCCAATCTAATATCTGCATTCTCATAAAAAATTTTATCCCCACTATTAATACCTACATCTACCATTGTAGCAGCAAGCTTTTGTGATGTTATACCAATATTTGGATAAATAAATTTAATAGGTTTGTATAATAAACGCATAAGCTTATACATAAAATTAGGCTCTATCCTTTTCACATCAGGATAAATATAACCAGGTCTAAAAATATGGATGCTAGCAAATTTTAATTTTACTAGAATATTTTCAGCAATCCCTTTTTCCCTTGCAAAAAGAACTTTGCTTTTTTCAGAACTATCTGCTCCTTGGCCACTTAAAAAACAAAAATTGGTAGCTTCATTATTTTTCTTCAAAGTATATGCAAAAATCTCTGTGTATGCTACTGTTATTTTTTTAAACTCCTCCGTTGGCACTTGCCCAGTATAAACACCAATACAATAAAAACAAATATCTTGATTTTTAAAATTCCCCTCTATATTATTATAATCTAAAAAATCAGCATGAATAACTTCAACCAGTTTAGGATGATAAATCCCTAATGGTTTTCTTGTAATAGAAGTAACTTTTGCTACATCATCTCTCTTTAAACAATTTTGAAGAATAAGATTACCTATCATTCCATTAGAGCCTGTTATTAGTATATTTTTCATGGTTTTCAATAAACGATTACTATCTAAAAAAGGTTTAAAAATACTCTTTTATTTTGTTTAATAAAAGTTATGTTGGTAATTTATTCTAGTAATAATTCTAACATCATATTTACTATTTTTGCAACTCAAATAAATTTATGCAGCAATCTATGTTTTCTGATTCCAACGTACCAAAATCCAACACTAAAGGGCTTGTTATTTCAAAAGCAGGTAAAAAAACATTAAGTAAAAACCAACAAGAGTTTAACAAACTTACACTGCGTATAGAAAAACTTCAAAAAGAAATAGAAAAAAAGCAAGATAAATTTGACCTTGCCATGAAAATGTATGGCAACGATTTGTACCCTTTAAAAGCAGATATATTGGTTGTGCGAAGAGAAAATGTGGTTGTGCTTTGGGGGCATTTTAAAGCCAAAAGACTTGCTCAAAAAGACCAGCAAATATTAAAGCAAATAATACGAGAGCAATTGCAAACCATATTTGAGGAGCTTAACGATATGCCAGATGACACACTAAAGCAAATTTTTAATGAGCTAGAAGGTGAAGATTACGATAAAGCTTTGGAACAAGAAAGAGAAGAAGCAAAAAAGCAAATGAAAGCAGCCTTAAAAAAAATGAAGGTTGACTTATCTGATATTGATGCAAATGATATGGACGAATTACAGAAAAAAATATTTGAACACAATGCCAAAATGAATGATGCACACGATGAAAAAATAAATACCATCAACCAATTTCAAAAAGAAAAGAAAAAATCTGCCAAACAAATAGAAGCAGAAAAAATACAAGAAGCAGCAGAGGAGTTAAAGAAAAAAAACATTGGGACGATTTATAAACAGTTGGCAAAACTTTTTCACCCCGATCTGGAGCAAGATGAAGAACGCAGGGCAGAAAAAGTATTATTGATGCAGGAACTTACAGCCGCATACAAAGCAAAAAATTTACATGCCTTACTCACTCTTGAGCTGAAATGGATACACAAAGAAAACGACCATTTAGAAAGCCTTACCGAAGAAAAGCTAGCCATTTATTTGCAAATATTAAAGGAACAAGTATCAGATTTAAATCTCCAAAAAGAAGAAATTATTTATCAGCCACAATATGCTGTGCTAGTACAAGAATTCGGTTGGGAGGTAAAACGATCCCCCATAGAAACAGTTACTGAACATTTTATAGAAACTAAAAATTTGATTGCACAATTCAAATTAAACAATGAATGGTATAACTCTTCTCACGCCCTTCGCCACATTAAAGCAATGATAAAAGAATGGAAAGAAACCGAAGAAGAAATGGATGAAGAAGAATTATATAGAATGTTATTTGGCAAATAAAAAATCCCAGCAGATTATCTTCGATGGGATTTTTTATAAAACTAAAATTGTTTACTTATTTTTTTTATACTCATCTTCAGATATTTGTATGCTTGATGGATTGTAATATTTTACTTTTTCTGCTTCATCATTTTTATATTTCCCTTTTTTGTAATAACCACTTTTTTTTACAAAAACACCCTTACCATTCATTTCGTCATTCTCAAATTCCCCCGTAAAGCTGTCTCCATCTATCCATTTTTTTGTGCCCTTTCCATTAAATTTTCCTTTTACAAAATCACCTTCATAAAAAGTACCGCTAGCCCATTTATATATTCCTTTTCCATCCATTTCATCATTTTTCCAATCGCCTACATAACTTCTTCCATCCGCCCATGTTTTTTTCCTTTACCTTCAAATTTATCATGTACAAAATCTCCTTCATACATCATTCCATCTGCCCATATATATGTGCCTTTGCCATGCATATCTCCATTTATATATTCTCCTACATAAACGACTCCATTTTTAAATTTTTTTGTACCCTTACCATGTAATTTATCATTCATCCATTCTCCGTCGTAGCTATTCCCATTTGCCCAATTCATTTTTCCTTTACCAGAAAATTCTCCATCAATAAAATCACCAATATAAATAGAACCATCAGCAAGTATATATTTTCCTTTCCCGTTTGGTTTACTATTCTCAAAGTTACCAGTATAATTATCTCCATTTGAATAGCTTTTCGTTCCACTTCCTTTTTTGGTTGTACCAATGTAATCATCAAAAGAAATCTCGCTTCCTTTCTCATTATAGTATTTCACTTTTTCTTCATCATTATTTTTAAACTTACCTTTTTTGTAAAATCCATTTAGCTTAGTAAAAGTGCCTTCGCCATTTCTTTCATCATTTTTCCATTTTCCAGTATAGCTTTCTCCATCTGCCCATGTCATAGTTCCAGTTCCTTCTTTATTATCATCTTTATATTCACCAGTATATTTTGTACCATTTGCCCATATTGTTGTTCCTGTACCATTTTTTTTACCCTTTATAAACTCTCCATTATAAGTAGCTCCATCAGTATATTTTGCAGTACCTATACCATGATATTCGTCATTTTTCAAATCGCC
>JANOZW010000097.1:0-6795 GCA_031429575.1 Ferruginibacter sp.
AGCAAGTGCACTCATCTTAGCAAGATCTTTCACCTTACGGTTAAGCTTGATATCATACTTATGCGGCTTAGGGCCAAAAATGGTACCACCACCTTTGTATATAGGACTACGTAAATTACCTTTACGAGCACCACCAGTACCTTTTTGCTTATGAAGCTTCTTAGAAGAACCCTGAACTTCCGCTCTAGTTTTTACTTTGTGTGTACCTTGGCGCTGTGCACCCATGTACTGCTTTACAGCTAAGTAAATAACGTGGTCGTTCGGCTCAATACCAAAAATTTCTTCTGGTAATTCAACTGTTCTTCCGGTCTTTTCTCCTTTGGAGTTTAATATATCGAGTTGCATAATTATTTCTGTATTAAAACGATTGAACCAATGTGACCCGGAACCGAACCACTTACCAATATGTAGTTTTTCTCTGCGAAAATTTTAACCACTTTTAAACCTTTCATCATCACTCTATCTCCACCCATACGACCACCCATGCGCATGCCTTTAAATACACGACTAGCATCTGATGAGTTACCAATAGAACCTGGCGCTCTTGAACGATCGTGCTGACCATGAGATTGACCACCCACACCTTTAAAGCCATGGCGTTTTACAACACCTTGAAAACCTTTACCCTTAGTGGTACCAACTACTTCAATGCTATCGCCTTCTGCAAAAATATCTACTGTTATAGATTCTCCTACATTTTTATCTGATTCGCTATTGCGTATTTCTTTTACTACTTTTTTCGGTGCTGTACTAGCTTTTGCAAAGTGTGCAATTTCCGATTTGAGAGAGTGTTTTTCTTTTTTATCACCAAATGCAATTTGTAATGCATTGTAACCATCTGTGGCAATGGTTTTCTTTTGTGTAACTACACATGGTCCAGCTTCAATGATGGTAACGGCAGTTTGCTTGCCTGTTGCATCAAAAATACTGGTCATGCCAATTTTCTTTCCAATAATACTTTTCATTGTATTCTATTTGTATTCAGCGCTCCGTGTTGTTTTTGTAGGCTTCGACAAGCTCAGCTTGACAAAGTCTCAACAAGGAGATGAATGTTTAATTTTCTATTTAAGATCTTGCCTTTTGCCTTTCCACCTCATGTGGAAGGTTCATTAGGCCTTAATTTCAACATCTACACCACTTGGCAAGTCTAGTTTGCTTAACGCATCTACTGTACGACTGCTGCTAGTGTAAATATCTAACAAACGCTTATGTGTGCACAACTGAAACTGCTCACGAGCTTTTTTGTTTACGTGTGGTGCACGCAATACAGTAAATATCTTCTTCTGTGTAGGAAGAGGAATTGGGCCTGTAACTACTGCGCCTGTACTACGTACGGTCTTTACTATCTTCTCTGCAGATTTATCTACCAAGTTATGATCGTAAGACTGTAATTTGATTCTGATTCGTTGTGACATATATAAAGAACTTTTTGTAATCCGTTTTTTAATTTGGAGTGCAAAAGTAAGCGGATTAATTTAAATGGCAAAGTTTTTTTGAAGTTTTTTTAGGAAATAATAAGTGGATAGATAAAAGATAATTTATTACTGATAAATAACTTGGCTGATATACCTCTCCTAATTTGTATTTATATACAATATTCTGAGTGTAGGCGCACTTTTAATTACTGCTTCAACATCCTATAAATATCAGATAATTATTCAGTTATTACTTTTCTGGCAGATCTTTTCTTGCAAAATAAGACAAAATTTATATTTTTTTCTTGGAATACAAGACAATGCTATTTTAAATTTATTACAACCTTGGCATTTTTTTGTTCAGAGGATGAAATATTAACCTCATACCGTTTTTTATTAGCTGTCACAATCATAAGTGATGTATTTGGCGGTATAGACCCCAAATTATTAGCTACCATTATAAGCTCGTGGTGCGGATTGTCTTTATCTACTTTTATTTTTATTGTTATTGGTTTTGCAGAAAGCCCTGCACGATTTACAATTAATTGGTTGTTGTGATAAATGGTTACGGTATCGCCATCTATATCTCCATTATCGTATAATTCAATTACCATCTCTGCTTGATCTGTTTCTATTTTGCGTACCAATGCATTTTCTCTTGTATTTATAACCTTTGGAATTATAGTTGGTATTTGTTTTGCTTTTACAATAGCAGGATCAATAGTTTTAGTCTCTGTTTTTGGTTTTTGTGTAACAACATTGGGTTTTACTATTAGTGGTTTTGATATAGGTTTTGGTATTACTATTTCAACAGGCTTTGTAACTACTTCTGTTTTAGGAGCAATTTTTTCTACTACTTTAGGCTTTGATACTTCTACTATTGGTGGTTCTTTTATTTTACATTCTTTAAAAACAATATCATCCAAAGCAAAATCATTTCCGCAGCCGCCATTAGTCACATCTTCCATTTTTAATGTAATGGCACTTGTGTTTGGCGGTATGGTAAATTCACCATAAAATTTTCTCCAATTTGGTTGAGCGGTTTGTGCTAATGCTCCGGTTTGAAAATGTACTATTTCGCTATTGCCTGATAAAAGCGATGTTTTAATATTTGGTGGTGTTGGGCTACAACCATCTGCATACCTACAAATATTAACCAGCCAAAAAGAAACTTCGTATGTTTTGCCCGCAGTAAATCCTGTAATATTATTTATAAAAAAAGTACTTGGTCTTTCACTTGCATTTACAATCATCATTCTTCCATTATTATCATTAGCTGTGTGGTCCGCCATTATACTATGCCACTTACCATCAAAGCAATCTGTTGTAAACCCTTCAAAACTATATTGCCCATCATTCGGGCATGTTTTTTTACTTCTACTATAATTTTTTAATGATGATAAATCAATATCCTTTTTATTATCAAGCGTTCCAAAATCTATTATTATCAATGGGTCTTTAAAAGTGCAATTATATTCTTGCGCCATTGCTACATCAACTTTAAAAAATGCCACTAATGTAAAGCTTACAACCATTAATATATTTCTATAAGCTTTTATCACTATCCTGTTTTTTATAAAAATAAAATTAAACATAAATGTATGGATGCCATAACCGTTTATCATATTCTGATTTGCTAAAAATCATTTATTGAATCAATATTTACTATTTAGTTATGCTATTACGGGTATAAATATATGATTTTTATCAATATTGTATTACTTCGGGTATAAAAAATAAAATAAAATTAATTTTTATACTATAAAAGGTATATATTTGTGATAAAATTATTTTTATGTATCATTAAAGGTATAAAAAATGAATAAAGAAAAAGGAAATGCATTGGCACTATTTGTAAAGCAAAAACGCAAACAAATAGACATAACACAAATAGAACTTGCAGATAAAGCAGGAGTAGGTTTGCGTTTTGTAAGAGATTTGGAGCAAGGCAAAATGAGTTTGCGTATGGATAAAGTAAACGATGTATTAAAACTATTTGGTGCAGAACTAGCACCAAGCAATATGGACAGAAACAAACTAACAAACAATGGCTAGAAAAGCACAAGTATATATGAAAGAAACTTTAGCAGGAATGCTAGAAGAAGTAGCCACAGGTTATGCATTTGCATACATAGATACATACATACATGATGCAAACGCACAAGCCGTGAGCAATACATTACCCTTACAAAAAAAACAATTTGAAAGCAATGTATTGTTCCCCTTCTTTGATGGATTGATACCCGAAGGTTGGTTGCTAGACATAGTAGAAAAAAATTGGAAGTTAAATGAAAAAGATAGAATGGGATTGCTACTTACCTTTTGTAAAAATTGCATAGGAGCAGTAAGTGTAGTAGCAGTAAAATAAAACAAATGAAAAAGTATAAACAAAAATATAGTAACGAAGCAGAACAACCTACATCGTGGATGTTGGAAGAACCGCCTAGCGCCTATACTAAAAACAAATGTTTATACTGCTACGAACCATTACAAGGTAGCAACTCCAATTTTCACCAAGCATGTAATAAAAAATTTTTTGGGCAGTTAGAGACACCACTGCTAGAATACAACAAAAATGATTTAGAAAAATTAGCCAACCAAATACTGAGTAGCCAAATGGCGGTAACGGGTGTGCAAGCAAAATTATCGCTGAGTATGCACCGCAAAGAAGATAAGAATGTGGTGAAGAAACTTACCATTGTAGGATTGTATGGCGATTACATACTAAAACCACCATCGGAATATTATGCGCACTTGCCAGAAGTAGAAAGTGCCACCATGCAACTTGCAAATGTATGCGGCTTACAAACCGTGCCCAACAGCCTTGTGCGCCTGCAAGATGAGACTTTGTGCTATGTAACCAAACGTGTAGATAGAAATAAAAAAGGAAAACTACATATGGAAGATATGTGCCAGCTTACAGAGCGATTGACAGAAGATAAATACAAAGGCAGTCATGAACAAGTAGCAAAAACTTTATTAAAATATAGTGCTACGCCATTATTAGATGTTGGCAATTTTTATGAAGTAGTATTGTTTAGCTTTTTTGCTGGCAATGCAGATATGCATTTGAAAAATTTTTCGTTATTAGAAAAACCTGGGCTTGGTTATATACTTAGTCCAGCTTATGATTTACTAGCTACTGCACTTGTAAACAAAGCAGATAATGAAGAGCTAGCACTTACATTAAATGGCAAAAAAAGAAAACTAAAATACAGTGACTTTTTAGTGGCATTTGAAACAAGTGGGTTGAGTAAAAAAGTATTGGATAACACTCTAGAAAATTTTTATTACTGCAAAAGGCCCATGTTGGAAATGTTAGAAAAAAGTTTTTTAACGGATGAATTAAAAGTTGATTTTAAAACCCTTTTGGAAGAAAGATATAAGACGATGTTTGAAAAAAAATTGCTTCTCTAAAATAAAAAAACCTCCCGCTATAAAAACGGGAGGTTTATATTTTTAAGTAGCCAAAAGATTACTCAGCATCTTTGCTTGCTGCAGCACCAGCTTCATCGCTAGTAAGTTTTGCTTTCAAATCTGCCAAAGCTCCATGGTCACCAAGCGTAGTTTTTTCTACTTTTGCTTGAATGGCTTTTACTGCTTTCTTAGTAGTTTCTACTTCCGCTTTTTTCTCTTTAATTTCTACTTGTCTTTCTTCTTCTATTTCTTGCTCCCACAATCTTGTATGACTAAGAACAATGCGTTTGTCATTACGATCAAATTCAATTACAACAAAATTTGCAATTTCATCTTGCGCAATAGCTTTCTCATCTTGCTTCATCAAATGACGAGTAGGTACAAAACCTTCTAAGCCATATTGCAGTTGTACAACAGCGCCCTTATCATCTTTTTTGCTAACAGTGCCTTCATGTAAAGTTCCTACAGCAAAAGTATCTTCAAGGCTATTCCAAGGATCTTCTTCTATTTGTTTATGCCCAAGTTGTAGTTTACGTCCTTCTTTATCAATACTCATAATCATTACCTCAATTTCACTACCTACTTTAGTATATTCATTAGGGTTGTTAAATCGCTTCAACCAACTCAAATCACTGATATGAATCATTCCACCAATACCAGTTGAAAGTTCTACAAATACACCATATGGAGTAATATTCTTAACAGTACCCATGTGCTTGCTTCCTTCAGGGAAAGTCCCTTCAATAGTACTCCATGGATCTTCAGTAAGTTGCTTAATTGACAAACTCATTTTACGAGTTTCTTTATCTAAGGTTACCACTTTAGCTTCGTATTCATCTCCAAGTTTAAAGAATTCTTTAGCGTTGATAGGAGTGTTAGCCCAAGTAATTTCACTTACGTGTACCAATCCTTCTACACCAGGTGTAATTTCTAAGAATGCACCGTAGTCTTCAATATTTACAACTTTACCTTTTACGGTATCGCCTTCTTTAAAGTTTTCTGCTAATGTATCCCAAGGGTGAGGAGTCAATTGTTTCAAGCCAAGGCTGATGCGTTTTTTATCATCATCAAAATCAAGTACAACAACATTTATTTTCTGATCCATCTTCAATACTTCTGTAGGATGGTTTATGCGACCCCAAGAAAAATCAGTGATGTACAATAAACCATCTAAACCACCAAGATCAAGGAATGCACCAAAATCAGTAATATTTTTGATAACACCTTCCAATACTTGTCCTTTCTCTAATTTACCAATAATTTCTGCTCTTTGAGCTTCAATATCACTTTCAATAAGTGCTTTGTGAGATACAACAGCGTTCTTAATGGTTTCGTTAATCTTAACCACTTTAAACTCCATGGTTTTACCAACAAACTGATCGTAGTCAGTTACTGGTTTCACATCTATTTGAGATCCTGGTAAGAAAGTTTCCATACCAAATACGTCAACAATCAATCCACCTTTCGTTTTGCTAGTAACAAGACCAGTAACAATTTCGCCAGTTTTGTTTACTTCCATAATACGCTCCCATGCACGTGTAGTACGAGCAGCTTTGCGGCTTAAGTTTAAATTTCCTTCTCTATCTTCTTTCTCTACCACCATTACTTCTATCACATCACCTACTTTAATACCGCCTGGTATATCTCTAAATTCATTTAAAGAAATAAGGCCATCGCTTTTAAAGCCAATGTTTACAACAGCATCGGTTTTGGTTAACGATTCAATGGTTGCTTGAATCATTTCACCATCATTGATTTGTTTGAAAGTGTTATCATACACACCATCATACTTTTCTTTTTCTTCTTTTGTGTAAGAAGAAACATTTCTTTTGTCTCTGCTCCAGTCAAAATCATCATGAGCAGTTTGAACTGGTGGTACATACGCAGGTTTTGCTTCCGCAACCACTACTTCTTCTACCATTACTTCAGGTGTAGCTTCAGGGCTGTTTGTTGTCGCAGTGGC
>JANOZW010000098.1:0-5966 GCA_031429575.1 Ferruginibacter sp.
AATTATTGTAAAATTTTTATTATTATGCTCACATCAAATAGTGAATATAAGAATTGACACAATTATTAAAAAATTAGATGAAGTTATTGCAAGCTAGATTTAATAATACTCCTCATTACACTAGATTCGTAGTTGGCATGCATTAGTTAGTAAATGGTGGAGTACCTCAAATAAGTGAAAAGAAAATAAGTTGTAGTAAGTTAATAGTAAAAATTATAAAAGAAGATCTCATTATTTGCAAAATGAATTTAATAAAATTACACCTGCACCATTTTCCATTTACCTTTTTTAAAGAAATACCAAGCCGCTAATGCCAACACCGTTTCTGCCGAAGGTATAGCAATGAAAGCACCTGTTGGTCCCATATCAAAATAGATGGCTAGTACCCAAGCTAGTGGAATTTGTATCATCCAAAAACAAACGATGTTTATCCATGTGGGTGTTTTGGTATCGCCTGCACCGTTTAAGGATTGTATCATTACCATGCCTATGCCATAAAAAATATAACCGAGACCAATAATTTGTAATGCATGGCTGCCATAGTTTAAAATCTCTACGTCGCTTGTAAAAATGCTGATTATTGATTTTGAAAAAAATACAAATAATATGGTAACTAAGCCCATAAAAAATACATTGTATTTTGTTGTAAGCAATACAGATTGTTGAGCACGCTCAGGTTGTTTGGCGCCAAGGTTTTGCCCAACCAAAGTTGCCGCTGCATTGCTCAAGCCCCAAGCAGGTAAAATAAAAAATACCACATTTCTAATAGCAATTTGATAACCTGCACTTGCATTTGTACTACCCGTTTTAGAAACGATATAAGCCAGTATTATCCAACTGCCACTTTGTATAAAAAATTGAAACGTGGCAGGTGTAGCTACATTCAGCAAATTTTTTATGATGGGCATATCCCATTTAAAATAACTTTTTATTAATTCTATTGTTCTGCCTTTTTTAAATAAATGATAACATTGATAAAACACTCCTGTTGTTCTGCCAACAACCGTAGCAATGGCAGCTCCTTTTAAACCCAATGCAGGCAAAGGTCCTAAGCCATAAATTAATAATGGACAAAGCATAATATTTACGCCACTGGCTATCCATAAACTTTTCATGGCCATAGATGCATCGCCAGCACCTCTAAAAATACCGTTAATTAGAAATAATAAAATAATAGAAGGAGAACCAAGAAACATAATTTTTGTAAAGATGGCACCCTGTTGTATCACTTCATCTTTTGCTCCCATTAATGCAAGTATATCTGCTGCAAAGAAAAACCCTACAACACATAAAATTAAAGAGAGTAATAAAGAAACAATGATGGCTTGAGCTCCTGAACGTGAAGCATCTTCAAATTTTTTTTCTCCAACCCTGCGAGCCACTATGGCTGTAGCACCTACACTTAAGCCAATGCCTAATGTGTAAACCAAGGATATTACAGATTCCGTTAAACCCACTGTAGCCACTGCTTCTTTTGCATTGGGCAAGTGCCCTACAAAATACATATCTACCACTGCAAATACAGACTCTAAACTCAACTCCAAAATCATGGGAATAGCCAATAACACAATGGCTGTTTTTATACTGCCTTGCGTATAATCGTGCTGTTCGCCGTTGAGAGATTGCTTTATGAGTGTGATGATTTTTTTTAGTTTTTGCATTTTACCAATTGAGCATTTGGCAAATGTAAAATTTTGGCTGCAATTCCTTTAAACATTTTTGGTGTATCCAGTGTCTGACACCTTATAAAATGCACCTTGCTTTTGCAGAGTGTTTGTGAGGTGTCTGACACATTTAAAAGAATTCTCGGTTTATTTAAATTTATTTTAGGTCTTTGATAAATGTGTCAGACACCTGCAACTAGTTTTTAGATTGTTAGCCTATTCATAAGGTGTCAGACACAGGGTATTCTAATTGTTTATAGTTGAATAAAATGCATTAAATTACTTTCTAAAATTTACTGCTATGAATTTTACAGAAAAAGATATTTATCATATTTATAACAGAGGCAACAATTCTCAACAATTATTTTTTGAAGAAGAAAACTATACTCACTTCCTAAAATTGGTTAAAAAATTTCTTTCTCCAAATTGTGAAATTTTAGCATGGTGTCTAATGCCCAATCATTTTCACTTTCTTATTTATGCAAATGAAAAAAGTGCACAACCACTTCCTTCAAGCAATATTCCAATTCAACAACTATCTGAAGGCATAAGATTATTACTTTCAAGTTATACAAAAGCCATTAATAAAAAATACAATAGAACAGGAAGTTTATTTCAACAAAGAACTAAATGCAAAAATGTGTATGATGGCAAAGGGAATTATGCCGTGCAAGCATTTCATTACATTCATCAAAATCCAATAAAGTCGTTTTTAGTTAAAGAAATGCATGAATGGAAGTTTAGTTCATATAAAGATTATGCAGGCTTGAGAAATGGTTCCCTTTGCAATAAAGAATTAGCCATACAATTATTAGATATTGATATAAATAATTTCGAAAGCTATAGTAATAATTTTATCAGAGATTTTGACGAAAGAAAAATAACTTAATTTTTTTAAAAGCCGCACTCTTGAGTACTGTAGCGCCTCCTGTGTCTGACACCTTTAGAAAACAACTTGCGTTGGCAGAGTGTTTGTAGGTGTTTGACACATGCAGAAAAATCTTCGATTTATAAAAAATTATTTGTTGTCTCTAATAAATGTGTCAGACACCTGCAAGTAGTTTTTAATTGTTTGTTTATTCATAAGGTGTCAGACACAACGAAAACTCTGATTCTTTATAGTTTTTTATCTCCAATAAAATATTATCAACCTCCTCACCCCACCTTCTTCCTCGGCTTAAAACTTTTCTTCCCTTTAAAACCACCTCCACTACTCCTTCTCTCCGTAACATTATACTCCGGCTGCGCCCCCAATTCCTCCGGTATTGCACATTTCGTTACTTCTTTTTCTATCAGCCTTTCTATATCAGCAAACTTGCGTTGTTCTTTTTCGTTTATGAGGGTGTAGGCGGTACCATCTGCTTCTGCACGTGCAGTGCGGCCTATGCGGTGCACATAATCTTCGCCATCGTGTGGTACATCAAAATTTATTACAAGGTCTATATCATCTATATCTATACCACGGCTCAAAATATCAGTGGCTACTAGCACTGGTAATCTTCCACTTCTAAATTGTATGAGTGTATCTTCTCGTTGGTCTTGGTCGAGGTCACTATGTATTTCGCCAGCTACCACTTTATTACGTACAAGATCTCGAGTAAGTTGTTTTACGCTTAGCTTGCTGCTGCAAAACACCACTACTTTTTTAAAGTTTTTTGTTTTTAGTAGATGAACAATGAGCGGAATTTTTTGTGTATCATACACCACAAATGCAAACTGTTTTATTTTTTCTGCAGGTTTACTTATAGATATGCTTACTTCTTCTGGATTATGCAAAATTGTTTTTGCAAGGCTACGAATTTTTGGTGGCATGGTGGCAGAAAACAATAAATTTTGTCGCTGCTTTGGTAAGTGTTGTATGATAAAATCGATGTCGTCGTAAAAACCCATATCCAACATTCTATCGGCTTCGTCTAGCACCAAATATTTTAAGTTGTCTAGTTTTACATAACCCATTTTTATATGGCTCATCATTTTGCCTGGTGTACACACTACAAAATCTGCGCCCATGGTTAGCGCCTTTTTTTCTTGCACAAATGCATTGCCATCACCACCGCCATAAATGGGTATCGAACTTATAGAAGTAAAGTAGGACAAGCCTTCTAAATGCTGTGCTATTTGTATGGCCAACTCTCTGGTGGGTACTATTACCAAGGCGGTTATGCTGTGTGGGTCGTGTACTTCGCCTAGCATTCTATGAATAAGCGGCAATAAAAATGCAGCTGTTTTGCCTGTACCAGTTTGTGCAGATGCTATAATGTCTTTGCCTGCAAGTATATGTGGTATTACTTGCTCTTGTACGGGTGTTGCGGTGTCGTAGTTGGATGCTTCTATGCCTTCTTGTAGGCGTGCATCAAAATTAAATTCTGTAAATTTCAAAAGTTTTTTGTTGTAAAGATAAGTAATTCTGTGTGGGTGGGGTTTGTGTGTACTTAAAAGGTGAATTTGCAGTGAAGAAGTTTATTGCTTTTTTGCCGAGAAGACGGGAAGACGTTTTATACTATTAAGGCGGTAAGATATTTTGCTTCGCAAAATTGGGTTAGCCAAAAAGGCGCTAAGGCACGAAGGAAAAACTTCGTTTTTTTCCTTTGCAAATGCTTTTTGCCGAGAAGTCGGAAAGGCGTTTTTATTTTCTAGCTTTTGTAGTTTATTTAATTAAAAAGGCGGGAAAAATATTTTGCTTCGCAAAATATTGGTTTGCCACGAAAGCGCCAAGGCACAAAGGGAAAAGCTTCGCTTTTATTGTAAACTTTTAAATTGCCCCACCCTTTAGGTCGGGCATAAATGATTGTTGGTTTAAAGGCACTTTAGTGCCAAATGCATTTTGAAAAGAAGGTAATAAATACTGTGGGTAATGTACAGTAAAGAAAAAATGCTGAGCCTAGCCCCGATTGAAACGGAAATAGTTTTTTGTAAGCCGACAGGCGAACAAAAAACTATTGAAGTGAAAAGCGGGAAAAAAATGCTCATTCATATTTTCTGCTCATGCTCCCATGCATTTAAAAAATTATTTTTTGGTAACGGTACCAGAACTGCTTTCAGATTTATTTACATCAGTAGCACCTCCTATATAAGAAATATCCCCACTGCTATTTGCTTTTGCAATTATTTTTACACTAGCAAAAATAGATACATCTGCACTGCTGCTTGCTTCGGCATTTACAATTTCTGCTTGTAGTTTTTCTAACTCTACAGTGGAGCTGCTATTGGCATCTACGGTAACTTCTTTTGTACGGCCTGCTACGCTAATATCAGCACTGCTGCTTGCTTCTACATCAACAGATGGCGCATCTATTTCCATATCTATATTTGCAGAACTACTTGCATCTAATTTTATTTTGCTTGTAGATGTAATGGTATTTTTACCGATTATTTCTGCAGAAGATGAAGCAGAAAAGCCATCATACTTTGGTGCTATTACATGTACTTTGATGGTAGCATCGTTCCAAATAGAAATATTTTTTAAACGAATTTTTAACTCTCCATTTACTACCGTTGTTTCTACATACTTTATTAAATTATCATCTGCTTCTACTATTACGGATGTTTCGGCACCTTGTTGCACATCTACATCTATAGAAGTGGCTGCACTTACTTTGGTGAATGTGGAAACGTTTCTTGTTTCCGTACTAATGTTACCGCTTCCTCTTCTTCCGTTGTTGCAAGCGGTTGCTAAAAAAATAACAGCAATAATAGAAATGTATTTCATGATATGTGTTTTATTAATGTAAGGCTTAAAAAAATTAGGTTATGAAAAGAATTGTTTATTTTTTTTTGATGTTGTTTAAATATTGGAAATGTATTTAATTGATTATTGAACACCTGCCTGCCGGCAAAGGCAGGTTGTTAGTTGAGCATTGAGCATTACTATTTTCAAATTATAAAATATTCAATAATCAATGCTCAATGTTCAATGTTCAAATAGTAAACGCTGTAACAAATTTGATCTGTCTACTCATACCTCAATGCCACAATAGGATCTAGCTTACTCGCTTTTACAGCTGGTATCAACCCTGCCAGCAACCCAACAGCAGTGCACACCACCACAGCAATACCTATCCACATCCAAGGCACTACAAAACCTGTTTTAAAAAATATGCCTACAAGGTTTCCTACCAATACACCGGTGATTATTCCTGCTACAGCACCCATCAAACTGATCATTACACTTTCAAATAAAAATTGCGATCGTATATCTTTTCGAGTGCCTCCCAATGCTTTTGATAGGCCAATTTCTTTTGTGCGTTCGTTTACCGCTACGAGCATAATATTCATTAAGCCAATGGCTGCACCAATTAAAGT
>JANOZW010000099.1:0-1549 GCA_031429575.1 Ferruginibacter sp.
TTCTGCTTCATCTCTTCTTAGTGTGCCTACCAATGATGCCGCCGTTTTGTAATCATCTACATCACCACTTTCTATACAGCCTTCATAGTCGCCACCAAAAAGCACTACGTGCCACCATCTTTTTCTTTCTTCAATACCTTCCCCCACGTATATATTGGTTAAAGGACCAACAGCATAATCATCTTTTATTTGTATTACTTCGCCTTGCAATGTTTCGTCCAATGCTATGGCTTCTTGCAGCACTTTTACATCTGCCTCGTTAAAAACTATGTGTATCATAAATTAATTTTGTTAAAACATTTTAATTACTTTTTCCAAGGGCATACCCCAATACCAAAGTGCTCCGCCAACGCCAACTTTTTCTACAAACCACCATACTAAAAAACCTCCAAACACGCATCCAATAATATCAATAACTCTTTTATTCTTTAAAAAGCTGAGCAGCACATAAACAAAAATTATATAACCCACCATGTGAGCATAGTTATTTAGCTCAGAATAATTTTCAATAAAAAATACAAATGATGTATGTATAAATATTTCTAAAAAATTAATAAATCCAAATGCAAAAACAAAAAATGTAACCCATTCTGCATAATTGTATTTGAACCTAGCATAAGCCAACCTAAAAAAGAAAGCTAAAAATGGCAAGCAACAAATTATTATTAAATTGTAATGTTTGCTTGTATATTGTCCAAATTCATTTTTAGTGTGCACCGTTGCATCTTCATATTCAAACAACTTGCCTGTTACAAAAATCAATATACCCGTTGCCAATAAGAAAAAAGTATAAGGGTTAAAATACTTTTTTCTTTTCCCTTCTATAAATTCTCTGATAACTAACCCAGGGTTTACAAACATGCCTTTTACAAAACTAAAAATAGAGTGATCAGTATGTGTAAAATTGTGCCAAAACTCATGCAGCACATTACCCACCTGCAATCTGCCCGCACTCGCTTTTTGAGCAAACTGTGGGCAAAATTTCCCCTTAAAATGTGTCGCACAATTTTTACAAATAATATTCATGTGTTCATATTTATTGGTTTTAGCCACATGGTATTCGCCTTTCACCTTTATCTGTTGCCATCAACTTTTCAATTTGGCTCATTTCATTACATTATTTTTTTTGTACCAAATAATAAACACAACTTGTAAAAAAATTCCTAATCCATGGTATCGCTTTCACCAAACCAAATTGTTTCTTGGGTTTCATACCAAATTTGTATTCGTAAATTGGGTTTATCAAATAATGTGTTTTACACAAGACATTAAACCCTGTTTGTTTCGAAATCTTTTCAAACCTTTCAATAGAAATCCCTGTTTCTTTTATCTCTATAAAAAATGGCCAATGCTCTCCATTTATTTTTAAAATCCATTTATACAAAAATGTTGGTAGCAAATGATAGTAAGGCATTTTAGCCATCCATTTACCAGTAGCCATTTGTTGGTGTCCGCCATAGGGCATTTGCCATGGTGGAAATCCAAAAAATATTACACCTTTTTCTGTAAGCAATGTCTGCATATATGCCATCAATTTTGGTTGGTCGTG
>JANOZW010000100.1:0-7213 GCA_031429575.1 Ferruginibacter sp.
ATGAATGGATTAACAGGTGTTGCATTTCTAATACCTTCACTTACTCAAATTATTTTTAGTTTGGGCAATATTAAATGGTTTTTATTTTTATTATTTGGGTTTCAGAGTATTTTAAAAAACAGGAGAAGAAAAGAGTTTTATATTTTCTGCCTTTTAGAGTTTGTAATGGGCTTCTTTAGTTATTTTTCTGAATTCAAAACTATAGTTTATTATATTTTAATACTGCTTTTGAGTTTACTGACTATGGTTCGTTTTAATAAAATGATTACCACGGCTATTTCAATTAGTTTACTATTTCTAGGAGGTGTCTTTTGGACTAGTGTAAAGGGAGAATACCGAACATTTTTGAATAAAGGGAGTAAAACACAATCAGTGCAGGTTGAAAGAGTAGATGCATTGAATAAACTATTAGAATTATCGGAAAAGCAAAATGAAAATACTTTTACTGGTGCTACAGAAAGTTTTTTAGATAGGCTTCAATATACTTATCATCTTGCAAAAGCAATGGATAGAGTACCAAGTATTATTCCATATCAAGATGGTGCAAATTGGTTTACTACTCTTACGTTTGTATTCACTCCTAGAATATTAAATCCCAATAAAGGAATTTACGATGCTTCTACAAAAACATCAAAATATACGGGTATTCAATACTCAGGTATAAAGCGTGGTACTTCGGTTAGTTTGGGGTATTTTGCAGATGGTTACGTTGATTTCGGTTACATTGGTATGTTTTTACCATTACTTATACTTGGCTTTATTTATGGAAAAAGTTATTTCTATTTTGTAAGAAAGTCATCTAACAATTATATTTTCAATTTTGCTGTTGTTGGTTCTATGTATTTAGAAATGATTGCGATGGAATCGGATAATATATTTATTGCAGGTCGATTATATGTAACGTTACTCGTTTTCTTCCTCCTTAAAATTTTCTTATTCCCTCGATTAATGGCTTACATACGCATGCCGCAAAAGCCAGTTGAAGATTGACAATCTTCATCTCCATACCGTGGTTTTCTCCAGCCTACAAAGCCGGTGGTCCAATACAATCCATAGCCAATTTAGTAAATAATTATACAGACAACATTGAGTATAAAATTTTTTGTGGCAATACAGATTTAAACAATGAGCCACTACAAAATATAGTAGAAGATAAGTGGATACCCTTTAATGCCCATACCCAGGTTTGGTATGCATCAAACAACAATGCAAGTAAAAATATAAAAACACAAATTAAACTTATACAACCCGATGTAATTTTTATCATCGGCATTTTTTCGTGGCAGTATAATATTGTACCATTGCTTTTTGGTAAGGCTTATAAAAAAATATTATCTGTGAGAGGCATGTTGCATACTGGTGCACTATCTCAAAAAAAAATTAAAAAGCGTTTGTTTTTAAACCTACTAAACTTTGTACAAATTAAGAAAAAAACAAGTTTTCACGCTACGGATACTGCAGAAGCTGTTTTTATAAAAAAAGAATTTGGTGAAGATGCACAAATATATGTAGCTGGTAATTTTGCAAAAGCCATACAACATAAAAATTTACTTCTCAAAGAAGCAAACGTTTTAAAACTCATTACCATTGCGCTTATTAGTCACATGAAAAATCATTTGCTTGTATTGCAAGCATTGGCAAATTGTACTGCTAGTATTGAGTACAATATTTATGGGCCTATAAAAGATGTGGTGTATTGGGAGCTTTGTAAAAAGCAAATCTCACTCTTGCCATCAAATATAAAAGTGCATTTTCATGGAGAAATAAATCCTACTTTCATAGAAAATGCACTTGTACAAAACCATGTTTTTATAATGCCAAGCAAGAGTGAAAACTTTGGGCATGCGTTAATAGAAGCACTTTTATGCGGCAAGCCTATCATTACAAGCCACAATACACCATGGAATAACCTACTGGATAATAATGCTGGAATAAATACAGACATAGATGATTCATCCATCTGTAAAGCTATCAACCTTTTTGCTGAAATGAATGCTGAAACATACCAACAGTTTACCAATGGCGCTGTACGATATGCTTCTGAAAAAATTGATAACCAAGCATTGCATTTTCAATACCAACAAATGTTTGCAGTATAAATGAGTACAAATATTTTTTCAGAAAAAAAATTCATAGGTTTTGTTATCCTCTTTATAAGCATATTTTTAGTTTGTTATTATGGTACACTTTTTCTTACTGGGTTAGCTGTACCCGGTGGTAGGTATTCTCCATTTGTAGAAAAATATTTTAATATTTCGGCTTGGCTTCGCACATCGCTTTTACTTGCTTCCAAAGGTTTATTATCAATGTTTGGTACAGAAACCATACGTATAAATGACTACGTGATGCGTGCAGTGGGAGGCAGCGGTGTACGCATTGTATATGCGTGTTTGGGTTTTGGGGTCATGAGTTTTTGGTTTGCATATGTTGTAGCCAATATTGCTTCTCTACAAAAAAAAATTGTATGGGTTACTGGTGGATTATTGTTTTTATGGATATTAAATGTGGTAAGAATAAGTTTGGTATTGGTTGCAGGTAATAAAGGCTGGCATTTCCCTTTTGGTTGGGACCACCATACATGGTTTAACATTGTTGCATACTTGGCTATTTTTGCCATGATTTATTTTTTTGAAAAAAGTTTAAAAAAGGATTTTATACAATGATAATAGTTGGTATTAATGCATATCATGCAGATGCATCTGCCGCCATTTTTGTAGATGGCAAAATGATAGCGGCTACAGAAGAAGAGCGTTTTAGAAGAATAAAACACTGGGCAGGTTTTCCCTCTTTGTCTATTGCATTTTGTTTGCAAGAAGCTGGTGTGTCTTACAGCGATGTAGATTTTTTTGCCATTGGCAGAGACCCTAATGCAAAAATGATAAAAAAAATCTTGTACCTGTTGGCTAACCCTGCTGGTAGTTTTACCGCTGTAAAAGATAGATTGAGCAATAGAAAAAAAGTAGCTTCTGTGCAAGATGAATTGGCGAATTTATCTGGGTTGCCTGCTAGTAGTTTTGCTAATAAAGTAAAAAATATTGAGCACCACCGCAGCCATTTGGCATCTGCATTTTTTGCTTCGCCTTATGAAGAGGCAGCATGCATTTCTATAGATGGTTCTGGTGATTTTACTACTACCATGACGGGTATTGGTAAAGGAAACAATATCGAAGTATTGTCCTCACTAGACTTTCCACATTCGTTGGGTATTTTTTATACGGCCTTTACACAGTTACTGGGCTTTCCTCATTATGGAGATGAGTATAAGGTAATGGGCATGGCACCTTACGGGCAAGCAAAATATACAGAGCAAATATTTGACGCAATAAAACTTACAGATGATGGATTGTTTAAACTAAACTTATCATATTTTAGAAAAGGAACCTCTGGTGTTATTTCTTACGACGAAAATTTTGTGCCTATCGTAGCGCCAATGTTTAGTAATTTGATGGTAAAAAAATTTGGCCCTCAAAGAAAAAAAGAAGAAGAACTTACACAATATCATAAAGACTTAGCTGCATCGGTACAAGCTGCTACAGAAAAAGTAATTTTTCACATGCTACAACACCTACATAAAAAAACAGGATTAGACAGTGTATGCATAGCTGGTGGTGTAGCACAAAATAGTGTTGCTAATGGAAAAATAACAAGCAACACTGGATTTAAACATGTGTACATTCCCTCAGCAGGACATGATGCGGGTATTTCTATGGGAGCTGCATTATTTGTACAGCACCAACAGTTGGGTATAGATAGAACATTTATTAATTCTGCCTACACAGGTAGCAGATTTAGCAACGAAGAAATAAAAATAGCTGTAGAAAAGCATGGCTTAAAATATGAACAATTAAATGATGAATTACTGTTTGATAAAATAACCGATTGTTTAATAAATGGGGGAGTGGCAGGGTGGTTTAGCGGCAGGGCAGAGTTTGGACCTCGTGCTTTAGGAGGCAGATCTATCATTGCTGATCCTCGAAGAAACGATGCCAAAGAGATACTTAACTTAAAAATAAAACGAAGAGAAAGTTTTCGACCCTTTGCACCTTCTATTTTAAAAGAATATGTAAAAGACTATTTTGAGATAGATGAGCCGGTACCTTTTATGGAAAAAGTTTTCCACATTAAGAAAGAAAAGCATGCTCAAATACCTGCTGTAACACATGTAGATGGCACTGGTAGATTGCAAAGTGTAGATAGAAATATCTCCCCTCGTTATTATGAACTAATTGAATGCTTTAGAAAAAAAACCAATATACCAATTCTTTTAAATACATCTTTTAATGAGAACGAACCCATTGTAAATACGCCCGAAGAGGCCATTCAATGTTTTCTAAGAACGAATATGGATATGTTGATAATGGAAAATATTTTGCTTATGAGATAATAAAATTTAAAATATACAGTTATATACATGGGGAAAGTTATTATTACTACAAAATTTGTAATATTCTTACCTTTGTATTCCAATTATTTGAAGAAAACCACTTCCAAATTATGAAAATTACCTTAATAACTGTAACATTCAATTCAGAGAAATACCTATCTCATTGTATCGAATCTATTCAAAACCAAACATATAAAGATATTGAACATATCATTATAGATGGAAAATCTACAGACGGAACGGTAAAAATTATTAAGAAATACGAATCAAAGATTGCGAAATGGGTTTCAGAACCTGACAGGGGTATGTACGACGCCATTAATAAGGGAATTAATTTGGCAACAGGTGATGTAATTGGGATATTAAACAGTGATGATATTTTAGCTTCTGATGATGCTATTGAAAAAATAGTAAATGCTTTTAATGAAAAAGGGGTAGATTCTATATTTGGAGATTTGGAATATGTAGATCAAGAAAATACCAACAGGGTTTTTAGGGTTTGGAAAGGAAAAAAATACAAGCGTGATTTATTTAAAATGGGTTGGATGCCTGGTCACCCAACATTTTACATAAAAAAATCTGCTATCGATAAATTTGGGGGTTACGAAAATCATTATTTTACAGCTGCCGATTATGAATTTATGGCTAGGTATTTATACAAGCACGAAATTTCTTCTTATTATTTGCCAAAGCTTATTGTAAAAATGCGTACAGGGGGTGCTAGCAATAAAAATATTAATCAAAGATTGCGGGCCAATAGAAGAGATTATCTTGCCATGAAAGTAAATAGTATTCCTATGCCGTTTATGGTTTCTATTTTAAAGCCACTTATAAAAATGCACCAATTTAATATTGGTACAAACATTGGTATATTTTAATGTTTTCAATTTTTAAGAAAAAAAAAACGACTACTTCATCCAGTTATTTTCCAATAACAACGGATATACATTCTCATATTTTACCAGGCATTGATGATGGTTCTCCAGATGTGGAAACATCTTTAGCTTTAATTGATGGACTTATAAAACTTGGTATTACAAGCTCTATAGCTACTCCACATATTATTGGAGATATGTATCGCAACAATGCAGAAACAATCGGCGCTGCATTAGATAAAATACGAAAAGCAATAGCAGAAAAACAAATCAATTTTAAAGTACATGCCGCAGCAGAATATATGCTGGATGATTATTTTTTAGGACTACTAAAAGATAAAACACCATTACTTACTTTAAAAGACAACAAAGTACTTACAGAGTTTTCTTATGCAGAAAAACCATACAATATTCAACAAATGGTTTTTTCTATCATCACCGAAGGTTATCAACCACTCCTCGCTCACCCTGAGCGCTATGGATATTTTCACAACGATTTCAAACAATATAACTCACTAAAAGACCTTGGTTTTTTATTGCAAGTAAACCTCTTATCGCTTACAGGTTATTACGGAAAGCCTGTAGCCAAAGCTGCTGCGTATATTATTAAAAATGATTTAGCATCATTTACTGCCACCGATCTTCACCACGACCGCCACATGCAGGCACTACATCACCCAACAAACAGAGTTATTTTTGAAGAAGTATTTAAAGGGAAAAATATGAATGAGGAAATGAATTTTTAGGTTTTTTTTATAAAAAAATGCCCCAAATTTCTTTGAGGCATTTTAAACTAAAACATGAAAAAGGTTAAGGGTTATTAGGGTTATTCAGTTTACTATTTTTTCTACTGTAACCAAAATATATTATAAAGCCTAAAGCTAACCAACCAATAAGGCGCAACCAATTGGTCCAGCCCAAACCTACCATCATTAAACCACAAGCCGCCACACCTAAAATAGGTACTAAAGGCACCCAAGGTGTTTTAAATTGACGAGGTAAATCTGGATCGGTTTTGCGTAAAATAATTACCGCAATACAAACCAATACGAAAGCAAATAAAGTTCCTATACTGGTCATATCTCCAACTACATCGCCTGGCACAAATGCTGCAAAAGCACCCACAATTATTAAAATAAATAAGTTTGCTTTATAAGGCGTTTTATATTTCGGATGCACATCGCTAAATACTTTTGGCAAAAGCCCATCACGGCTCATGCTGTAAAATACACGGCTTTGTCCAAGCAACATTACCAATATTACAGAAGAAAAACCTGCAAGAATAGCTACCGTAACCAATTTACCCAACCAACCATACCCAGGCATAAATGTATTAATTGCCGCAGCTACTGAAGCTTCTCCACCTTCATTTCTAAAGAAATCTACAGGTGCTAAACCTGTGAGTACGTGAGCAAATAAAATATACAATACTGTGCAAACCGCTAAAGAACCGAGAATGCCAATTGGCATAGCTGTTTTAGGATTTTTTGTTTCTTGTGCTGCTGTACTTACCGCATCAAAACCAATAAAGGCAAAGAAAACCGTACCCGCTGCACCAATAATACCCCAAAAACCACCAAAACTATGCGCAACACCTGAGTGATCTGTATAAGTAGAAGCCACAGGTATATATGGCGTATGGTTAGCACTATTTACAAAACCCCAGCCTAAAATAATTATCATAATTACAATAGTCACTTTTGTTATAACGATGATGCCATTTACAAATGCAGATTCTTGTGTGCCTCTTATCAATAATAAACTCAATAAAGAGACAATAAATAAAGCAGGTAAATTCATAATACCGCTATGTACTACTCCATTTGCATCTGGTATAGAATGTTGAAACGGTGAATGGCACCATTCATACGCAATGGCTTTGTAATGCAGCACATTTACCAATAAATTGTTAAGATACTCACTCCATGCAATGCCTACCGTAGCAGCACCTACA
>JANOZW010000101.1:0-3894 GCA_031429575.1 Ferruginibacter sp.
AGAGTTTAGAATTTGTGATATACCAATGACAACGCAAGAAACGATTGCCATTGCAGGCATTTTTCAAGCGTTGTGTGCTAAGCTATACAAACTGCGCAACCAAAATCTTAATTTTATGATGTACAACCGTCGTTTAATTACAGAAAACAAATGGCGTGCAAGCCGCTATGGTATTGACGGTAATATGATTGACTTTGGAAAAGAAAGCGAAGTAAATACCCGTGTGCTTATTTATGAATTGTTAGATTTTGTGAGTGATGTAGTACCACATCTTGGTAGCCAACATGCAATCGGCTATGTACATAAAATGCTAGAGCAAGGCACCGGCGCCGATAGACAATTAAAGGTATATGAAGAAACACAAAGCCTTGTAAAAGTGGTAGATTACATACATGATAGTTTCTTATTGGGATTGTAGTTTGGTAAGAAAATAAAAAGTGCTATATTTGCAATCCAAAAATAAAATGGCTGCGTAGCTCAACTGAATAGAGCATTTGACTACGAATCAAAAGGTTTTAGGTTTGAATCCTAACGCGGTCACTAAACAAGAATGCCACATAACTGTGGCTTTTTTTATTTATACCATTACTATGAATGTACAAATAAACGACACTTGGAAAACAGTATTAAAAGATGAATTTACGAAACCATACTTTCAAGAAATTGTAGATTTTTTACAAACAGAAAAAGCTGCAGGCAAAATTATCTATCCACCTGGGTCGCAAATATTTAATGCGTTTAACCAAACGCCTTTCAATGAGTTAAAAGTAGTTATTCTTGGACAAGACCCATACCATGGCCCAGGGCAAGCTCATGGGCTTAGTTTTTCTGTATGCAAAGGCGTAAAACCGCCACCCTCTTTGGCCAATATTTTTAAAGAACTAAAATCAGATATTGGCATACAAATGCCAGATAATTTTGGCGATCTTACTGCTTGGGCAAAACAAGGGGTTTTATTATTAAATGGAGCACTAACGGTAAGAGATGGTGAGCCATTTAGCCATGCAAAATTTGGATGGGCTATATTTACTAATGCCGTTATAGAAAAAATATCTGACGAAAAAGAAAATATTATTTTTATACTTTGGGGTAAATTTGCGCAAGACAAAAAAGGGTTGATAGATGAAGGCAAGCATTTTATTTTACAAGCCCCACATCCTTCTCCATTTTCTGCTCACAAAGGATTTTTTGGCTGCAAACATTTTTCGCTAACAAACGACATTCTAGTTAAAATTGGTAAACAACCCATTGACTGGAACATTAAAACCAACTAAATGACTTTTCTAAAAAATATTTTTGCTCGTATATGGGCATTTTGGGGACTAGTAAGTTTTATAATCACATTTCTAATTATTGTTGGCCCTTCTATGCTTTCTCATTTATATAAAGATGAAAAAGAAGGGCAAGATTATTTTATAAAAGTTTCTAGAATATGGATAAGCATTTGGCTAAGATTGATTGGCTGCCCACTTAAAGTAGTAGGCTTAGAAAACTTTGAAAAAGGTAAAAATTATGTAGTGGTATTTAACCACAATGCCTTTTTGGATGTACCCCTATCTGCACCATATATACCAGGGGGTAATAAAACAATTGCTAAAGATAGCTTTGCCAAGATACCCATATTTAGTTGGTTTTACAACCGAGGTGGTATAATGGTAAATAGAAAAGATACAAAAAGTCGCATAAAAAGTTTTGAAGCCATGAAAGAGACTTTAAAAAAAGGAATGCATATGTGCTTATACCCAGAAGGAACTAGAAATAGAACAGATAAACCGTTAAAAGAATTTTATGATGGGGCTTTTAAATTGGCTATAGATGCAGAAAAAGAAATAATCCCTTGTGTGTTATTGGGTACAAAAAAAGCCATGCCAATAAATAAAACAATGTACCTACTTCCTACAAAACTAAAAATGATTTTTCTACCTGCCATTTCTTCAAACAACATAGATGTAAAATCGCTTAATAAGAAAGTGTATGATATAATGTATGATGTATTTACAAAAGAAGAAATTAAAAATCCGTAAACGACCTTGTCCTATTCACTTTCAAATCTCTAAGTATTGGAGATTTTGGAGCAATATTTATGCTGAAAGATCTTGAAAGCCCTACTGGTGTAATATTTATAGCCATTTGCCAGCAATGCAAATCACGGGTAATGTACATACTTAGCAAGCCTAATTTTTTATCGGAAAGATTGTAAGAACCATTGGCACCTACTTTCCATTTTGGGGTAAGGTTAGCAGCGGCATTGAAGGTTACACCCTGTGTAATATTGTTTTTAAAACTAGCTTGCGCTACATCAAAATTTTTACTAAGTGTAAGAGAATAAGATAAATCTATATTCCAAGGTATTTCAAAGTCGGCAAACTCAGCTGGATTGTTTTGTATGTAGGCAGCGTCTCGTTGGTATTCATCTTGTGTTATACCATCATCTCTCAAGCCATTATTAGGCTCATTCAATTTTTCTGTAGCTGTTTTTTTAGATTTATCACCACCTTTAAAACTCGTTTGTAAGGATACATTTGCACTCGTTAAATTACCCAAAGAGAATTTATCTTTTAACACCAATCTATTTTTTGGCCTGCCTTGCGCATCTATTTGATATGGATTAAAACTTGCGCCAGCAGAAATATTTACTTTTTCAAATAAATTGGTTCTTGCTGAAAGAGCTATTGGCGCTAACTGAAATGAATCGGCTAAAAAATTGTAACTACTATTTATACTCAACCCATCTAACAAAGTTATTTTTTTATCAGCTGCCGCACTTGTATCTCCTTTTCCCTTCACCTTCATGGTTACATTATTATCTATACCAAAAGACATTCCCCCGTTTCTAATATTGCTGTAAGGTGAATAAATACCGCTGTTTTCAAAATAAGATACTTGCCTAGTTTCAGTAGCACTTACTTTGGTATAATAATAATTTCCTTCGTTTACATTGGGGGTATAGTTTAAAGAAAGTGTAGGTCTTATTTCATGCCTTATGGCTTTTACCTTACTATTTTTTCCAAAACCAAACATGCCAAAAATTCTTGTAGAAGCGCCAACACCAAAAGATACTTGCCTCGCTGTATATAATCCTTTTCTCAAAGAAATGGTATCGTCTTTTAATGTAGTAGCATTGTAAGACCGTACCAATTTTTGTTGAAACCAAGTTTCTTGATAAGATACAGATGGAGATATTTGTATAACGCCTAATGGTGGTAAAGACAATGTAATGGGTATATTATGTTGTGCTCCGTATTTTAAATTATCCACTATTTGTCCGCCAATGCCTCTTGCCGTATCGTAAAAAGAAGTGAGTGTTTTGGAATTTCCTTGATAACCGATACCAATATTTTCGTACCATTTTATTTCACCTGTAGATTCTTTTTTACGAAATGGATATTGTGTATTTATATTAAAAGCTACATCGGGTAAATTTAAATTGGTAAGTCCGTTTACAGAGTTTTGATTATGATTGGCACTAATGGAAATATTATAGGGCTTATTTTTTTTACTCCAATCTTTTGTGTAGGTAATAGATGAATTTAATTGGTTTTGAAAATTAAGCTGCGGACTATTGGCTCTTTGCGCATTAAATTTTGTACTAGCTACATTTACGTTGGCAGCAAAACTAACGCCAGGCCTTGCTTTACTGTCTGTACTATGGCTCCATGTAAAATTATAGGTCATGGTTTTAGGTGCATCTAGCGGCTTAAAATTTTGAATAGATAAGCCAATATTTCCTTGAAAATGATATCGTCGATAATACCTCGGATTTATATTTAGATTCCAACTTCCATAAGAGTATAAAGTACCTCTGGTAATCACATCCCAATTTTGGGTGATGATTTTGTAATACCCTAAATTTTCCAATGCCAACCCACGCTGCTCATCGGCTGTAAAACTTGG
>JANOZW010000102.1:0-7124 GCA_031429575.1 Ferruginibacter sp.
CGATTTTCATTTTTTGGGTCTGCAATAATATCTTGAAAGTAAAAACTTCTGTTAGCTGTATATGCTGCATCATCATTTACTTTTTCCCATTTGCTTCCACCATCATCACTTCTATACAAAGCACTTTTTGTACTTTCTATCAATGCATATATTCTATTCGGCATATCATGGCAAATCGTAATGCCTATCCTGCCATAATTACCAGTTGGCAATCCTCCTTCACCATTTAATTTTTTCCAATTTTTTCCTGCATCGTAGGTTACATACAATCCACTGCCTTTTCCACCACTATTCAAACTCCAAGGTGTGCGACTGTGCTGCCACATAGCTGCAAATAGTTTATTAGGATTTTTTGGATCCATGACTATATCGCCCACACCACTCGTATCGTTTGTATATAAAACTTTGTTCCAAGTTTCGCCGCCATCGGTTGTTTTAAAAACACCACGCTCGCTGTGTATACCATACGGATTGCCTATAGCACCTGCATAAACTACATTCGGATTTGTGGGGTCAATAATTACACGATGTATATTTCTCGTTTTTTCCAAACCCATGCATTTCCATGTTTTACCTGCATCTATACTTTTGTAAATGCCTTCGCCAATGCTCACGGAGTTACGAGGATTACCCTCGCCAGTGCCTACCCACACAATGCTTGGATTGCTTTGACAAATAGCAATGCTGCCAATATTTTGCAATGGCTGTTCATCAAATACTGGCGTCCAATTGTTACCTCCATTTTCTGTTTTCCATACCCCACCACTTGCAGCACCAAGGTAAATGGTATTAGGGTAACTGTGCAATGCATCAATGGTTGTTATGCGACCACTCATGCCACTCGGGCCAATGGCACGGGGTTTCATGGTTTTAAATTGTTTAGAAAGATCTACGGTTTGTGCATTGGTATATATAATGTTGCAAAAGGCAATAAATGAAAAAAGTATTCTCATTAATATTTTTTTAGTTGTACTGAAAGGGTTAAAATTAGTCAAATTGAAAATGATGTGGAAAAGATTTTTTAATAATTTATAAAATGGAGCAGCAATGTGATAAATAAATATGTCTTTAAAATTAATCTTTGTTAATTGCTTATTGAGATATTTTTTCACAAAAACAAAAATATATCATGATGAAGATTAGATTATTGTTATTATTTACGCTGTTTAATACGGTAAATATAATGGCTCAGAATTCTTTAAGCGGCAAGGTGCAAGACAAAGATGGTAATCCACTTGCAGGCGCTACAGTAAAATCAAAAACTGAGGCTACAAAAACAAATGAGACTGGTGGCTTCTCCGTAAAAGCCACAGCAGGAGAAACACTTTACATTACATATGTTGGTATGACTTTAGCTACTATTGAAGCAGCGGAAGGTATGGTTGTATCAATGGTTAGTAATGCAAAATCTGAAACTGAGGTTATTGTAACAGGCTACACATCACAATCAAAACGTAGAAGCGTAGGCTCAACTACAACTATAAAAGCAGAAGAAATTAAAGGGGTGCCAATAGGATCTTTTGACCAAGCTTTGCAAGGAAAAGCACCGGGGGTGCTGGTGCAAGCGCAAAGCGGACAACCGGGAGCTGCTGCAAGAATAAATATTAGGGGTAAAAGTTCCATTATCGGTTCTAATGATCCATTGTTTATTGTTGATGGTATTCAAATATCTGCAAATGATTTTGCGAGTTTAAATCCCAATGACTTTGAAAATTTCAATATTTTGAAAGATGCAAGTTCCACAGCCATTTACGGTTCTCGTGGTTCTAATGGTGTTGTCGTTATTACAACAAAGAGAGGTAAAATAGGTAAACCAACACTAACGTATGATTTTCAAATAGGTCAATCAACGTTGCCTAGCAATAAATTGAAAGTGATGGATGCCAATCAAAAATTGGATTACGAAATAGCTAATGGAAACCCTTACGGATGGACCGCAACAGAAGAGGCTGATCTTCGAAAAATTAATACAAATTGGAATGATGTTTTTTTTAGAAAAGGAAAAACACAATCTCATCAATTAAGTTTATCTGGAGGTAATAGTGGAACTCGTTATTTTATTAGCGGAGGAATATTTGACCAAACAGGTACCGTTCAAAAATCAGATTTAAAAAGATATACGGGTAGGGTAAATCTTGAAACGACTTTTGGTGATTTTAAAGTGGGGGTTAATACATTTGTCGGCTCAAGTAAAATAAATAATACACTAGAAGGCAATGCATTCATTGGCTCACCTTTAAATGCTGTATTGTGGTTAAATCCTTATGAAAAACCGTTTACGGATGATGGAAAATATTCTTCAATTGTATCTGGACAACCTCATCCATTACAAGAACTATTAGAAACTGACAACCAATCTAATCAGTTGAAAGGAATTGCTACAATAAACGCAGAATATAAAGCCCCGTTTTTAAAAGGTTTAACCTTTAGAACCAACTGGGGTGGAGATTATACGCAAGACGAGGCATTTATATATTTAGATAGACAAACTTATCAAGGTTCTATTGCAACTGGAGCAAGAGGTAGCTTAAATAGAGGATTAGGCAAATTATTTAGATATACAGGTACAAACTCCATAGGTTATAATACTTCCAAAGGCGATCATGATTTTGGCGTTACAATTTTTAATGAGATTTTGCAAGAAACAAGAACTGCATTTAGCTTTACTGGTTTTGGAATTGTAACCCCATTTAGAAATGAGTCAGGTATTACGCCTGGCACATCTACCAATAGTTTTATACCCACTGTAGCAGGAAGCAGAAATGTAAGAGGACTTGTTTCTTATTTTGCTGATTTTAATTATGCTTACAAAAACAAATACTTTGTTACCACCAATATTAGGAGAGATGGCTCTAGTAGATTTGGGGAAAACAAAAGATGGGCAAACTTTGGAAGTGTAGGAGCAGCTTGGCTATTAAGTGAAGAAAATTTTATATCTAACTTTTCTGAAAATTGGCTTGATTTATTTAAATTGAAAGTAAGTTATGGTGCTGTAGGAAACCAAGCTATTGGAGGTTCTTTTCCTGCAATATCCCAGTTGTCACCTGCACGTTATGCGGGGCAAGGCGGCTTGTTATCTACTACTTTATCTAACCCAGATTTGCAATGGGAAAAGAAAACTACTACCAATTTTGGAGTAGAGTTTGGGTTGTTTAAAAACAGAATTAAAGGTTCATTTGAATATTATAATGCTATAACTTCAGCATTGTTTTTAGATAAATCTATCAGTGGTACGTCAGGCTTTTCAAGTTTTACTACAAATGTAGGTAGAATGAGAAACCGTGGAATAGAAGCTGGTTTAGATATAGATGTGATAAGAAGTAAAGACTTTGTATGGAGTATAAATGGACAAATAACTAACAATAAAAATTCATTATTAGAATTAGTAGATGGAAAGACAGAAGATATTTCTGGAGATTTTATCAGAAAAGTAGGAGAGCCACTAAATACTTATTTTTTGGTAAAAACAGCAGGAGTTGATCCAGCTACTGGTGATCAACTTTATTTAACCAAAGATGGAAAAACAACAACAAATGTTTATAGCCCAGATGATAGGGTAACATTGGGAACTTCTGATGCTCCCATTTTTGGTGGATTTGGTACAGATTTTAAATTTAAAGCAATAGAACTAAATATTTTTTTTAGTTACATTAGTGGCAATGAAGTATTCAACAACGATAGGCAAAATTTAGAAAATCCTGCTTACTTGTTCGATAATCTTTCCACAGATTTAACTACAGAATGGAGAACACCTGGTCAGGTAACAAATATACCTCGTCCCGATAATGCTTTCTTTGGCTCTACATCTAGATTTATTGAAGATGGCTCTTTCATTCGTTTGAGAAATGTAAATTTATCTTATACAATGCCCACAAGTTTGCTTGCAAATGCAAAAATAAAATCACTCAAATTTTTTATGATTGGGCAAAATTTATTTACATCAACAAAATATTTAGGATGGGATCCTGAACTTAATTCAGGTTCTTCAGTAGGTGCTCGTTACCCTGCGTTAAGAACAATTACGGCAGGTATTTCAATTGGTCTTTAAATATTAATTTACTCAATTATTAACATCATGAAAAATTACAAAATATTATTTTTTTCTTTCATTACGATTCTTTCTGTTAGTTTAGAATCATGTAAAAAAGTATTAGATCAAAAAACGGAAAATACATTTGACGTATTTGACAGATTTAATTCGTTGGATGATTATCAATTTGCATTGAACGCTACTTATGGCCTTTTTAGACAAGCCAATTATTTCGGTAACGGATCAACCGGTGCTTTTTCTACATTACCAGATATGATGAGCGATAACACCGTAGAAACCTCTAGCTCATTAGGTAATTATGTTGATCTAGCCAATTGGGTGTATGCTTCTAATACAGATAACATTCAAAATACTTGGCTTGCAGCTTATGCAATCATTTCACAAGCTAATTTAACATTAAATGGAAATGGTAAGGGTGCCGCGTTAGAATCTTTTGCAACCAATAATCAAGCTCAAGTGGATAGAATAAAGGGACAAGCCCTAGCTATAAGAGCCATGGTTCATTTTGATTTGCTAAGGTATTTTGCTTTAAATTATGATAGAAATAGCAATGCTTTTGGTATTCCTTATTTGAAAAAGGTGGAGTTAACAAATCCAAAAAATTTACCGACTAGAGGTACTGTTAAGGAAACGTATGATAATATAGAAACCGATTTATTGGCTGCCTTGACGCTTTTGTCAGCGTACAATTCTACAAACAGATACAATATAGATGTTGCAGCGGTAAATGCAATTTTAGCTAGAATGTATTTATATGCAGGCGATAATAATAAAGCGATACAATATGCTTCTGTTGCAATTACCGCTAGACCAATTGCAAGCATCTCAACTTTTCCAAGTATATGGAAAGATGAAACAAAAGAAGATGTAATATGGGCTTGTTCTTTTAATGCGGGAGAGGGAGATCCCGCAGCAAATTTGTATTTTGCAAATGGAAATAGAAGTTCTTATAGAATGCATACTTCTTTGATAAATTTATATGTGCCAAATGACATTCGCTTAAATACATACACAGCATTGGTAAGAAGCCAGTCTGATTTTTCCGGTGCTTTAAGAAGAGTTGTAACGAAGCATTGGGGTAAAGGAATTTTTAAAGATAATATTGTAGATTGGAAGGCTTACAGAACTTCTGAACAGTATTTGATAAGGGCAGAAGCTTATGCAAAACGAAATGGTGCTGGTGATTTATTGCTAGCATTAAATAATATAAATACATTAAAGTCAAATAGAATTTCTTCATACATTCCACTGGTAGGTCTCACACAAGCACAACTTATTTCAGAAATTGCAAATGAAAGAAGGAGAGAATTGTTTGCAGAAGGGCATAGATGGTTTGATATAAAAAGAACCACAAGAACGATTGATAGAAATCCTGATTGTACGGCTGCATCTGCTGCACCAGGAGTAGCATGTAATATTGACCCTACAAGTAGATCTTGGGCATGGCCAATTCCTCAAGCAGAAATTGATGTTAATGTCAACATGGCTGGTCAACAAAATCCCGGTTATTAATGATTATGTAATGGTTTACAAAAAAATAATGCACCTGAAAAGCTGCATTATTTTTTTATTTCTTAATCCCAAATTAAAGGGATATCAATACCCATTGTTCTGCAATAAGACAACATTTGCCCAGTGTGTACTGCTTCATGGTAAGCTATTCTTTGTAAATAATCACCCAATTTTCTTCGTTGATTTTTTTCTGTTCTCACAATTTCTATCTCAGAAAAATCTTTAGCAGAAAATGACTGTATCGTTTTAAAAAAATGTTCTCTAAATGGTTTTGCAAAATTCAATTCATCTCGCAAATTTATATAAGGTATATTCTTCCATGGTGAAACATAGTCGCCTATATTGCCTCTGTTGTTTACAATTACATGAAATAAATGTTCGCCTTCTAATACGTGGCGTATCATTTCTATGCAAGACATGGCTTTTTCATCAGGCTTCCAATCATAAAACGATGCAGGTATTCCACTCCAAAGTTTTATACTTCGTCTTCTTATTTCTTCAAAATTTAAAATGATGATTTCTGTTTGTGTCATGCAGTTAATTTTATTATTGATACTCACCATATTCCCCCCTCAATACATCCGCAATTTCCCCCAGCGTACAAAAATTCTCCACAGCATCTACCACATGCGGCATTAAATTATCCGCTCCTTTTGCAGCAGTGGCAATACTTTCCAAACATTGTGTCACTTTTGCATTATCTCTTCTTTGTTTTAATTCTATCAATTTGTCCACTTGCGTTTTTTGTATGCTTTCGTCAATTTTAAACACTGGTGTTTTGTACATCTCCTCTGTTACAAATTTATTTACACCTACCGATGTTTTTGCACCGCTTTCTATATCTTTTTGGTATTGGTATGCACTAGCTGCTATTTCATCTTGCATAAAACCTTGCTCAATGGCTTCCACACTTCCACCCATAGCATCTATTTTTTCTATCAATTGCCAAGCTGCTTTTTCTACTTCATCAGTAAGGCTTTCTACAAAATAACTTCCTGCAAGAGGATCTACTGTATCTGGTGCACCACTTTCAAACGCTACTATTTGTTGTGTACGCAAGGCAATTTTTGCAGCTTCTTCTGTAGGCAAACTTAAAGCCTCATCATATCCATTCGTGTGTAAGCTTTGCGTACCGCCCATTACAGCCGCAAGGGTTTGTATGGTTACACGGCAAATATTATTCAGCGGTTGTTGTGCAGTTAATGTACTGCCACCAGTTTGTGTATGAAAACGCAGCATCATCGCTTTCTCATCTGTAGCGCCAAGGTCTTTCATAATGGTTGCCCACATTCTACGAGCAGCTCTAAACTTGGCCACTTCTTCAAATAAATTATTGTGTGCATTAAAGAAGAAGGAGAGGCGTTTGCCAAAAACATTTATATCCAAACCCTTAGCTAGTGCAGCTTGTACATATGCCTTTCCATTGCTGAGTGTAAAAGCAATTTCTTGCACCGCCGTGCTGCCCGCCTCACGTATATGATAGCCCGAGATAGAAATTGTATTCCATTTTGGCACTTCTTTGCTACACCATTCATAAATATCGGTGATGATACGCATCGAT
>JANOZW010000103.1:0-6119 GCA_031429575.1 Ferruginibacter sp.
GTGGAAGAATGGCAGCCACTTGTAGCGCATGAAGGTGTAAGAATATTTTCATTAATAATTGTCCAAGTATCTTTTGCTGCTACAGTGGTATCATTTGTATTTTCGCTACTCTTTTTACAAGCAGGAAATAATACGGCAATACTCATAATGGCAAGGATGCAAAATGATGCTAGAAAAATCTTCATAACAGTATATTTAACCTAAAGATACAACTCAATTACATTTAAGAAAATAATTTTCTATCATTTAAATATTACTTCTTTCTAAAAAACAATCGTATGGGTATTCCAGTAAAATCAAAATTCTCTCTCAATTTATTTTCTAAATAACCTTGGTAAGGCGCTTTTATATCATCTGGATAATTACAGAAAAATGCAAACGTAGGTGTATGCATGGGTAATTGTGTAACGTACTTTATTTTTATTGCGTTGCCCCGTACCACTGGTGGTTTTATTTGCTCAATGGCTTTTAGCATTACTTCGTTAAGCTTACTAGTAGGCACTTTGCGTTGACGATTTTCAAAAACCATTAGTGCGGCTTCTATGCTTTTAAGCAAACGTTGTTTTTCTGTAACCGATGTAAAAATAACAGGTACATCACTAAATGGTTCTAAACGCTGCTTCAATTCTTTTTCATAATCACGAGCAGTATTGGTCTCTTTTTCTATTAAATCCCATTTGTTTACCAAGACTACAATGCCTTTTCCTTTTTTTACAGCCATAGAAAATATAGCCAAGTCCTGCGCCGTTATTCCTTTTTCTGCATCTATCATTAGCAAACAAACATTCGATTCGTCTAATGCTTTTATAGCACGTATTACAGAGTAAAATTCCAAGTCTTCATTCACCTTATTTTTACGACGGATACCAGCAGTATCTATTAAAATAAATTCTTTGTTGAACATGTTGTAATTTGTATGAATACTATCTCTTGTAGTACCCGCAATATCGCTCACAATGGTACGCTCCTTTCCTATCAATGCATTTAGCAAACTAGATTTACCAACATTTGGTTGGCCAATAATGGCAAATTTTGGAAGATATATTTCTTCAGCAGTTTCTTCTTTTTCCGCAGGCATCAATGCTACAATAGCGTCTAACAATTCACCAGTACCACTTCCACTTATTGATGAAAGAAAAAAGATATGCTCAAAACCCAAACTATAAAATTCACTTGCTTCCAACATACGTGCATGGTTATCCACTTTGTTCACCACTAAAAAAACTGGTTTTGTACTTCTGCGCAATAAGTCTGCCATGCTCTCATCTAAATTGGTAATGCCAGATACAGCATCCACCATAAAAATAATTACGTTGGCTTCATCAATAGCAATATGTACTTGCTTGCGTATTTCTCTTTCAAAAACATCATCGCTTCCTACCACAAAACCGCCAGTATCTATTACATTAAACGAACGACCAATCCACTCGGCTACGCCGTATTGCCTATCTCTCGTTACGCCGCTTATATCATCTACAATGGCTTTGCGCTGCTCAAGCATGCGGTTAAAAAATGTACTCTTGCCTACATTTGGGCGTCCTGTTATTGCTACGGTGAAAGACATAATTTGCAGTGGGCAGTGGGCAATTGGCAATTGGCAATTTGCAAAAAGCAATTAGCAATTTGCAAAGTGCAGTTGACAAAAGCAACTACGCTTTTTTATTTTTTATTTGTTGTTTTATTTATAAAGTATTTGCAGTTTGCAAAAAACTTCTTCTATTTTTATTTTAAATACTTCTCAGGGTTATTAATCATATGCCCTAACATTCTTCCTACTTCTGAACTTCGTTCAGATAAATCTAAATACTTTTCCTGAGTTAAATATTTGCAATCAAATGCAAACTTTGACCATATCTCTGTTTCTGTACTTTCTGCATCACAATCTGTAAGCTTACTTACAAAATGTGCAGGGTATTTTGTTCTTCTATATGCCTCTCCAAAATTAACACAAACAGAACGAGAACATCTTCTTACTTGATCTGTCAAACTATATTTTTCTTCGGATGGAAATGATTTACTTGCTTCAAAAATATCCATTGCCAAAGAATAGGCTTTTTTAAAAACCAACAGGTCTCTATAAGTTCCCATACATATCTACATTTAAATTGTTTAAACTTTTGTAAAAATTGTAAACTGCAAATTGCCAACTGCCCCTTGCCCACTGCCAACTGCTCTTTGCCAACTGACTAGTATCCATACTCCCGTAAAAACAACTCATTATCCCTCCACTTTGGCCGCACTTTTACAAACAATTCTAAAAACACTTTACCGCCAATAAATTCTTCAATATCTTTTCTAGCAAGCGTTCCCAATTGTTTTATCATGCTTCCACCTTCACCAAGAATAATGCCTTTTTGTGTATCTCGTTGTACAATTATTTCGGCTCGTATTTTTGTAAGCGTTGTTTTTTCTTTGTACTCCTGCACCACTACGGTTGTGTGATATGGCAGTTCTTCATGATACAATTGAAATATTTTTTCTCTCACCAATTCGCCCACAAAAAACTTTACGGGCATATCGCTAATATCATCGCCTTCATAAAACGGATGTCCTTCTGGTAAATACGTTAATATCGTTTTAAGCAAATCATCTACTCCAGTATTTTTTAAGGCAGAAATCATTACCACTTCTTTGCAATACGTTTGCGCAACAAAAAATGTTTTTAATTTTTCTAATTCTTCAACATCTTTTACTTGATCTATTTTATTCAACACTACAATCACTGGCGCTTTCAATCTAAGCTTTTGAAATATTTCGTGGCTTTCCTCTACACCCTCACGAGCATCTGCCATTAGTAATGCCACATCTGCATCTTCCAAACTACCTTTTACAGCTTGCATCATTTTTTCGTGCAACTTATATTTTGGATCTATAATGCCTGGTGTATCGCTAAAAATAATCTGATAATCATCATGTGTAAGAATGGCTTTTATACGATGCCTTGTGGTTTGTACCTTGTGCGATACAATAGCCATTTTTTCGCCCATTAATGCATTGAGCAGTGTGCTTTTACCTGCGTTGGGCTTACCAAAAATATTTACAAAACCTGCTTTCATTTATTGTGATATTTACATAACTGATTACCACAAACAAGCTAATTATGAAGGAGGAGGTAATCAAAAAAAATCCTCAAATCTAATGAAATGAGGATTTGATTTCTTAGTTGCGAAGACTGGGATCGAACCAGTGACCTTCGGGTTATGAGCCCGACGAGCTACCGCTGCTCTACTTCGCACTGCAAAAGTAAGGGTTTTATAATGAATAATTGTATAATGAATAATTAATAATGTTTTTAACTCGTTAAAGTATTCAAAAACGACAAATGTTTTTTGGGCTGTGAGCAGAAAACTTTATTCAACTTTTGCTCGGGCTATTCGCTGTACTTCCGCTGCGCTACAGTGCCGCTTCTATCCCGCAGCTCTTCAGCAGTAAATCTTTTTTCATCTTTTATTATGCACTAGAGAAATACTTCTTACTTTTAATGCATCAAACAACCCATTATGAAACCCAACAAATTTTTATTCTTATTTATTATTACCATTTCTATTTTCAGCTGCAAATCATCTGTAAAACAAAAAGAAGATAGTGTGTATAGCCGCCATATGCAACGCAAAGTGCCCATCACCATCATTAGCACAAAAATGCCCGATAAAAAAGAAGATATGAATTTGTTGCTTTTTAGCAACAGCAATTTATTGGAGCAAGTGCGTGCAAAAAAAATAATAGATAGCCTTGTTAAAGATAAATTGATACAGCCATTAATATTGGTAGCATTTGAGGGCAAAGAAAGCGATTATGGCATTGAAGAAGCCAATGTACCAGAAGCTAAGCAATACAAAAAAATGAATGATTTTGTAATAAATGAATTATTGCCTTACATAAAAAAACATGCTGTAATAAGGAAATTTAATTCAGTAGCTATGTGTGGTTTTCAACATGCAGCTACAAGTGCATTTGATATAGCATGGAGCAATGATGAAAAAATTCAGAAGGTAGGTATGTTTAGTCCAAACTTTTCTATGAACGCTGAAAACAATGATAATGCAACTTTTCAATTATTACAAACAACAAGAAAGCGTCCAAAGCTAGCCATTTTCATTGCTGCAAGTGGAATAGATTCTAGCGAAATAAAATTTCAAACAATATTAGATTCAAAAGCCAGTATTACTGATTGCACTTTACTGCAACCAAACTTAAGCGAAGCAGAAATGAAAGCAAAACCAACAATGCGAAATTTTGCAGAATTTTTGGTGTGGGCTTTTCCAAGATAAAATACGGATGCCAACTTTTGAAAAGTTGGCATCCGTATTTTATCTTATTACACTTTGTAATTTTAATCTTCTTTTGCAATAGAACTTGCACCACTACTGTGTTTTTCTTTTACCACAGCCCCTCCCTTGTAAAACACATTGCTTGCCCCGCTTGCGTTTGCAATTATTTCTTTACTCACCGTAATACTTACATCGCTTGCTCCAGATGCTTTTATACTGCCAGTTTCTGCAACTAAATCGTAGCTTTTAAAATCGCTAGCACCACTGCATTCTACATTAATATTTTTTACTGTGCCGCTCAGTCTCATATCGCTTGCACCGCTTAGCTTTACATTTAGTTCAGCAACATACAACTGCCCTTTAAAATCGCTAGCACCACTAATTTTTATATTCAACATAGGCAAGTCCATGATACCTGCTACCAATACATTTGATGCGCTCGATGCCGTAATTTGCTCCAACGATTTATACGATACATACACACTTAATTTTTGATTTCGCCCATTCCAAATCCTTGGTCCATCATAAAAAATATGCAACTCCCCATTTTCAATTTCAGTTTTTATACCTTGTTTGTACTTTTCTTCATCTGCACTTATCGCTATAGCTTCTACATCTCCTTTACTCAAATAAAGATGAATGGCATTGGATACTTTTATACTTGTAAAACTGCCATTAATTTCTCTTATCTCCGCATCTGGATCTACCACAAATTGTTTTTGTGCAAAGACCGTAAAGCTTGTAAGTAAGAATAGTATTTGAAGAAGGTATTTCATTAGTACATTGTTTGGTGTTTATTGTTTGGTGTTTATTACTAAATTGCGTTTCGAAATATTTTGCCAACTGCCAACTGCCAACTGCCAACTGCCAACTGCCAACTGCCAACTGCCAACTGCTCACTTACATCTTCCTAATACTCCCACCACTACTTTCCGCTTTTCTTTCTACTTCAGGATTACCTTTATATTTAATACTACCACCACTGCTTGCACTTCCAGATAATTTTTTACTTACACCAATTTTTATATCTGCACCACTCGATACTGTTGCTCTGCAAGTTTCAGTAGATAACTCTCCACCTTTAAACGCACTACCACTACTTGCATCCATTTTTATATTTGTAGCTGTTCCTTTTACTCTTGTATCAGATCCACTACTCATTGTTACTTCGCAATCTGTCGTTTGAATATCTGCCTCTATTCTTGCACCACTACTTACATCTATACTCAACGCATCTGACTTTATGGTATTTTTTGTTTCTAAGGAAGAACCACTACTAGCCATTAATTTATTGATGCTTTTGTAGGTTACGTAAGCATATAACTTTACATTGTATCTATTATTCCAGCCCATTCCTTTTTTACTCTCCATAAAAATTTTAAGTACACCGTTCTTATCCACTTCAGTTTTCATTTTCTCTATAAACTCATCTTTTGACGCTGATACTACAACCGAATTTTCATTTCCTTGGGTAATTTCTACTTCAATACCTGTAGCACTACTAATACCACTAAACTCTCCCACAGTTCTAGTTTGCTTGGTTTGTGCAAAAGCCATTACAGAAAACATACATGCCAATACGATTACTAACTGTTTCATTTTAAATAATTTTGAGTGTATAATAAATGGTTTTATGGTTATACGCACAAGTAATCGTAATTGTTACAAAAATTATAAAATTATTTTCCTTTAACTCATATACCTTTGCAATAGTTCATTTGTTAATCGTCTGAATTTTCCGGGGTGCTTCTTTAATGAGGCTGAGATAATACCCGCATAACCTGCTCAGGATAATACCTGCGAAGGGAGAAAGAAATTCTTTTATAACCGACAACGCTCTGCTCGGAT
>JANOZW010000104.1:0-2710 GCA_031429575.1 Ferruginibacter sp.
CGGGCCTCCGCTTATCACTTTCCATGGCAGGCGCCCATGCTCCCACATGGCTGCATACAATATCATCGGGTTATTCATATCCATTGATATTTCCGAACAGCCAGTCATTTCATCTACAAACAAAATATTTTTCCAACTGGCTCCTCCATCAACAGATTTGTAAATGCCCTTTTCTTTTGATTTGCTGTACAACGCACCTTGTGCAGCTACATAAACAATATTTGGATCTTTTGGGTGAATGGCAATTCGGGCAATATGTTGTGTAATATGAAGCCCCATTTTCTTCCATGTTTTTCCTGCATCCGTTGATTTGTACACGCCATCTCCATGATGTGTCATTACGCCACGTATGGCATGCTCGCCCATACCCACATACACTACATTGGCATCACTCTCTGCTACAGCCACAGCACCTACCGAGCCAGTTTCAAAAAAGCCATCAGATATATTGCTCCAGTTTAAACCCATATCTTCTGTTTTCCAAATGCCACCACCTGTTGTACCCTGATAATAAATAGCTGGGTTGCCCACTACACCTGTGGCACAATTAGAACGCCCACCCCTAAAAGGCCCGATGCTTCTCCATTTTACCGGTTTCAAAAAATGGGTTATTCCTGTAGTATCTTTTATTGGCTGTGCATGTATATTGAACCCCATAAACGATAAACCGATTAACAATAGTTGTTTTAGCATGGTTTGTATTTTATGGAAATATAATATAAAAAATGGATTTATACATTATTTCGTTGCTTGGTTTTTTGAGCAAGATGATTGACTGGTTATGGGATGTATAGGTAGCGTGTATTATTTATGCTACAATATTATAATTCACTCTTATTAAAATATTTCTAAAAAACCACAGCCTTCATCATTTACTAAATCTAAAATATCCGACGAATGTTTTATGAGTAATGACCCTATATAATGATTACTTTGGTTTCCTGTTTTTAGTAAAACGATTTTAGGAGGAAATCCTTTTTGGTTGAGTAAGTTTAGAAAATCACTATCGTTGGATATTATTACCAATTCATTTTCTTTGGCAAATTTCCAAATGTCGATATCTTTTGGAGGAGAGGATAAGCCAACATAATCTACATGTAAGCATTCTGTAAAATGCTCCTTAAGCACTGTTGTTAAACGCCAAGAAATATTAGCATCTAATAAAAGTTTCATGATTATGCTGCTATAATTTTAGAAATAGATTCTCTATGTGCAGCAAAGTGTAATGCAGCAAAAATATCTTCTTCTTTTAAGATCGGGTAATCCGCTAAAATTTCTTGAATGTTCATGCCCGAAGCTAGCCATTGCAATATATCTAATACAGCTATTCTTGTATTTTTTATACATGGCTTACCAAACCTTATTTCAGGATTAATATCAATATGTGATAAATAATTTTGCATAACCAAAGTTACAAAGAATAATACAACCCATGCAATAAAGTAGAAAATATTAAATACTTTTTCGCATCTTGGGAGCTTCATTAAATAAGTTGTATTTAAATGTGTGGTTTGCATATACCTCTTTTATAATTTGCCACACAAGTTGGTAGCGGACATTTAGCAACGCCTCGAAACTGAGATAGTAAAGGAGGGCTAGTGGGGAGGTCTACAAAAATTGTAAGAAAAGCTATATCAACCAATGCAAAAGAAAGTTTTTATATTGCCTCGTAGAGGCTACCTATTTGTAACCAAAAATATAAATGATACCAAGCGTGCCGTAGGTACGCAACCATGCGAAATATAAGGGTAGCCGCTAAGCGGCAAAAGTTCATTATCTTTTTAGTTTTTTACAAATAGGTAGTGCCTACGGCACAAAAAATAATGTAGCGCTCTTTATTATTTTAGAAATGTACAATGGCACAAAATGAGTGTCTCATTGTACGGACATGTGTTTTTAACCTTAGTAGTAAATAAAACCACAAAGCAAAAACCTTATTGCCTTATTTTTTAATAAGCTAATAAGGTTAGGCTCGTTTGAAAGCAAAATTTCTACTAAGGTTTTGGGAATTGTAGTTTGCTATTTAAATGTTTTATACAAGGGCACAGAAAGCCAACACACATTTACCTACGCATCATTTCTGCGCCAGTGGGTTTGTTGATTGTTGAAAAATGTTTTACTCAAAAAATTTTCGAAATTTTTAATTTTATCTCTCTCTTCTCGTTTGCCTAATAACATTCTCTTAGTATCATTGTAAAGTCGCAAACCAGTAAATATTTCCTCCTCTTTGACAAGGGTATCTTTAAAATAATCTCTTACTGTTCGTTTTAAATAATTGTCTTTAATTTCATCAAACTTGTTTTCTTCAAATAGTTGAGTCGGACGAAGACCTCTTAAAATAGGTATGTAAAGTCGTTCAGCTTTGTAGTTAAAAGTTTTAGGTATTAATTCATTTAGTGAACTTTGATACTTTTCTCTTATATCTTTCACTATTCTTGTTGGTATAACGAAATCAACTGATATTGAAATGTGATCTGATTTATGAGAAGCCCCACCAACTTTAAATTCCTTTAACCAACTCCAAAATGTGATCACTCCATTTGCGATTTCGTTTATATTCTTAATTTCAATATGATTAAGATTTTCAATTTGTATTTTCAAAACTGATTTCAAACCAGATATGTTAGTGCTACTTACATCTTCATAGCCAGCATTTCCTAAATTGATTTCTAAGTCTTCTAACATTAAGATAAATTTTTTTGAAATGTCT
>JANOZW010000105.1:0-3006 GCA_031429575.1 Ferruginibacter sp.
AAGTTTTTTACATCTACCATGCTTTCTACATCCCAATTGAGTGTAATATCATCCTGCGTGCAAGAAGCGTTTATACTTTTCAATTTTATAGGTAGTACTATAGCCGTGCAATTTATTTTACAACTCGAAAAAAATGGCACATCATAAAACGCTGGAACCGTTGAAGGGGTAAAAAAATTTTGTGTAACGCCATTCTGTGTTTCTTGCACAGTAATTCCAAACCACCCATTAGATATATATGATGTTCTAGTTAATGCAGTAATACTCATAGAAGCATCTTTTACTTTAAAGGCTACTTGATCTGTATTCGTAAAAGAAGATGCTGGATATACAAGTCCACCTAATATTTCTGTTTTGCCTGCATTATATGTGCTTGCTATGCAGGCCCTGCCTTCCGTTTTCAATCCTAAAATCCAAAAATTACCACCTCTATTTATTATGGCAGTGTCCAATTGTGGTTGCAATTCTGGGTTAAATTGTCTTGCCCACATCCGCACAGGAAACTCTGGCTTAAAAATTTCACCTTCATCTTCTATAAAAACTTTCCCATTTATATTTGCAATAGTATTGGTATATTCTCTAAGGCTAGCACTTTTAAATACAACAGTTCTTTGGCTATTGTTCAATATTTTAGTGCCTAGTATGCCATCTAAAAATAATGGAGAACTGGCATTACTATTTATAATAAATTTACTATTGTTTGTAAAAGCAAGCCTTGCATTATTAAATCCTGTAATCATTTCTACACTTGGGGGAATTACGATATCTCTAGTTATGAAATAGGAGCTACCGTTATCGCCTATCCTGTCAAAGTAAATTACTTTTTTGCCACTATTTATAGCGGCTTCTATGTTATCACTTACATCTGTGGTAAAAAAATTAGGATTGCTTGGAACAGCACCATAACTATTTGCTTTGGTCCATTGTGCTAAATCATTATTTACATACTGTGGTGTTTCTTCAATTGGTAGCCCAAGGCTTTTACCATCATTAAAAAAAAGAGAATAGTTTGGTCCCATGGTAAATTCTGAAATGTCGTTTCCTGCAAATGCTGTGGTATTGTTTATTAAAGCGCTAGTATAACCGCTGCTGGTTATATTTTTTCCATAAAAAACACCGCTATTTTGAATAGCATAATTTGTAGATGCACTTGTGGTACTTAAATTAGCATTCAGTAAAGTTATTCTTCCGAAATTTTGTATTGGCTTTGGTACATTAATGGTAGTGAGTTTGCGAATGGCGAGTGTGTTACAATTATTGGTTATGCCTGCTACAGTTTGGTTTCTTAGCACAATATGCTCCATGGTCATTGAATACTCGCATTGTGTTACACGTATTCCAAATTGGTGACCATCAACAGTAAGATTTTTTATTAATCCTGGTCCTGGCCAAGTTTGCTCCATTGATATTCCTGCAAAACCATTTCCATCGGGGCTTACTATCCGCACGTGCTCTATGGCTCCATAGTTACTAGTAACATAATCTATCCCGATAGCGCCAGGATTTCCACTACCAGTATTTATGGTTAAATTTTTAAAATACATTCCAAATGCTTGATTCCCACCTCTAGTCCTTATCAATGGTCTTGTATTATTTACGTTTTGAAAATTAGGAGCATTGTCCATTAATTTAATAATAGTATTAGCGGAGTCTTGTCCTAAAAAAACAATGTCTTTGTCAAAAAAAGTTTGAGGTAATTGAATACTATCACTAATTAAATAGGTGCCAGCAGGTAAGTACACTACAATTTTCGATAGAAAAGGATTAGGGTAAGTTTGTGCAGCCTTTCTTAAATTAATTAAATTATCGGTAATGCCATCTGGCATACAATTAAAATTTGTTACGGCATTGTTCCATGCTAAATCTGTTGGGTAAACGGTTTGTTGGGAGAACGCTTTTACAGAAAATAAAAATAAAAACAAAGCAAGCGTATAATTTTTCATAAAATAAATATTTAGATTTATTAAAGGATAAAGAATTTGCTCTCAAGCTGTTGGTTCTTAAAAAGAATTTAACAATAAATATGCCAAATAACTCATAAGCTTTCATTTTAAATTCTTCTAAAAATTTTATGCATCGAAAAAAAGAAATGATAAATATTTAATACACTTAAAATAGTTTTAAAAAAGAGTAGAGTAGTTTATCCTAAAAGACAAGAAAATCTTAGAAAAATGTGTGTCTTTCTTCTTCATGTAATCAATCCGTTGCTCACTTAAGTTGTTGGTTTCTGTTTGAAAAAAATGTTTTCACTATTAGTGTTTTATTGAACATTTACCTAACGCAATTTTACTCCAAATTACTTCTTACCTTTATGAAGATTATAGATCATGTTTCCCACAATTTTTATTTTATGAAAACGCTTTTTTTCTTCCTCGCATGTTGCATTACAGCTACAGTCTCTTTTGCGCAATTGCCCATAAACCCAACAGCCATCGACATCGTAAGAGATAGTTTTGGTGTGCCACATATTTTTGCTAAAACCGATGCAGAAGTAGCTTATGGGCTTGCTTGGGCAGAAGCCGAAGATGAATTTGAAAGCATGCAACAATTGCTTTTACCAGTAAAAGGTTTAATGGGGAAAGTTATGGGAAAAAAAGCTGTAGCAGGCGATTATGCATTTGCATTATTTCGTTGCAAAGAAATAACCGAAGAAAAATGGAATACACTTTCTCCAGCATTTCTCAAACTTATACATGGGTATGTGCAAGGCATCAACAATTATGCGGCCACACACAAAAGCGAATTGCTAAGCAAAAAACTTTTTCCCATTACCGAAAAAGAATATGTTTCTGCATCTGTATTTGCACTCACTATTTTTAATGGGGCAGATAAAGCCCTACTTAGAATTTTTAATAACTCAGAACCCGAAGCACCAGAGTATAATAAAAAAGGCAGTAATTCTTTTGCCATCAGTAGCACAAAAACAACCACTGGAGAATCTTTTTTACTCATAAACGCACACCAACCAAACACAGGCCCACAGTCGTTTTACGAAGCACATTTGTG
>JANOZW010000106.1:0-10339 GCA_031429575.1 Ferruginibacter sp.
TAGTAAAGCGCAAAAAAAACTCCCACAAAGCAAAGACAACAATACATTGCTTTGGGAAATAACTGGCAAGGGATTAAAGAAACCAAGTTATGTATTTGGCACATTTCATATAATGTGTAAAGAAGATATTCGCTTTAGCGAAAACTTACAACAAGCCGTAAAATCAGTTAATGAAGTGTATTTTGAAATGGATTTGGATGACCCAAAAACCATGCTCGGTGGTTTAGCTATGATGAACATGAAAAACAAAACCCTTGCAGATCTTTATACAAAAGCAGAATTAGAAAAATTAACTACATTTTTTAAAGATTCTATAAAAATGAGTTTGTCATTTTTTAATAAGATGAAACCCATGCTGCTAGAGGCTTTACTATACCCACGTATGATGCCTTGCAAAACACCAAGTGGTGTAGAAACAGAGTTGATGGCCATTGCAAAAAAAGAAAAAAAGGAAATAAAAGGTTTTGAAACAATGGAATTTCAGTCTGCCGTATTTGATAGTATTCCTTATGAAGTACAAGCAAAAACTTTGTTGAAAGACATAGATAGTACCGAAAAATTTAAAGTTTTTTTTAATAAAATGCTTGATATTTACAAAAATCAAGAAACAGATAAGCTAGCGCAAATGATGGCTGATACAACATTTAGTGGTGGCGAAAATGATGATGCATTATTGAAGAATAGAAATATAAATTGGGTAAAACAATTAAAAAAAATTTTGAAAAACAATACTATTTTTATGGCTGTTGGTGCGGGGCATTTATTTGGTAAAGATGGGTTGATAGTGATGTTGAGAAAAGAAGGGTATCAATTGAGAGCAATTGAAAATAAAAAATAATAAGGAATGAAAGTAACATTAAACAGAGTAAATGATAATTTCCATTTTCAATTAAAAAATGAACGTGGGCATGTTGTGGATGTTGACAATAAAGTTGAGTTTGGTGGAGATGATTTAGGAACAAGCCCTATGGAGCTTTTATTGATGGGGGTAGCAGGTTGCAGCAGTATAGATATTATAACCATCTTAAAAAAACAACGCCAAGAAATTACTTCCTTTAAAGTAGAAGTAGAAGGTACTCGTGTACAAATTGAGGATGCAAAACCTTTTAAACAAATAAAGGTTGTATTTCTTTTGGAAGGTAAAATCGATGCAGATAAAGCCATGCGAGCCGCAGAATTATCATTTGATAAATATTGCTCCGTTACAAAAACTCTGGAACCAACTGCTACAATTAATTTCAAGATCATACTTAATAATACCCCTTTATGAATACGCCAAAATATGGTTTTGAAACAGAAGCCATAAGAACACAAATTGAAAGATCGCAATACCAAGAACATTCCGTTCCACTTTATCTTACATCAAGCTTTGTGTTTGACGATGCGGAAGATATGCGAGCATCTTTTGCAGAAGAAAAAGAAAGAGATATTTACAGTAGATATGGTAATCCTAACATCACAGAGTTTGTAGAAAAAATTTGTAAAATGGAACACGCTGAAGCGGGACAAGCCTTTGCTACAGGTATGGCTGCGGTGTATTCTACATTTGCTGCGTTGCTGAATGCTGGAGATCATATTGTTTCTGCAAGCAGTGTTTTTGGTGCTACGCATACATTGTTTACAAAATATTTTCCCAAATGGAATATTGAAACTTCATATTTTAATGTAAATGAGCCTGAAAGCATTGAAAGTTTAATAAAGCCAAATACTAAAATAATTTATGCGGAAAGTCCGACAAACCCTGCAGTAGATATTTTAGATTTAGAATATCTGGGAGCCATTGCAAAGAAGCACAATTTAATTTTAATTATCGATAATTGTTTTGCTACACCATACATTCAAAACCCAATAAAGTTTGGTGCACATTTGGTTATTCATTCTGCTACAAAATTAATGGATGGGCAAGGTAGAGTGTTGGGTGGTGTTACCGTTGGTAATAAAGATTTGATAAGAGAAATATATTTATTTTCTAGAATTACCGGGCCATCACTTTCTCCTTTTAATGCGTGGGTGTTATCTAAAAGTTTAGAAACACTGGCTGTGCGTTTAGAAAAGCATTGCGAAAACGCAGCGAAAGTAGCGTTGTTTTTTGAGAGCCACCCAAATGTAAATGCTGTAAAATATCCATTCTTACCATCACACCCACAATACGCTATTGCAAAAAAACAAATGCGTTTGGGTGGTAATGTAGTAGCATTCGAAATAAAAGGTGGCATAGAAGCAGGTCGTAATTTTTTAGATAAAATACAATTGTGTTCCCTCTCTGCAAACCTTGGGGATACAAGAACCATTGTTACACATCCTGCATCTACCACACATAGCAAATTATCTGTAGAAGAAAGATTGGCAGTGAGTATTACCGATGGATTGGTAAGGGTTTCTGTGGGGTTGGAAACTGTCAAAGATGTAATAGCTGATTTAAAACATGCGCTTTCATAATATTTTGTGATTATTATACTATTGTCTTTTTTCACAAATACTATTTTCTTGCTGTTGTTTAAATAGTGCTATTGTAGTTTGTCTTTCACGAAATTTAAAATAAATTTATACCCAAACTTTACCAGTTTATTTACCCTTTTTTAAAATATATCCCTATTTTTGCCAAAAGTCTATAAACTTAGTAGGATAATAGATAATTTCAAATTTTAATACATTTTCATGATTGAAAAGATTAGGGGTATATCTGCTACAATAAAATTACCGTCAGATTTTAAAAAGAAATTGTGGCTAGCTATACCTGTTATACTTTTAATTGGGCTTGTTTTAATATTGATATACAATTATTACAAGGTATTTACATGGCAAGCAGTTATTGCTGATTTTAATACAGATTTTTTAATATTCTTTCTGATTGGTGTTTTTGCACAATTGGTAGATGGTACACTCGGAATGGGATATGGCGCTACCTCTACCTCTTTTTTATTATCAATGGGTGTACCGCCTGCTATTAGTAGTACAGCAGTACATGTAGCAGAAATGTTTACTAGTGGTGCATCGGCTATTTCGCATGTTAAGTTTGGGAACATTAATAAAAAATTGGTAAAGCATTTAATAATTCCTGGAGTACTTGGTTCTATTGCTGGAGCATATTTACTATCGGATATTATAAATGGTGAAGCCATAAAACCATTTATTGCAGTATATATGATTGGTTTGGCCACCATCATTATTATAAAAGCATTGCGTAAAAATATTGTAAAAAAGAAAACCAAACATTTGGGTTTTCTTGCAGCCTTTGGTGGCTTTATGGATGCAATTGGCGGCGGAGGTTGGGGGCCAATCGTAACTTCTACGCTGCTAGGCACTGGTAGAAATTTGAGATATACAATAGGTTCTGTAAATGTGGCTGAGTTTGCGGTTTCATTTGCAAGTGGTATTACCTTTTTATTATTTGGAGGAATTGTAGGTTGGCAAATTATTATCGCATTAATATTAGGTGGTGTAATAGCCGCACCACTTGCAGCATTTCTTGTAAATAAGATAAAGAGAAAACCGATGATGATAGCGGTTGGTATTTTAATCATTCTTTTAAGTGTGAGAACATTGTCAAAATTGTTATAAGATAAATTATTTAAATGAATTTAAAAACATCACAAGAATTATTAGCTAAAACAAAAAGCTTATCTATTGAGGATACATTGGCTTATTTAGCAAATGAATATAAGGGTAGTGTTTGTTTTTCTACTTCTTTTGGGCAAGAAGATCAAGTGATAACAGATATAATTGCAAAAAACAATTTAGCCATTAATCTTTTTACATTAGATACAGGACGATTGTTTCAGGAAACGTATGATGTGTTTCAAAAAACAGTTGATACATATAAAATTAAAATTGAGGTTTATTCTCCAGATGCCAATGCAATAGAAAGTTTATTATTTAAAAAAGGGCCAAATAGTTTTTATGAATCTGTAGAAAATAGAAAAGAGTGTTGTAATATTAGAAAAGTAGTTCCACTTAAAAGGGCATTACAGGGAAAAAAGATTTGGATTACAGGTTTGCGTGCAGAACAATCTGACAATAGAAATAACTTGCAAATTTTTGAATACGATGAAAAATTCGATATCATAAAATACAATCCATTATTAAAATGGTCATTAGAAGAGGTAGAAAATTATTTACAAAAAAACAACGTACCACAAAACACTTTACATAAAAAAGGTTTCGTAAGCATTGGTTGTGCACCATGTACAAGAGCCATAGATGCGGGTGAAGATATACGAGCAGGCAGGTGGTGGTGGGAAACAAGTCACAAAGAATGTGGCTTGCATCAAAAATAAAAAACAATATGAGTACGATACTAAAAACAAATGCACTTGAGAGTGAAGCGATTTATATTTTAAGAGAAGTGGTGGCACAATTTAATAAACCAGTGTTGCTTTTTTCGGGAGGTAAAGATTCTATTACACTTGTTCGTTTAGCACAAAAAGCATTTTTTCCTGCAAAAATTCCTTTCCCATTATTGCATGTGGATACAGGACATAATTTTCCGGAAACAATTACTTTTAGAGATAAATTGGTAGCTGAGCTTGGGCTGGACTTGATTGTGCGAAATGTGCAAGATAGCATTGATGAAGGTAAAGTTGTGGAAGAATCAGGTAGATACTCTAGCAGAAATACATTACAAACCGTAACCTTGCTAGATGCTATTGAAGAATTTAAATTTGACGCCTGCATAGGCGGCGCACGTAGAGATGAAGAAAAAGCAAGAGCCAAAGAGCGCATTTTTTCTGTGAGAGATGATTTTGGACAATGGGATGAAAAAAATCAACGACCAGAGTTATTTGATATTTTAAATGGGAAAATACATAATGGACAAAACGTAAGAGTGTTTCCCATTTCTAATTGGACAGAGCTAGATGTGTGGAGTTATATTGAAGAAGAAAATATAGACATTCCTTCCATTTATTTTTCGCACACAAGAAATACATTTTTAAGAGATGGATTAATATGGTCGCAATCGGAATTTGTTTACCAAGAAGAAGATGAAGAAGCTGTAGAAAGGGTAGTGCGTTTTAGAACAGTAGGGGACATGACTTGCACGGCAGCGGTAGAATCTTTTGCTGCTACTATAAAAGATGTGGTGAGCGAAATACGAGTTTCTACCATATCTGAAAGAGGCGCAAGAATAGATGATAAACGCTCCGAAGCAGCCATGGAGAAGAGGAAGCAACAGGGGTATTTTTAGAAGACGACGGACAACGGACGACAGACGACGGACGACAGACAACGGACGACTTCAACTTTTCAACAATTTTCAACAACCTTCAACTTTGAACCTTCAACCTTCAACTAAAAAAATGGACGTATTAAAAATAGCAACAGCAGGCAGTGTAGATGATGGTAAAAGTACCCTCATTGGAAGATTATTGTACGATACAAAATCGCTTACCACCGATAAAATAGAAGCTATAGAAAAAAGTAGCAAACAAAAAGGTTACGATTATCTAGATTTATCGCTTGCTACTGATGGCTTGGTGGCAGAAAGAGAACAAGGTATCACTATAGATGTAGCACATATTTATTTTTCAACTGCAAAAAAAAGCTACATCATTGCAGACACGCCTGGGCATGTGGAATATACACGCAATATGGTTACAGGTGCTTCTACATCTCAAGTTTCTATTATTTTAATTGATGCAAGAAAAGGTGTGATAGAACAAACGTATAGGCACTTTTTTATTAATAATTTATTGCGGGTTAAACACGTAATAGTTGCCGTAAATAAAATGGATTTGGTGGATTATGATGAAGCTGTTTACAATAAAATTAAAACAGACTTTGAAGCATTGAATAATAAGAGTACATACAAGGAACAACAAATTATGTACATCCCCATAAGTGCTATTAATGGCGGTAATGTAGTAAATAAATCTGCAGATATGCTTTGGTACGAAGGGCAAACTGTACTAGAGCATTTAGAAAGTTTGGATGTGCAAGATGTAAACGATACTACCCAATCACGTTTTCCTGTACAAACAGTTATACGCCCTAAAACAGCTTACTACCATGACTTTAGAGGCTACGCTGGTAAACTATATGGCAACAATATAAAAGTAGGAGATGCTGTTATGGTACTTCCATCACTCACCGAATCAACCATAACCAACATACATTTTTTTGATAAGCAATACAATGAAGCAACGGCAGATTCATCAATAGTTATTGAATTGGAAAATGATATAAATGTAACCCGTGGCGATATGATTGTAAAACAACATGAGCTGCCAAAAATAGAAAAAGATATTACCGCTACGGTATGTTGGATGGATAGTAAACAATTGATAGCTGGTACAAAATATATCGTACAACACCATACCAATAATGTGTTGGCAAAAATTGAAATCGTAGAAAATATTATTGCTACAGATTACTCTGGCTCAAGACCTGCTAAAAGTTTATCTATAAATGAAATTGGTACCGTAAAAATAAAACTAAGTAAGCCTGCATATTTTGATGCATATGCGGAAAATAAATCGAATGGCTCATTTATTTTAATAGATACCAATACAAATACTACGGCGGGGGTGGGGTTTGTAAATTAGTACTAGATACTTTTTAGTAGGTAATTATTGCGTAGCACCTACGGTGCATAAAATAACTGAAGGTTTAGCTGGTTACAAATAGGTAGTCCCTACGGGACATATCAACTATTATATAAAATCCCGATATATAAATAACTTTATGTTTTATACGTACAAATAGGTTACAAATAAGTTACCCTTTCGGGATAGATTAACTATGAGATAGTACTATATATCTAGAAAACAACTCTGTATTTTACTGCTTACAAATATCTAGTTCTTGCTTGATAGATTAACTAACATGATTCTCAATAAAATTTTTGAAGGAAGTTTGTAAATCTGAAATTTATTTAAGCTGTATTTTGCCCCGTTAGGGGTTACCTATTTGTAACATACAATAAACTATGAAAGATTTGCTCCGTAGGAGCTACCCTTACCTGTGATTTTTAAAAATGCCATTTGTATCTTTACATATTCAGCAATCAAATAAACAAATTTAGTTTTTAAAAAAGCAAGTTTGAGCTCCAAAACTTAAAATGTTCTGTTTTAAAAAGTGAAAAAAATCATTTACAAATAAATTTATTATATTCGATTATAAAATTATTAAAACAGTCTCAATATACCAACATGAAAAAGTTTTTAAAAATATTCTTTCTCATATTACTAATTTCATTTGTAATACTACAATTTTTTAGATCGAAGAAAAATATATCGGAAGCTGCCATTGTAAATGATATTACAAAAACCTATGCTATACCTACAATTGTAATGGCATCTTTACAAACAAGCTGCTACGATTGCCATAGCAACAATACAAAATACCCTTGGTATAATAATATACAACCAGTAGCGTGGTGGCTTGCAGATCATATTGAAGAAGGAAAAAAAGAAATAAATTTTAATGAATTTGCAGCATACAGCCCAAGAAGGCAATATAAAAAATTTAAAGAAATAAATGATCAATTAGAAGAAGATGAAATGCCATTAAAATCCTACACCATCATACATAGCTATGCAAAACTCAGCAAAGAACAAAAGGTAGAAATATATAAATGGACAAATGCAATGATGGATAGCATGAAAGTAAAATATCCAATTGATAGTTTAGAGCGGCCAAAGAAGCTGTAAGGTTATTTCACAACCACTTCTTTTATCACCTTATCACCCAACTCCTCATTTACCATTTCAATTATTTTTTCTTTTTGGTAAATGAGTTCGTTGCGTAGTGGGGCTACGTTGGTGGTAACAAAAAGTGTAGTGCCAATTATTTGTAATTTATCTGTGTATTTGGCTACGGTTTTACCCATTATTTTTTCCCATACTTCGCCTATTTGTACAGCTTGCACGCCAGTTTTTAGTTTGCTTTTTTTAAGGAATGCTTGTAGTGCTTCGCCAATAGATAATTCTGCCATAGTTCAAATTTACAATTCTATTATTTGTCCATCAATTTTAAGTTGTTCAAAAATATCTAACAGTCTGCTTTTGTGTGTGTCGGTTATAAAAACTTGTCCCTCGTTTTCGTTGCAAACCCAATTCAGCAAACGGTGCATGCGTTTTTCATCTAGTTTTTCAAACACATCATCCAGCAATAATATTGGGGAAAAAGATTTGTAATCTTTTAGCAATTGGTATTGTGCTAGTTTTAGTGCAAACAATAAACTTTTTCGTTGCCCTTGGCTTGCAATGGTTTTAAAAGGTTGTCCATTTAATTCAAACTGAATATCATCTTTGTGTATGCCTGCACTGGTGCGCTGTAACATGCGGTCACGGTCCTGTGTGCGGGTGAGCAGACATTCAAAAGTTTCGTTTTGTAAATGGCTGCTGTAAGTAAATTTTATTTCTTCATTGTTATCTGCAATGCGATGGTAAAAAGATTCTATAAGTGGAATTAATTTTTGCGTAAAAAAAGTACGTTTCTCAAAAATGATTTTGCCCGGTGCTATTAGTTGTGCATTTAATATTTCTAACAATGATTTATCTATATTGCCTTGCTCGGCAGAGCGTTTTAGTAAACTATTGCGTTGTAGCATCACCTTGTTGTAAATAATGAGTTGTTGCAGATAATCATTATCGAGCTGGCAAATAACAGTATCCAAATATCTACGTCTGCCTTCGCTGCCACCTACAATTATTTCTACATCATCTGGCGCAATGATAACTGCGGGTAAAGTGCCAATATGTTTTGCCAACTTATCGTATTGTACATCATTTACCGAAAATTCTTTTTTGCCAGCACCTCTGTTTATGCAAATAATTTTTTGGGCTTCATTGTTGTTATCAAAATTAGCTTCTAGTCTAAACCCTTCTTTTTCAAAATTTACATTGAGTGTATCCGTAGCAGTAAAATAGCTTTTGGTAAAGCAGCAATAATAAATAGCATCTAGCAAATTTGTTTTACCAATACCATTAAGCCCACAAATGCCTATTACATTTTTGCTAAACTCAAAAGGAGAGAAGTCGTAATTTTTAAAATGAGTAAGTGATATTTTGGTAAGGTGAAGCATGAAGGGCAAAGATAATATTTACAATTTTTGATTTAAGATTTATGATGGAAGATTGTTTTAAAAATATTTATTTTTTTAGAAAGTTCCTGAGAGGCAGCATACTGGTAGAAATGTTTGGGTAATATTTTTTTAAGCTCCGTAGGAGCGATATGTAATATGTCGCTCCTACGGGGCTACACCTATTATCTTTGTATTTGTTCTGCTACTTACATATCGCCACGATTGGCATTGTTATTAAGTTAAGCCTAATTCCATACTAACTAATGTCACCCCTTCGGGGGTTACTACATTTATTTATTTGTGAGCTATATTAATGTTAGCCTTTCAGGCTTTTAAATCCCGAAGGGATGGTATTATTATAGTTATTGTTACAAAAATAAAGCTCTAACCCTGAAGGGGTGATATTAGCTAGGTAATATAAATCCTTAACTTAATGACATTGCCCGTTGGGGTCTTACCATAATGAAAAGTTTATAATTTAATGGTAAAATGAATTGTAAAGAATATTTCTGATGCTTTAAATATTGGTAAAGCTGGCATTTTCGTGTAGCGTTCGCATGCGTGAGGGATTGAAGTGGAAATCCTTTTTTGCTGCCTTTGAGCAAAAAAGATTGTAACGGAAAGCCCGACCGCCTTGCCGCCGAATTAAATATAGTTAGCTATTTTGCAGAAAGATATAATCAAAATAAACTGCGGCAAGCGGGCACGCCCAAAACAATTTTTCTATTGTAAATGCTAACAAAAACAGCAAAGATGTTACCATAAAATGTCCATCTTATATCTACAATCATTTTCCCTTATATTTGCAACCTAAAAACTACTGATTTGGCAACAAAGTTTTCTAAAGAAACTTACCTTTACTGGTACGAATTGATGTTATTGATGCGCCGTTTTGAAGAAAAAACGGGCCAATTATACGGTATGCAAAAGATACGTGGCTTTTGCCATTTGTATATTGGGCAAGAGGCTGTGGCTGCGGGTTGTATGACAGCTACTTTACCTGATGATAAAATGATAACTGCTTATAGGGCTCATGCTTTGGCGATTGCTAAAGGTGTGAGTGCCAAAAGTTGTATGGCAGAATTGTACGGAAAAGCAACAGGTTGTAGCAAAGGAAAGGGTGGTAGCATGCACTTTTTTGGAGTGGACGTTGGCTGTTTTGGTGGTCACGGAAATGTGGGTGCACAAATAGGAACTGGTGCTGGTTTGGCATTTGCTGAAAGATACAGAGGTACACAAAATGTAGTTCTTTGTTATTTTGGAGATGGTGCAGCAAGGCAGGGAATGTTGCACGAAACATTTAATATGGCTATG
>JANOZW010000107.1:0-18449 GCA_031429575.1 Ferruginibacter sp.
GCAAGACAACAGGTGAGGGGCGTGCTGGGCTCATAGGTGTGCAAACAGCTGCGCCTGCAATGTTTGATATTTTTAGATTGCTACCACAAACCAATTGGTTTGGAAAACCGAAATACAATTATGTGTATGTACCTGTGTGCAGGCAAACAGGTTTTCGTTCAAATGTAGATTGTGAATATAGTGATACATTGATGATGCCACCCAATGCCTTGCGTTCCCCACTTTGTCCGTACCATAAAATTATACAACTAGATGCAACAGGATTGTTTCAAGCAAATGAAACTTGTGAGTCTCCCGCAAATATGCAGCACAAAGGTTGGTTTGTATTACCTCCCAGTATGGAATTTTATTACAAGCAACGGAATGCAGATTATAAAATATTGCCGCCATTTAAGGAAGGTTGCGTAGCAGCTGAAACGCTCAAGCAAATGGAACTCATTTACCCACAAAATGATATTAAAATATTTGTACCAAAAGAAATGAATGGAGAAAAAGGTAAAACAGTTTTTTCTGCAGCGCATAGAAACAATGAAGCAAAAATATTTTGGATGTTGGATAATATTTTTGCAGGTACTACACAAAATTATCATCAACTTGCACTAAGCCCTAATAAAGGATTGCATATCATTACTATTACAGATGAGCTGGGTAATTCCATTACTCGAAAGTTTGAAATTGTAGATGAAAATAAATAGTTACTATATTTTTTTCAATTAAATAAATATATTTTTAATAATATTTGTAAACTATATTCGTTCATATCATTAAATTGTTAATATTTATTGCATACTAACCTAAAAATGGCCGAAAATTCTCTCACTAAAATAGAAACTTCCATTCTTCATTTATTAGAAGAAGCCTTTGCCATAAGGGTAAACAACCTTAAACAAAGCATTGTTTTTACATTAGAAGCCTTGGAATTGAGTAAACAAGCTTGCAATCAAAGTTTGATTGCTAAAAGCTTTTCTCGATTGGCTTTTTTTTACATGATTCAAGGGGATTACAAACAATCTATTTCTTTAGCCAACAATGCAGAAGCTATTTATGAATTATTAAATGATGAAGTAGGATTGGCCGATGCTAAATATACCATCGCAAGCGTTTATTATAAATCTGATAATCTTCAACTCGGTTTAAAATATTTATTAGAGTGTCTGGTTATTTTTAATAAGTACAATGATTATTTAAATAAAGCCAAAGTGTACAAATCACTTGGTGTTATTTATGAATATTTTGGTGATATAGATAGTGCCCAAGAAGTATATAAATCTGCCATTGAAGCCGCTGAAATGATTGGGGATATAAATATGATGACCAATGTTTATAACCCACTATCAGGTTTATATCTTAATGAGGATAAGATTGATGAGGCGATGGATTTAATTCAAAAGTCTATAGAATTAAAAACACAATCAGAGGATACAAGGGGGCTTGCATTTGCATATTATGGAAGAGGAAAAGTATATGCAAAAACACAGAAGTATCAACTTGCTGAAGATGATTATAAAAAATCAATTGAGATACACATACAAATGGGTGAAAAGCTAGGGCAGGGTATAGCTTTTCAAAAACTAGCGGTATTGTATTTTATGCAAGATCGGTTTGAAGATTCAAAAGAGTTTGCATTTAAAGCTCTTGAGTTCAGTATTATTTATAAAAGTAGGATGGTGAAAACCAAGGCTAGTTATTTGCTATACGAAATTTTTAAAAAGCAAGAAAATATACAAGACGCCCTAGTTTATTTAGAAGTACACCATGCCGAGTTACAAGCAAATGTACATAGCCAAACTTTTCAGATTATTGATAGCTATAAAATGATACACAATATAGCTGCAAAGGCTTTAGAAGATAAGCTGGATGTAGAAAAAAATGAAATAATTGAGAAAAAGAATAAGGCCGAATTGATTGCAAAAGCCAAGCAAGATTTTCTTTCCAACATGAGCCATGAAATAAGAACTCCTTTAAATGCAGTAACGACCATCACCACTTTGTTAAAAGAAAGGGCTGATGTAGAAGATCAACAATTGTTAGAGTCTCTAAAATTTTCTTCTAACAACTTAATGCTACTCATTAATGATATTTTAGATTTCACAAAACTAGAAACAGATAAAATACAATTAGAAAATAGGCCAGCTAATATTAGGGATTTATTAAGTAATATTAAAAATACATACGAGAGTTTAGCAAAAGAAAAAGGGCTGGAACTTACATTAGATATAGATGATAAAATTGGAGAAGTATTTGAAATAGATGAAATGAAATTGGCACAAATACTTGGTAACTTAATTAGCAATGCTATCAAATTTACCGATAATGGAAGTGTTGGTGTAAAAGTTAAGTATATAGATAATAATACAGATGCGGTTAGACTAAAGTTCAATATAACTGATACTGGCGTAGGGATTCCAGAAGATTTTCTTGGAGAAATATTTGACACGTTTACTCAACCAAAATCAGTTACTACCAAAAAGCAAGGTGGTTCTGGGCTTGGGTTAGCTATTGTAAAAAAATTGGCAGCATTATATGGTAGCGAAGTAACGATACAAACAGAAATTGGTAAAGGCTCTACTTTTTCTTTTGAATTATTGTTAAAAACTGCAGAGAAAAAAATAGTATCTAAACAAAAAATAAATTCGCAGTTAAATGAATTAAAAGTTTTATTAGCGGAAGATAATAAAATAAATATGTTGGTAGCCACCAAATTGCTTTCACGATGGGGGGTACAGGCAGACTGTGCAGTAAATGGCAATGATGCATTGGAAAAAGCTGTCCATAAAAAGTATGATATTATTTTAATGGATATTCATATGCCTGAACTTAATGGCTATGATGCTACAAAACAGTTGCGTGAAAGTGAAGGCATTAATAAAGATACACTTGTGTATGCTTTTACTGCAGATGTAGTAGCGAATGTGCAAAGCGAATACGTACAATACTTTGATGGCTTTTTACGCAAGCCTATTGAAGTTGATGAATTGTATGCAACATTAAGTTCAGCCGTTTCTGTAGAAATAATGTAGTGGTGCAAATGAGACTTAATCTGCTACAGTGTATTCAAATAATTTTAAATAAGTGTTGTGCCCTGTATCAAAAGAAATTTGTTCTCTTTTTAATAGAAATTTATTTTCAGTCATTACTTGTTTAAATTCCTCTTCTGTTAAAAAACGATAATTACATGCCCGTTGTTTTTTCTGAGGTTTATGAGAAATATTTTCTTGAATGAAAATAGACCCATTTTTTTGTAAAATCCTTTTTACATCTTCAAGCATTTCTTTTTTAAAAGTCATTTCATGCAATACCATAAACATTAAAACCTTATTAAACTTACAAGTTGGCAAATTAGTTGAGGTTTCAGTTCCATAAACAAAACTAAATTGTTCGATGTTTGTTTTATCTCCTAATTTTTTTATCCTTTTTGTAATGTTTTTGATATTGCAACTGCTGCTATCAATATCTTCTATTGTAAATTTTATGTTAGGATATTCATTTGCAATTGGAATGAGTGAATATCCAGAATTTGTACCAATATCAGCAATTGCATCAGTCTCTTTTAAGTCTAAAAATAATAGTACTATCTTTTCCTTTTCTTTAGCCAGGCTATCATAATTCGGTTTTTGTGCCCACGTAAATGCAGATACAAAAAATAGAATAAATAGACTAATTATGTTTTTATAGATCATCATTATTTTTTTAATAGTGTTAACGTCTCCGCCATTCCACTTCTATTCATATCAAATACCAAACTATCTCCAGTAAGTTTTGTAATTTTTACCATCATTTCTTGTTGGCCTTTTGGTTTCGTAAACAAATTGTCGTTTTCTACTTTGTAAGTACCTGCTTCTACATTTCCATTATTTTCAAAACTGTAAGCTCCTTTTTCATCAAAATTAAAGAAAGTAGTTGCTACATTCATGGTCAACGTTTTTCCATTAGATTCCCATCGAGCTCCTTTCCATTTGCCAATAATTAATTGGTTATTTCTGGTATCTGTGCAAGAGATTAGAAGTAGAATTGTAAATGCGGTTAGTAGGGTTAATTTCTTCATGTTTTATGTTGTTTTTATTATTTTACAGTAACATTTTTGCCTTGTTTTTATATTCGAATTAAGGGATATTAAATTAATTAGGTTTGTTGAAAGCACCATTAATAAGGATTTACTATTTTTCAAGTTGTTATGAAATCTTGTATTAGCTATTTTACAGTATCATTTTTACAGTATCATTTTTGCGTACCATTTTTGCGTACCATTTTTATATGCAATGTTTTTCTTATATTTATTTATAAAAATCAACTATAAGCACTGCTAGTATTGGTTTTAGTAGTTGAGGGTATCCTTCATTAATAATGACGTACTTGAAATTTTTATTCCATAATATCCTTTTACAGTATCATTTTAACGGTTTTATTCTACGATTTCCCATAATCCAATTTTATCTCCACCTACTCTCATGATTCTTTTTTCATCTTGTAATTTTTTAATAATTCTTTTTGTTGTTATTTCTGAAACCTCAATTTTTTTTGCTAATTCGCCAATGGTTATACTTTTATTTTCACTGATTAAAGTAATTACAATGTCTCCCGTATTTGGCTTTCCCATAAAATTCTTAAACTCCACCACAAACCCTGCCATATTATACTTAAAACTTGGGACAGGAATTTTAGCTCTTCTACAATCATTAATAATTTTTATGGTACCTCTTCCCCAAGCCTCTATCATACCGGCACGAAAAAATGCATTTGCTACATCAGGGTTAAATGGAATAGAAGGGTGCTTCTTCTTCAAGTGCTCTACTGTCCATTTATCAGGAAGCTCACCGGCATTCCAAATAATAATTTTATTGTTATATACACTTATTTGTACGGGGTTTCCACTTGTGTAATCTTTGTGTACAATCGCATTTAAAATAGCTTCTCTCAATGCTGTTTCGGGTATTGGATATTGCTCTATTCTTTGCAATTGTTTGTAAGAAATATTTGCCTTCATGTATTTAGTAAGTAGCAAGTCCATTATCTTTTCTACTTGCATAAAAAGATGTCCATGCACTTCATCTTGATAGGCCAAATCATCATCCGTATTAAAAAAGCCAATTTTTACATACGCACCTGTTATATATTTTTCAGGGTTTGGGTGAAACAAAAGTATAGCTGCTTTTTTCAAATATCCCTCTTCCGTTTTTAAATGCAGTTTATCAAGAAGAATAGCAGGCTTATCTTTTAGCATAGATGAATCTACTCGTTTCGTTTCCCCTGCCATACGCTTAAAATCTGCAAAAGCATTTGTAGATAAATCTTTTACAGTTGCTTTTAATTGCGGCAAGCCATCCCATCGTTTACCTTTCTTTTGTAAAATAAATTTATCAAGACCTGCACCTTTAAGCTCTTGTTTTGTACTACCACTTCTATAATGATATTGCCCTTTGTAGCTTATTGGGTAGGGGTAAGCCTCCACAATTATTTCAATGTATTGTAGTTTAGCTTTTGTCTTTATATTTACATCAACTATAATACCTAGTATATCTTTTGTTTTATTTGGAATTTCTTCTAGCAATTTTTTAGCATCATCAATACCTTTTACATTTCCTTTATCATCTATTCCAATATAAATTTTACCTCCTGTGGCATTGCAAAAACCACAAATCCATTTTATGTATTCGTCACGCCAACTTTCTTTATATTCTATATTTTGATGTTCCATTTTTCCTAAAACTATATCGTAATATTAGTGCATTAAAATTATATAAAATCAATATTACCCAAGAATATATTACGAATAAACCTTCAACTTTCAACTTTTAACTTTCAACCCTAAAACTTTCTCACCCACATTTCCCCAAAACTCCATAATTTTAAACTCTAAATATTTATTTTATGGCTTTACACATGGTTGATGATCCAGATAATCAAGATGACTACGTTGATAATAACACTGGCGGTGGTGGCGGTAACAGTGGTGGTGGCGGTGGTTTAAACCTAGGCGGCTTACTTAGTTTTTTACCTTTGGTAATAGGGTTGTTTAGAAAAGGCAGAGGAAGCAGTGGCAGTAATCCTGATGGTACTCCCCGAAAAGGTGGTTGTAGTGGCAAGAGCCTCATCTTACTTTTAATAGTAGGAGCCGTAGTTTATTTTGTTTTCTTTAGAGGAGGTTGTAGTGGCATTGGCGGTGGTGGCGGAACTCAAGCAAACAAATTATTTTCGGAAAGTGGTTATAATTTTGATGCCAACCAAACCAAAAAAGCACAGGTGTACGAAGGGTTAGAAGATGACAATACAAAAAACCCATTACCCGAAATGGTAAACCTAGCGGCCTTTGCGCCAACACGCCAAAACCAAGGTAAGCAGGGTAGCTGTGTAGCATGGAGCAGTGCTTATGCTGCACGTACTATTTTAGAAGCTGCAAGCACAAGGCAAGATCCCAATAGTATTGCCTATAGCCCAGCATACATGTATAATGCCATTGCGCTCGAAGATTGCCAAGGCTCTTACATACAAAAAGCCATGGAGTTTATGCAACAAAATGGTGCTGTGCGTTATCAAGATTTTAAGTACGATGAAAACGATTGTAGTCGCCAAGCTAACGGCACACTTATACAACAAGGGCAGCAAAATAAAATACAAGGTTTTCATCGCCTTACAGAAACAGATGATGTAAATGGTATAAACATTCGTGCCATAAAAGAACATCTAGCAAAAGATGCACCAGTCGTTATTGGTATGATGGTAGGCGGTACATTTATGCAACGTATGCTGGGTCAAAAAGTATGGCATCCCAATGCAGAAGATAAAGAGATGACAGGCTTTGGCGGTCACGCTATGTGTGTAATTGGGTATGATGATAGGATAGAAGGAGGGGCATTTCAAATAATGAATAGTTGGGGAAATGAATGGGGGCAAAACGGTATAGGCTTTGTGCGGTATGCCGACTTTAAAGAATTTGTAAGAGAGGCCTATGGCTTAAATCCTTTGCCAAAAAGAGGCGCAGCACTTAACGTGGCTTTTGAGGCAAGTGTAGGTTTGTTTAACCCCGAAACTCGAACAAACGTTGCACTAAAATCTGCAGGAGCTAATTTGTTTAAAACCGTTTCTCCTATAAAAAAAGGCTCCAAATTTAAAATAGAAATTAAAAATGCAGTAGAGTGTTACATCTATATTTTTACGCCAGATGTAGCAGGAAAAAGTATGGTGTTATTTCCTTACAAGCCTGCACACTCCCCGTACTGCGGCATTACAGGCTTTAGACTTTTTCCTCGCAAAGAATCTATACAGGCAGATGAAGTAGGCAACAAAGAAATGATGGGCGTCATTGTAAGTAAAAAGCAACTAGACTATAATGCTTTAAATGCTGCAATAAATGCTAGCACAAAAGCAGATTTTGCGGGTAAGTTAAACGATGCTGTTGCTGCAAATGCTATCACGAATGTAAGTTTTAATAATGGTGTAAATGGTAGCATGAATTTTAAAAGCACGAGTGATGCAAAAAGTATTGTGGCATGTGTGGTGGAGATAGATAAGCAGTAAGATTTAGATGTTAGATTAAGAGATATTAGACACAAGATAAAATACATTCGTATTTCATTTTGTGTCTTTTTTTTTAATATCTTATGTCTGTTTTTTGGAGCATGAGCAGAAGATTAAGTATCAGCAGTAGTTTCCGGCTATGCGCTACAATATTTTTTTCTCCCGCCAAATGCGGGATCAAAAAATATTTCCGCTCCTATCCAGGCTATGATCATCAGTAGAAATTCTATTGAACTTTTATTGTGCAATCTGTAAAATACTATTTGACTAACTAAAATAATTTTATATTGATTTTACATTTCATTATAGTATTAGTGTTTATCGTTTTTGTAATTCGTTACTTAATAAAAAATATTTTAATTAAGAAAGAACACCGCCTGCAATCTTTCGATGCCGCTTTAAAAGTAATTTATTATATCCCCCATTTGTTTTGGAATTTAGCACCCTCTATTTCTTTAGCAATACAAGTGTTATAATTATTTTTTCATTTGTTTCAATAGGGTTTTTGCTATTACCCATTTTTTTAAAACCAATAACAAATCAATTTTATATGCAAGACTGTCTTTAAAAGTCAGTGTCGTTTATTTTATGCTTAGTTTTCTTATAGCATTCGTAATTTTCATGCTATATGCTTTTCTAAAGCTAATTCGTGCATAGGCAAAAATCGACTTTTAATTAACTTTTTACATCATTCATCATTCATATCTCATCATTAATAATTTCCACTCTCCCCTTAAAATCTTTCATTATTTTTGCCCACATGAATATTGCCACTTATATAGACCATACCATACTAAAACCTACCACTTTAGTAGCAGATGTAGAGCAGCTTTGTGCGGAAGCCATACAAAACAATTTTGCAGCTGTATGTGTGCCACCACTCTTTGTAAAACAAGCAAAAGCGCTTTGTGATAATACAAATGTAAAAATAGCCACCGTCATAGGTTTCCCATTTGGCTATAGCGCTGTAGAAGCAAAATTGGCTGAAATATTATTAGCCATTGTAGATGGTGCAGATGAGCTAGATATGGTAATAAATATAGCCGCATTAAAAAACAACGACTGGCAATACCTAGCACATGAGCTCAATCATGTAATGACGGTGGTAAGAAACAAACAAAAAGTTATAAAAATAATAATAGAAAGCGGCATACTTACCGATGAAGAAATTATAAAATGCTGCGATTTGTATGGCATTGCAGGGGTTGATTTTATGAAAACATCTACAGGCTATGCAGAAAAAGGCGCATCAGTACATGCTGTTAAACTTATGCGAAAACATTTGTCAGACGCCGTAAAGATAAAAGCTAGCGGCGGCATTCGTACATTTGCATTTGCAAAAGAATTAATACAAGCAGGTGCAGATAGAATTGGATGCAGTAGTAGCATTGCCATTGTAGCAGAAAGTAAATTAAACTAAAACGATTTTGAATAACCCCTTACACTCAAAATAAATTATAATGAAGACTATTTTTTTATCAATTTTTATTAGTACTTGTTTTTTTACAGCAAATGCACAAGCTGTTTTAGATACTGCATCTGCTGGCGCATCTGTTATTATACAAGATACAAGAATAGAAATGCTAGGAGAAAAACTAGCTGACCACAATGCATCACTCAAGATTGCAAATAATACCAATACACCAACAGCTGGTACTAAAACGGTTATTACAACAACAAGTACAGGTATCGTACTTACACAGGGGTACAGGCTAATGGTTATAAGCACTAGCGATAGAGATTTGGCCATGAAAGTGCGTGCAAAATTGTTTCAATCTTTTCCCAATCAAATTCTTTATAAAGTTTATATGGAATTTCAAATGCCAAATACAAAAATTAAGTTCGGAAATTTTTTAGATAGAGGGCAAGCAGATAAGGTACGCAAACAAATTATGGGTATGAAGATGGTAAACAATAATATTTATATAGTGCCAGGTACGGTAGAAATGAAAGTAGAAAAAACCACTACAAAAGAAGTAGATGACGATAAGGAAAATGACAAGAAAAAAATAAAGAAGTAAACCTCTTTAGTCTAGAATTTAATATCTAACGTCTAACATCTACATCTTGCTACAAAAAATAAAATCACTTTCGGCAGCATACAAAGATGAATTTATAAAAGTTCGTCAACACATACATGCCAACCCCGAGTTGAGTTACGAAGAGTTTGAAACTTCTAAATTTATACAAGCAAAACTTACAGCGTGGGGCATACCTTTTACAGTAATGGCTACTACAGGTGTAGTTGGTTTAATAAGAGGAAAAAATGCTGATCAAAGAATTGTAGCCCTTCGTGCAGATATAGATGCTCTACCTATTACAGAACAAAATGATGTGCCTTACAAATCTACCAACGATGGTGTAATGCACGCATGCGGGCATGATGTGCATACTACATGCTTGCTAGGAGCAGCAAAAATATTAAACGAAACAAAAGACGAATGGATAGGTACAGTGAAATTAATTTTTCAACCTGGCGAAGAAAAAAACCCAGGCGGAGCAAGTTTGCTCATTAAAGAAGGCGTATTAGAAAACCCTGTACCACAAAAAATATTTGCATTGCATGTACATAACATTTTGCAGGTAGGTCAATTTAGTTTTAGAGGAGGTATGGTAATGGCAAGTGCTGATGAAATTTATATAACCATAAAAGCAAAAGGTGGCCATGCTGCTGCCCCGCATTTAACAGCAGATACTATTTTGATTGCATCACAATTGGTGGTAAGCCTTCAGCAAATTGTGAGCAGAAACAACAACGCTTTTAATCCTACTATACTTTCCATTACATCCATTCAAGGCGGAAATGCCACCAATATTATTCCCAGCGAGGTAAAGCTAATGGGCACTTTTAGGGCCATGAACGAAGAGTGGCGTTTTAAAGCACATGAACTTATAAAAACACAAACTGAATTGTTGGTAAAAGCCCTTGGTGGTGAAGTTGATATTAAAATAGATGTAGGCTATCCATTTGTAAAAAACGATGAAGCGCTTAGTGCCTCTGCCAGAAAACTAGCAGAAGAATATGCTGGCGAAGAAAATGTTTCTGAAACAGAACTACGTATGGGTGCAGAAGATTTTGCGTATTACTCACAAAAAATTCCCGCTTGTTTTTTTAGACTCGGTATTGGTAATATCGAAAAAGGCATTACCATTGGTGTACACACGCCAGTTTTTAATGTAGATGAAAATGGCATTGAGCATGGCATTGGTATGATGGCTTGGTTGGGAGCAATGGGGTAATACATTTTCGCTCAGCTTTATATTATTATTAGAAACAGTTTTGTAACATTCTGTTTATACTTCCTTATTCCTCATAATATTTTACATCATTAAGCTCTAAAAAATCTTTTATAGCTTCTACATGAATACACCTCCCCACATTTAAAAACGAATGATTGATGGTGTTTGTTCTTTTTCCTTTGCTAGTAATTTCAATTTTTTGCTCATCAAATCCCATGTGGTACTGCACTGTAAGAGATTGCATACCGCATACAAGCCCATTTGTATCAAATAATGGCCCCCCACTTTGCCCCCTAAGCCCCGGTGTACTTATTTCAAGCCCTACAATTTTTCCGCCTTCGCCAACATGCCTAGTAATAATGCCATCTATGGGGAAAGATGGCGAATTAATATTTCCAGTATTCGTAAAATTAATTTCATCATTAATGATATTGTACTCAAAATTGGTAAATTCTGCAAAGGGAAATCCAAATCTGCATAAAAGTTTTCCTTGTTTTAACGCTGTACTATCTTTTAAAAATTTGGCATAAGAAGTATAATGGTTTTGGGTAACATTATTAAATCGTAAGATTGCAAGATCAAGCGTTGGGTGTGAAATATAATCGAAAGTGGCACTATCGGTACAGTTTAAAAAAAAGTTTTTCAATTGTGCTACAGCTTCTGTTGAAGTGTAATTGTATTTTGTTTCAAGGTCTTTTAATTGTTTTTTATATTTTCCATCTAATTTTGTGCCCAATAATTTTTTCTCCGTCTTAAAATTTGCGTAATGCGCATTTATACTATGTTCTGCTAGCAATTGGTCTAAAACGTGCTTGCAAGTAATGGCAACTCCCAGTTCGTTTACAAAAAAAAGTGTAGCAGCACCTGGCTGTATAAAATTATTATGATAATGCCGTACAATGGTATGTACTGGTCTTGTATATTTTTGAATTTCTTCGATAGCGTTTACAAACATATGATTTGTCTATTTTTTAATAATGGGTATCGTAAAATTACATTTTGTGAATTTACTTTTCAGGAAAATTATTTATGGATAGTTTTATTAGCTAAAGAAAATTGAAGGAAAGCTTTTTACAAATTGTAAAATGCATGCTGAAATGAGATATAAGCATCATTAACCTAAATAACCAAAGATTGAAAATGCAATAGACCCAATTAAATAAGAGAGTATAAAAGCAACAAAACTTGCTAAAATGACAGCAGTATTATTGTATGATTTTTTTGTAACAAACTTTACAACTCCATAACAAATCAAACCCATTCCTCCTACGAGTATATGCGATGTAGCACCAAAATATAAAAATTGAAGAGAAGCAAATGCACCTCCAACCAAAGAAGCTAACGCACCACCTAAAATGCTCTTCATAATAGTTTCAGAAGTCACTTTCTTATCTTCAACAATTGATTCTGCTTTTTCTACATTTGTTTCAATAATATCATGTAGCTCTTCTTTTGAAAGTATGGCGGAGGTTGTAGTGTTTTTTATAAAAGATGCATCCACGCCATTTAACCCAAGCTTTGCCGCTTCATTGGCAATTCTTCTTTTTTCATTTGTAATAATGGCTTTGGCTTCTAGTCTTTGTATTAAAGTATCAAGCCCACCTTTTTCCTCCATTACAATAAGTAATGCTTTAGCAGCTTCTTCACTATAGTTCTGTAAATTATGATGAACATTGTAGAGTTCTTCATCTGAGTAGGTTTTATATTTAGCAACAAAATCTTGTATGGTAAGCATTAGAATTGTTTTTGTTACTAAGTATTGTGATTATTTACTTATTGGTGATTTTATCACTTTAGCATAAAATCATACAAGGCTAGACTAATAATTACATCTGGCCAAGTTTCATATCCTGAAAGTTTAGCAGGTATAGGGACTATGCTAGTTCTAGCCCATTTTTCTTGCCTTACTACAAACATGCGTGCTTTATACGATAATTCTTTATCAAAAGGGTTGTTAACTTTAAGCATCATTAATTCATGTTTATTATTTTCTACAGTTTGTGAAAAAACAATTTCGATTGTCTTTTCGGGATTAAGATTTTCCTTTACCACTTGCATAGAAAAAATGGTATCTGCTTTTATTTCTACTTCAATATTTAGTTTTTCGGTTGGATAAATTTGTAATAAACCAGGGCGGGGGAAATAGGCACTACTTTTTAAATCTTCTTCATAAAATTTTTCACCATCCACAGCGAGTTTGAGTGTAAAAGCTTCTCTCGTGGGCTTAAAATTTTGTGCATGGCTTAGTTGATAAAATATAATAGCAGCAAATGTTAGCAGTAGTTTCATAATTTAATTTTGCGGGAAGATACAAAAGTCTGCATCATTTACATAATAGTTCCGGCATGAGCTTTTTAGCTGTTGCATAAAATTAACAACAGTGAGATAGGGGCTACGATATTTTTATCAAGGTAAAACTCTTTTTTATTTTTCAAATAAATTCTATTGCGCTTTCATTTCTACAAAGTTGCACCTTTACCATTTTGTATATGTAAAAAGTAGCTACTGCTGCGGCCACATGTTTTATAGGATGTCCACTGAAAAGATTGGTAATTTCAAAAAAATAGTTATCAAAATGTTCTAATAATTTTGCTACAACATACCAAAGTACAATCATAGAAATAGGTTGTAATAAAAATGTATGTTTTTTAAAATTGCTGGCTACAATAATGGCAATTAGCACAATTGGCAAAAATTGTATAATGGCATACAATCTTAAATCTCCACGTAGTTCTTGCTCGGTATATTGCCAATAAAAAACAGAATATATACCTGCAACAAGGCTCACCAACCAAATTTTAAAACCCGTTTTTGTGCTAAAACACCAAGAATAGATGAGTGCAAAAAATGAAGTAAAAACAATTGTCATTGGTAATCTATCCCACACTAAAGTAGTGTTGTTTGGGGTATAATGATAATAGGCAGAACCAAAACCTGTTACAAAAATGCCCGCAAAAAGTGACCAAATGATAATGTTACTAATTTTGTTTTTTAGTAAAAAATAGATACCTGATAATGCTATTACAATAAATCCAATATTGCTTACAACATTCCAAAAATTAGCAATGCCAAAAACAATAGTATCATTTGCAAAATGATGATATGTTACATCTTGCTGTATTGGTTTCATAAATATAAAAACAGCAATGGTTGTAAGTGCAGTTATCCATAGAAGTAATTTAGGTATGGAAATTGGTTTCATATTTATAACTAGAGAAAATTTTCTGTTGTTGAAAAAAGGTAGGTGTTTTAGCTCACTTATTAAACTCCCCAAAATGCCACAGTATTCCCGATGGGTCGTGTAAAAAACATTCACTTCCCCACAAATCTTTTTTTATAGGAACAAGTTTTACACCTTTATAGTTTTGTTCAAGTTTGAGGCTTTTCAATTCATAATAAAACTGCTCTACGTTTTCAACCTCTATAAATATCATGGTATTATCAATCCAATCCTTCACATAAGCATCCTGTAGGTAAAAGCCTAATGTATCATAAATTTTAAAGTAACTCATATTTTCTGAAATAATGAATTCTTCAAAACCTAGGTCTTTGTAAAAGGCTCTTGATACGTTAAAATCTTTTGCTCCGATAAATGGTCTTATTGATTTTGCAAGATGATTCATGATTTCATTTTTAATAAAAGTAAATGTACAAAATTTTCATTTGTTGCAAAGGCAGCAAATGCACATTTACCTTCTACCTAAACTTGCGCTGGCAATGTAAAATATTATTGGTGATTTATGTTTTTGTCATTAATATAAATTTCCAATTGTTCCAATGCAAGTGGCATATTTTCTCTCCCAAAACCAATTCTTACATATTGATTACCGTATTCAAATGTTTCAGAAGGCAACAACATTATTCCTGTTTCTTTCACAAGATTTTCAGAAAATTCAATTGTAGGTATATTTATTTTTAATTTTACAAAGGCAGTTGAACCTGAATTTGGTTTGTAATAATCAATAAAATCATTATTTCTGTTACAAAACTTTTCAAAATTTAAAATATTTGATTTTATTTTTTCAATATTAGGATTTACAAAATCATTTAAATTATTCAATGCAATCGTTCCTAGTATTTCACTTGTAGCACTATTACATATGGAGAGGTAATCTTTAAATTTTTCTACTTTTTTTAAAATTTTTTTATTTTTTGATGTGAGCCAACCTAAACGTAATCCGCCTAGCCCAAAAGTTTTAGCTGTACCCCAAAGACTGAAGGCATTTTCGTATAAATCACAAGCAGATGGCAAATTTGAAAAACTGTTATGATGAAGAAATCGATACATTTCGTCAGAAAAAATATAAATATTATTTTCTCTTGCCATTGAAATGATTTCTTTGTATTCGCTTAAACTTGGGCTAAACCCTGTTGGATTATGAGGAAAATTGATGACAATAAGTTTCGTATTTGATTGAATAAGTTTTTTCAAATCACTTGGATCATAAAACCATTTATGATCGTTTTGTAAGGGCTCCCAAAATGAAAGTTTGCAACCCAAATCTTTTGCAATTTGATATAGCGATTGATACATTGGTGACATACATATTACATGGTCACCTGCATGCAGTAGTATGTTCATCAAAATAAAATTTGCTTCTCCTGGAGTAGAAACCACCACCTCATCAAGTGCAATTGTTTCGTAATGTTGTTTTATGGCTTGCCGTAATTTTTCACTACCCACCGTTTCAGTGTAGCCTAGTTTTAAATTGTCCCATTGTTCCTTTTCGGTAGATGATGCAAGCGTAAGAACATAATTCATACTATATCCATCACAGTCTGAACTTGATAAAAGATATTTAGCTGTAAATTCATATTTGGCAAAATACCTTTCAACTTTAAAGTCTTCTACATTCATATTATTTTTTTTCACCTGATTGGCATTTCAAATTTACTTAAAATTCTCCGAAGTAATTCGTTGCACTTTTTAAGCGACCACTGTTGTTGGTATGCAGGATGGAAAAGACAGGACAGGCCTACCAACAATACTTGCTGAAAAAATAATCTATTTTTTTTGAGGTTACGCTACAAATGTTGTTGGTATGCTTGGCTACTTACCTCCTCTGTATACCAACTGGCGACGTTATAATAAAGTAACGAACAGATATGAGAAACATTACATACCAACAAAAGTAAAATACCTTCATATAATTTTTAGTGAAGAAGGCAGAAGAAATATTATTTCTGTACTCCCGTTCTCAGTATTGGAAATTTACGTTTGTTAATATTAGAATCAAGTATGGCTGTGAGTTTTGTAATTTGTTTTTTTAGATCAATTTGAGTTTTGTATAGAATTTCCCTTCCTTTTTCACATTCAATAAATGCACTGTCATTAAAACTTTTATTCATTGTTGAAAGCTTTTGATATTGTTTGTTTAAAACATCAAATTCATTCTTGCTTTGATTATTTTTAGTATTGATATATTCTATTAACCTAATAAGACTATCAATACTTTTGCTTGGTCCAGAATTTTTAATTGAGTCATCTTTATCGATAAAATCGTCTTTAATGATAGTTTTAATGATAGTGTCATATTTTATAGTAAGTGTGGTATCGTGTTTTGTGATGTATGTAGTATCACAATTTGGATTTAAAGCTGTTTTTTTTTGATTTAGCTATAATTATTTCAAGTTTATTTATTTTTTCAAACTTATCAATATTCATTTTAGTTAGAACAGATGTTGCTACCAAACATGCTCCAATACTTGACAAAAGTGGGTAATTCTTTTTCTTGGCTTTTCTGTTTTAGGGTTAAATAATTCTTCTATTTTTTTTTGCACTAGCTACTCTATCTATGGAAAGTCTTTCGTTTAAAATATTATTTTGAAAAAAATTTAACTCGGAGAATGCATTTGAAAGAAAAGGTCTATCTCCAAGATGATTTCTAAGATCTATATCCGCTAAAATAGTATTTAATATAGTTTTTTCTTTCTCATTTAAATCGCTATCAGGAAATGCGGTGTAGAAAATCCCATCTTCCGCTTTATGAAATATTCTATACAGATCATAAAGAATATTTATGACCTCAGTATTATTAGTATTTTTAAGTGTATTTATTATCATGATTGAATAATATCAAATTCTTTAGATGATAAATCTTTAATAATATATTCTTCCGATAATACTTCTGCTTTATCTTCTATTTGAGCTTTACTAATATTTAATGTAGAAGTGTTTGGGATTAAATACAAAAATGGTTTGTACCTAATTATTGTAGATGCAAAAATAATATTGTTTGCTTCCTTTTCTTGCTCCTCAGTAAGTGAACCATCGCCCCTCTTTTTTTGGATTGCTTTTAAAAGCCCCGCTTTTATTTCGTTCATTTTACTGCTATGGTTATCTTGTCTTTTTACATCTTCATGTAGCCTCATAAAAATTTCCTTTGGGTTAGATGATGGAGGATTAAATTCATTATCAAACTGAGGAGCGGCCCATACTCTAAAAGTATCTTTGAAAAAACGAGCAGTAATTATCTGAGCCAACTGAGCATTGGTAGAGTAAAATAGCTTTGCACTCATAATTTATAAAAGAGGTTTTGAAAAATAATTTTTAGTAAAATTTCTATTAATGCAATTTAAACTATTGTATTTAAATTGACTATTTTTTATAATGAATAATTAGCGGAGATTGGAGCGAATGAATGATTAAAGTTTGGAGCATGTGGAATGGTACGTTATTCTATCTTTTGGTTGAAAAAATATTGTAGTAGCTTCTTGCAAATATACAGCATACCAAAAGTGTGGAAAGGTATCTGTTGGTTGAATAAACTTGCTTTATATTTTGCGCATAGGATTCCAATATAAAATAGCCTCGCCTCATTTATTGTAGTGGACCACTGCAGGTGAACAATGGGTAACAAAGTAGCTTAAGGGTTATTTAATGCTTGAGTACAAATTGTAGCTATTTTTTTTGAGAAAATGTTAGCACCACTATCATTTAAATGAACATCGTCATTAAATAAAAATGGTTTAGATAAAAAATCTGTGTCTTGCGAAAAATCTAAAAATTGTAAAGACTCATTGGTAAGTACTTTTTTAAAAGTTTGATAACTGGTGCTTTTGTATATAGGGAGTTTAAAATAGAAAGGCGAAACAATAGTTATTAGTCTTACATTATGTTGTTTAGTTAAATTAATAATTTGTTTTAGTTGAGTAACTAAAATGTCATCAACCGCAGTAGTGTCCATAGAATTACCCCAAATTGGATTGCCATAATTTAACGAATCGATTTTATTCCATAATGGTTCATAACCTAACTCTTGCTTATGTCCTAAATTTGTATAAGTATTTTGTACAATTGAGCCTATGAGAGAATTAAAAGGGTAAATTCTTGAAAAATCTGTTTTTAATATCTCTAGCTTACCTGATTTTGAAATAGATTCTTTTAACTCTGGATGCTTGTGTACAAATGGTTTTAATGTATTTACAATTCTTTCATAATTCAAATTGCTTGATTTATTGTAGTTAAGCTCAGTTGGTAATATATCTAAAATAATCAATTTAGGCTTGTATCTTTTTAGAATTGAATTAATAAGGCTTTGTGAATAAAAAATGGTCATTTCATCTCTTCCACAGTTGTAATAAGTGTAATTGGTTAAGTTTTGTAATAATCTTGTTTTATAGTGATGTGAAGCACGAGATGTCCCAAAAATTAATATATCTTCTTTGGTAGAATCAAGTGAATAAATAGTAAC